>NZ_JBITJK010000044.1:0-76263 GCF_044459945.1 Streptomyces sp. NPDC050164
CACCGCTGCCACACCGCACTCGAAGGTCAACCACCCATCACCCGCGTGAACAACCCTGCGGGTCAATACAACTAGGGCCTGTCGTTTGGATCACGCACCAGACCCCGCTCGCCGGCACCGAGCAGAACAGTCGCTTCCCTGCGACCTGATCCAAACGACAGACCCTAGGACAGCCGCGCCGCCCGCCGCTCCATCGCCTCGCGCGCCGCGTCCTCGCTGGCGTACACCTCGCACATGTGCCGCCCGTCCGGCGTCGCCGTGTGCTCGACCTCCCAGAGGGAGACCTCCGCGCCGTCGCGCAGCAGGAACGCGTGCTCGTAGAGCGAGTAGCCCAGCCCTGCCCGGCCCGCGCGGCAGGGGCGGCCGAAGGCCTGGGTGATCTGGTGGCCGGACGCCGTGGCCAGCAGGGCCGCCGTTTCGTCGCCCGGCCGGTCCGCGTTCTCCGCGCGGCGCAGTAAACGCCGCGCGTGGTCCGCCGAGTCGTCCCCGGCGTAGGCGTGCCGGGGCGCGGGGACCGGGGACAGCTGCACCGTCACCGGCAGCTCGAAGTCAGGCGTGTCCGGCGGCAGCGGCAGACGTGCCGTGGCCGCCCGCAGCTCCTCCTCGTCGACGTACACCTCGTGCTGCGGCTCGCTGCCCGGTGCGGTGTTGTGGACGAGCTCCCAGAGCGTGAGCGCCGAACCGTCGGCGAGCAGCCACGCGTGCCGGTACGTCTCCCGGTGCAGGCCCGCGCTGTGGTGCGCGGAGTGCAGCGAACTGTCGTGCGCCAGCGCGCAGTCCAGCCGTCTTATCGTCTCGTCCGGCAGCTCGAAGGAGTTCAGGGCGCGGCCGAGGAGTCGCGCGAGGTGCTCCTCCGGAGACTCGGGCGAGTCGTGGGGTTCGTACGCTGCCGTCTCGTACGGAACGCTCAAGGTTTCTCCCGGCGTTGCTGCATGTCACCTTGTGGGTGCATACGGTAGCCCCTCGACCGGACATCATGTCCGGGAACCGAGAAAACGTACGTCCAGGAAAACGCACGGGCCGCGCGAAAAGTTCCCGCGCGGCCCGGTCGGTCCGTCAAAAACCCCAGTAGGGGAGGTCGTTCATCCGCTTACGCGGCGCTGCCCGCGACCCACTGGCTCCACGCCATGTTCCAGCCGTTGAGCCCGTTGTCCGGCGCCACCGTCTTGTCGGGGGAGTTCTTGACGACCACCACGTCCCCGATGAGCGAGTTGTCGTAGAACCACTTGGCGGGCGTACTGCCCCCGGCGCCCTGGACGTCCGCGAGGCCGACGCAGCCGTGGCTGGTGCCCTGGCGACCGAAGGGCGGATTGCCCTTGTTGTACCAGTAGTTGCCGTGGATGAACGTGCCCGACGTCGTCAGTCGCATCGCGTGCGGCACGTCCGGGATGTCGTACTCACCGCCGAGTCCGACCGTCCGGCTGTTCATCCGGGTCTGCACGAACTTCTCGGAGATCACCATCTGCCCGTTGTACGTGGTGTGTTCCGGGCTGCCCGCCGAGATCGGGATCGTCTTGACGGCCTTGCCGTCCCGCACGACCGTCATGGTCTGCGTGTTGACGTCGACCGTGGAGACCTGCGAGCGCCCGACGGTGAAGGTGACCGTCTTCTTCTGCACGCCGTAGACGCCGTTCGTGCCCTCGACCCCGTCCAGGTCGATCTTCATCGTGACCTTGGAGCCGGCCTTCCAGTACTCCTCGGGCCGGAAGTCGAGCCGCTGCGAGCCGAACCAGTGCCCGACCACCTTCTGCCCGCTGCTGGACGTGACCGTGATGTGCGACTGCACGTCCTTGCGGTTCGTGATGGCCTTGTCGAAGGTGAACGACACCGGCATGCCCACACCGACCGTGGTGCCGTTGTCCGGCGTGTACGTGCCGATGAAGCTGTTCGCCGAGGTGACCGTCGTGAAGATGGAGTTCGCGGCGGCCGTACGGCCCTTCGTGTCCTTCGCGGTCGCCGATATCTGGTACTTCGTGCCGCGCTCCAGCTGCTCTTTCGGCTTCCAGGCCTTGCCGTCGGAGGAGATCGAGCCCGGTACGGCCTGATCGCTGCCCGCCACCGTCATCTTCACGTCGGTCAGCTTCCCGTCGCTGACCTTCACACCGGTCGAGTTGATGGAGGCGTCGGTCGAACCGTCCTTCGCCGAGATGGCGATCTTCGCGACGGACGTCTTCGCCGAGTCGTCGCCACCCTTGGCGTCGTCCTTGGCGTTGGCGCTGCCACCGCAGGCGGTGAGCGTCAGGGCGCCGACCATCAGGGCGGCACATGCCCCCAGTTTGCGCCGCGCTGCAATGTCCGGCGTTGTCACGGGCTGCTCCCAGTTCGTGTGATGTGCGTGGTCCGCTCCAGTACGTGAGGGAAGAGGGACCGGGCAGGCGGTCGGGTTCCGTCCGTGCGCGGTGAACGCCGTCACGTGACAGAACCGCGACAAAGTCCGGTCCCGCTGTGGGTTCGCGGTGCGCCGCAGGCCTGCTCAGCGGCCCGCGTACAACTCCCCGTACGACGGCCATGCCCCGCCCGCACCGTCGACCGGCTCCGCGGAGCGCACGGCCCGCACGATCGCCCGGGTCACGACGTCCGCGCCCGCGGCGAGGATCTCGTTGAGCGCGAGCGGGTTCGCGGCGTCCAGGGCACGGTCTCCGGTCGCCAGCGCGAACACCGTGTCCCCGTCGTTGAGGAGGTGCACCGGCCGCACCGCGCGGGCGATGCCGTCGTGTGCCGTACCGGCCAGCTTCTGCGCCTGCGCCTTCGACAGGTCCGCGTCCGTGGCGACCACCGCGAGCGTGGTGTTGAGCGGCGGAGGCGCGCTCCGCGCGGCCGTCTCGGCGAGGCGCCGCTGCGCGGCCTCGTGCACCCGCGCCTCCGGATACTCCACCCGCCCCTGGAACAACTCCCCGTACAGCACCCCCGTCTCCGGATCCAGCACCGACCCCGCCGCGTTGGCCACCACCAGCGCGGCCACCGTGATCCCCGAGCCGAGCACGGTGCTCGCGCCGCCGACGCCGCCCTTCACCACCCCGACCACCGCCCCCGTGCCGGCGCCCACACATCCCTCGGGCACCGGTGCGCCGAGCCCGCTCGCCGCGGCCGCCTCGACCGCCGCACGGCCGGTGGCCGCGTCCGGCCGGGCCCGGAAGTCGCCGCCCCGCCCCAGATCGAAGACACAGGCGGCGGGCACCACCGGCACGACATGCGCCGCGTCCGCCCCGACACGGATACCGCGCCCCCGTTCCTCCAGCCAGGCCATCACTCCCGAAGCCGCGTCGAGCCCGTACGCGCTGCCGCCGGTCAGCACGATCGCCTCGACCTTCCGCACCACGTTGCGCGGATCGAGCGCGTCCGTCTCCTTGGTGCCGGGACCACCGCCCCGCACGTCCACGGCGGCCACCGCCCCGCCCTCCGGGGCCAGCACCACCGTGGTGCCGGTGAGCCAGCCGTCGCCGGCGCGTGTCGCGTGCCCCACGCGCAGGCCGGAGACATCCGTCAGAGCGTCCACCAGAGCGTCAACTTTCATGGCGCCCAGTCTCGTCCAGACGCCGGCCCCGCGGGCGTACTCTTCCCCGCGGGCGTACCCCTCCTCCGCGGGCGTATCCAGCCGGTCGGCGCCGTCAGCCCGCCCGGCCCGAAAGGCAGCGGGACCTCGCCGGCACCGTCACCCGGCCCACGCTGTCGGCCCCGCGACCCGGGCGGCCCGGGTCGCCCTGCGCATGGCCAGGGTCTCTCCCGCCACCACAGACAGCGCGCAGACCACGCCCGCCGCGAGCACCGCCCAGTCGCCGAGGAACGTGCAGCAGATCACCAGCAGCGCCGTCGTCGGCAGCACCAACTGCTGGGCGATGCCCGACTTGAAGTGGCGCGAGTGCAGGGCCCACAAGGCCAGCAGGTACAGGGCCGTCGGCAGGGTCACGGCGGCCGACGCCGCCAGCGTGGAGACGTGCGCCTTGCCGACCGTCTGTTCCACCGCCACCTCCAGCCCGGCCCCGATCGCGGCCGCCGAGGCGAAGACCAGATAGTGGCCGTAGCCCCACAGGAACGCCTGCCGGTTGGACCGCAGATGGTCGTGGATGGGCACCACGAAGTAGATCCACCACGCGGCGAAGATGACCAGCAGCCCGCCCGCCGCGATGGGGAGGAGCTCGCCCAGCGCGTCGTTCTCGTCGACGCCGGACTTCACGGCGACCGTGGCCGCGGCGATCGTCTCGCCGAGCACGATGATGGTGAACAGCCCGTACCGCTCCGCGATATGGCGCGGATGCCAGGACGTGGGGTGGTCCTTCTCCGCCCACGGCGGCACGCACATCTCCAGCAGCGCCATCACCAGGAACCACCAGGGCCGGGCACCCTCGGGCAGGAACAGCAGCCCCAGCCAGCCGACCTGGCACAGCAGCACCCCACCGGCGTAGCGCAGGGCCGTCGTCCGCTCCGGGCCCTCGCTGGAGCGGGCCGCCCGCAGCCACTGCGCCGCCAAGGCGAGCCGCATGATCAGGTAGCCCAGCCAGACCACGAAGAACTCGTGCTCCTCGAACGCCCGCGAGACCCCCGCCGCGAGGACCAGCACACCGGCGATCTGCACCAGCGTGACGACCCGGTAGAGCACGTCGTCGTTGTCGTACGCCGAGGCGAACCACGTGAAGTTCATCCACGCCCACCCGTGAGCCATCGCTACAACACTGCCTCTGACCTGCGGAAACGGTGCGAAAAGTACCCGACTCGCTACCGCCAGGGGCAAACGACCTACGGCGGATGGACGAACGATGGAACGAGACGACCTCGCCACCCTGCGCGCGCTGGGATTCGACGACGACGAACTTCGGACGCTGGGACTCTGGGACGCGCCGACCGGTGGCCCTGCCGACTTGGCAGAGGCGTACATCAGGCGCAGTAAGAAGCGCGACGACTTGGCCACGCTGCGGGCACACGTGCGTGACGTCTGCCGAGCAGCCAAGGCTGACGGCATCAGCATCCGGCGCGTCTGGTTCGAGCAGCGCAGCGCGAGCAAAGCTCACGTCCGTCGAGAGGAGTTCGAGAAAGCCACTGCCGCTGTTCTTGAGGGGCGCAGTAAGACGCTGTACGTGTGGAAGCTCGACCGGCTGAGCCGACGGGGCATGGGCGCTGTTGGTCTGCTGCTGGACGAATTCGATAAGCGCTCTGCCCGACTCGCCACCGTGACCGAGGGGCTCGACAGTGCCCTACGTGGTGCCCGCATTGTTATCGCATTCCTCAGCGAGCGTGCCCGCGAAGAGGCCGCAGACATCGCGCTGCGCACAAAGGGAGGCGGGGACGCACACAAGGCTGAGGGGCGCTGGCCCGGGGGAACGCTGCCGTATGGCCTACGTTGCCCGCGCGGTACCGGAAAGCTGGAGCATGACCCCGCTGAATACCCGACCGCCCGGCGTATCGCTGAGGCACTGCTGAACGGCGACACACCAGCGGCAATCGCTGAGAAACTCAACAGCGAGCGAATCAAGACGCGTAAGGGTAAGCAGTGGCGTGCGCAGACGATTATTCACCTTGCTCAGTCGCCTAGTTGGGCTGCACTCATCCCTGATCGTGAGCGCACTAAGGATGAGTTCGGCAACCCGCTGGACACATGGCGCCGTGGCGGCAACCCGCTGATGGGACCGGATGGGCACCCGATCGAATGCGGGCAGGGCGTAATCAGCTTCGCCGAGCGTGAGGCCATTCTGGCTAAGTTCGCAGCGCGCAGCCGGCCCGGTACAACGATTGGCGACCGAACGCGTGGGATTCGCAAGGCAGCAACGATTCTCACAGGCACCCTCCGTTGCCCCTTCTGTAAGGGTCCGGCAGGCAACGGGGGGCGCAATTACCGATGCGTTGCCCGTATCAACCAGGGTCCGTCTGTGTGTAAGGGGTTTGCCACCCTGCGTGAGCGCGCTGACGAAGCCATTGGAGTTCTGTGGGTTAACCACATTCTCAGTCTGTCGCCGGAATCGCCGACCATTCACGCAATTGCCCGACGCTGGCTGTCGTACAACGATCCGGCCAAGGAATCACGCAAGCGTGCCGTAAGCGCAGCGCTGGACAATGCGGCAACACGCGAACTGCGTCTACAGAAAGAGTTCTTCATCGGTGGCGGCATGGCTGAGGCTCAGTACGAGTCACTACGCGCTGAGTTGTCCGCGCAGATTGCTGGGCTGAAGGTGGAACTGGCCGAACTGTCGCAAGAGGCAGACCTGACACCGCTGATGGATCCGTTCGCGCTGGCTGACCTTTGGCACGGCGCCGGAATCGAGGGGCAGCGCGCCCTACTGCAAGCAGCGGCTAAGAGCGTCTCTCTGCTGCCACCCAAGGGCGTGGGAGACAGGACACCGATTCTCGATCGGCTGGAACCGGACTGGCACGACGACAGCGCGAATCCGGCCGTAGAAGCGGCATGGGACGCATGGGCAGCGCGCCGTAAGACGACTGCGGCCTAGTCAGCGAAAACAATTGGCACCAGCCCGGCCGGACTTTGGCGAGTAGACCGGGCTGGTGTCCTCAGCCGAGGAGACTCCAGTGTACGGAACTTGCGGAGACAGACAGCCCGGATTCGACCAGCGACCCATGATCGGCAAGAATTCGCAGCCTTGCACCCTGCCCACCGGCCACGACGACGAACACCGCAACGTCTTTGGTATCCGCTGGGCTGCACGCGGACTCAGCGAGGCGGCTAGACAGTTCCTCGCTGAGCAGGATGCGGCAGACGCAGCGTGGGAGCGCGAGTTGGAATGGCGCCAGACCAGTCAGCGATTGGATGCGCTGTACGACGCGCAGACGGCCGGAGATAGGTCGGCCTACACCCAGCAGCGAATAGCGAGACTAGAAGCCGTTCAGGCTGCACTGTGCGGGTTCCCTGAGCAACTGGCCGCATAGCCCCTGAGTGCCCATCTGACAGCCTCTCAGCCCCGTTCGACCCCTGTGGTCGGGCGGGGCTCTTTGCGTGCCGCAGACGGACACCCACCGCCGACGGCTGCCCACTGTCGGAAATGCCCGTTGTCCAAATAATGGACACCTAGTATGCCCGACTTTGCGGCTCTATGCCCGGCCGGAGTTGCCCTGGTTCGTTCCTCGGTGGCAACCGACTCGCTATCTACATGGCATAGGGCAGCGAACAGTGCTTCCCCCTGAGGGCGAGGGCGCTGGTAACCGACTCGCTATCTATACAGCACAGGGAGCGAACGGCGCCCCACACAGATTTCCCCCTGTCGGCGGGGACGCATCAAACCTCGGTCACAACGACCGGGGTTTTTTGCTGCCCTGCTGACTGAACCACGTCCCTTTAGGAGGTACACCCCATGGACGACGTCACAGCGCAGGTACGAGCAGTAGGCGCCCGACGAAAGCGACTGCGCGAGGAACTTGCCAGCGCTGACGCCGAGTTGCGCGCCCTCATGCCCAGCGCAAAGGCCGTACTCACTCAGGAGGAAATCCGGGCACACACGGGCCTGTCGATACCGACCATCCGCACCTACACCGCCCGCTGAGGGCATCCCCGCCGACACGGAGGAAACATGGACCTAGACCGCTATCAGCCGCGCGTAGCCGCAACGCTGGTCGAGGACTTCTACCCGAACGGCCGCAAGGCTGGTGAGTCGCGCCAAATCACCTGCCCCTACTGCCGAATGCAGCACTCCCACGGCGCCGTTCTCGGTCACCGCACGGCGCACTGCGCTGACTCTGTGGCAAAGCGCCATCAGGTAGTTGACCCGCGCGACACCAGGACCACGCCGGGGTACGTACTGTGCGAGCCGGCTGACGAAATCAACTGGCAACTTGAGTATGTCTACGGGCAGTTGCACGTGCTGCGGAATCGCTACCGGCGCCTCAGCGTGGAGTACGAACGCATGAGCCCTTGGACAGCGCGCGAAAAGCGGGTCAAGCAGAATCTGCGCAGCGAACTCGACAGCATCGCAACGGTGCTCCGAAAGGCTGGGGTGAGCCTTAATGACTGACATCAGCAGCCTTGACCTACAGGCAGCACTAGCGGCCCTACTCGCCCAGCAGAGTTCGCCCAGCGCGGATGACGTCGGAAGCATGGCCGATGATGATCTGGCAATTCACGCGCTGAACAACCGCTTTGGCGGAAACTTGGCCTTCAGCAAGCAGCGAGGATGGGCGTACTTCCCGCGCGACGATCACCGCTGGATGGTCGACCATGACGGATTCGGCGTGACCGCTGAGGTGCAAACCATGCTGCGAGACCTAAGGCGCGGCGAAAAGGACCAGCGGCGCAGCCAATACCTGGGCAGTAAGACGCGCCGTGACGCCGTGGTGGACATGCTGAAGGGGCTGCCTGAGACGCGATTCAGCGGGGAATGGGACGCGAACCCGGATCTACTCGCCGTGCCCAATGGCGTGGTGAACCTGCGCACAGGAATTCTCGCCGACGGTGACCCCGAGCAGCGGATAACGCGCGCAGCAACGGTGCCATACGATCCGGGCGCCGAATGCCCACGCTGGGAACGGTTCGTTGAGGAAATCTTCCCCGATGACCCGGACATGCCCGCATACATTCAGCGGCTACTTGGCTACGGCATTACCGGCCGGACCAGCGAGCAGTGTTTCGCTGTGCTGTACGGCGCTGGATCTAACGGCAAGTCAGTTCTGTTGACTGTGTTGCGCAAGATCCTGGGCGACCATGCTGCGACAGTGCCGTTTGATGCGTTCACGGTCAGCGGAAAGGCGCGAGGTGGGCCGGACACAGAGCTACTCGTAGGCGCGCGCCTTGCGTTGGCCAGCGAGACAAACCGCAGCGCCGTACTCGACTCCGCAGCGATCAAGAATGCGACCGGCGGCGAAGAGATGAACGTCAATCCGAAGTACCGTGACCCGTATTCGTTCAACCCTCAGGCACTCATCCTGCTGGCCACGAACTACAAGCCAACCGTGCGTGAGCAGGACACCGGCACCTGGCGCCGTATCAAGCTGATTCCGTTCAAGAGGTACTTTGCGCCGGCTGAGCGTGACTACAACCTGCACGAGACGCTTGAGGCCGAATACCCCGGCATTCTCGCCTGGCTGGTGCGCGGTGCAATGCGCTGGTTCAGCGAGGGACTTGCCGATCCTGACAGCGTGAAGCAGGCCGTGAGCGCCTACAAAGACGAGTCAGACACACTCGCAGGGTTCTTCCCTGGCGCCTATGTGCTGGACCCCGGTAAGCGGGTGTTCCTCAGCGAGGTATGGACGGATTACCAGGGCTGGGCAGATGCTGAAGGGGTCGACCCGTACCGGCAGAGTTCCACGCTGAGCAAGGCCATTCAGGAACGTTCGGGCGGAGAGGTGACCAGCCAGCGCGGAGCAAAGGGAAAGGCCGTTCTGGTGGGCATCCGCAAGACCAGCGAGCAGGAGCGGAACGGCCCGGGAATCTTCGCCGCTGACTGACCTCACCCGACTCACCCGCTTTGCAACGGGCTGCAAGTCTCTGACCAGCGAAGGTGAGGAGGTGAGGTGAGGTGAGGCTGATTTCAAACATCTCTAGAAACAAACCCATGGCTTAGAAAGTCCTGGGAAGCAGGCTCAATCACCCTCACCCCCTCACCCGCTGAAAGGAATTCATCATGAGCGCTGACGCGCCTACTTCCGCAGTCAGCCCCGCACGCACATCTGCTGTCTATGACGCCCTCCGCGCTGTCACTGTCGACGAAGCTGAAGGCTGGACGACTCTAGGGCTGGTGTATGCCGCCGTGAATGGCTGGCTGACTGGCGTGGGACGCGAGACCATCCCGTTTCGTGCGCTGGGAACCTGCCTTGAGCGCGCTGGATACCGCGTGAGCGACGGACGCGTGACCGGCCTAATCCTGCCCTGGTGGAAGGGCCGACGCTAATCCCGCTGACCTGACCAACTACAGCGCTGGGCCGCCGTTCAGCGCGCCACTGCACCCAAAACACATGCGCCAATCGGCGCTCGAAAGGAAACCACCGAAAATGACTGAGCCCATGATTCAGCAGAACCCCGACGGCAGCACCACTGTTGTCAGCATCAACGACCGTGACTTGGTGGCGGAATCCATCGCCCGTATTAGCTCCACCACTGAGTCACTGATCGGCGACTTCAGCAAGGCTGCGAACATCAGCATCGAAGTTCCCGCTGACGTCCGTTCGCTGCTTAGCAGCGCCGCGAGTGACATCAAGGCGACTCTTGGCAAGGTCGACGTAGCAACGGCTATGGCTGCTGGGCATCGAGCGAACGACACCATGTTTCCTGCTGGGCGTGAGCGGCTCGCGAACGAGGAGATCAGCAAGGCGGACAGCGAGGTGACTGCCGCTCTCGACGCCGCTGAGGACAAGCTCACTGTGGCTGAGGCTGATCTCTACCTCGCTGCGCGTCCGGCTATGCCTGCTGGTGCCGATATGGCTGCTCGCGCTGACGTGCGGATGATTCTGGACGGAGTTTCGCCGAGTCAACTTGCCGACCGAATCAAGGGAATTGCCCAGCGTGGTGACGCTGCGGGCGCCCTGGTGGCGGATGGCGCATGGCTGGACATGTATCTGTCCTCGCGTGGCGTTGAGTCTGACATGGCCGACGCGATCAAGGCCCTGGTCAAGGATCAGGTGTTCCGTTCCGCTGCTGCATCTGGCGAACCTAAGCGCGCTGCTGCTGGCCGTACCGCGCTGGCTCTGGTGCACCTGCGCAAGGCAGGGATAGCCGCGCGAAGCTACCGGCGCACCAAGCTGTCCTAGTTCGCTCAATCGGGGCCTGAGCACATACCAACTTTCGTACGTGCTCAGGCCCCTTGGGAAGGCAACACATGACAGGAATCTGCAAGCATCCGCGCTGCGAGGTACAGACAGATGGCGCTGATCGCTGCCTAGTACATACCTATGAATGGTCTCGGCTAAAGCGCCAGCGGAGACGCTCGTGATCCGACTACGGGTCGCATTTGGCCGACAGTTCGTCTACGAGGGCGCGACGCGCTCAGCCGGCGAGGAGTTCGACGGGCCCATTGCGCTGCTGTCCACTGGCCTGGTGGTGCCCGCTGATGGCGACTGGCGAGGGATCACCCCAGGAACGCTTACGCAGCCCCCTGAGGCCACCACAGAGCCACCTGAGGGCGTAGCCGTAGCCCATGAGCCCTGCGACCCAGGGCCGAAGCCAGCAAAGCACCAGGGAGCCATGCAGACATGCCCCGTCGCTGGCTGCCCCTGCTTGACCTACAGCGGGAAATGCCAGGCGCACGCTCGCAGCAGTGCCAAGGGTCAGCGCTACCGGGATAGCTACTCCGCTGGGTCATCGCGCCGTGCCCGCTGGAGCCACCTGAGTAAGGCGCATCTGCGTGACCACGCGCTATGCCAGTCAGCCAAATGCGCTGCCATTCCCGCACCATTGCGTCCCGCTGCCACAGAGACAGACCACGTCGACGGGCTAGGTCTACAGGGTCCGCGCTGGGATGACCCAACCAACTGGCAGGCACTGTGCAAGCCGTGTCACTCACGGAAGACAGCGCGCGAATCGTTCGGCCATTGACGCTGGCGACTACTCACAGTGCCCCCACCCCCTGCGGGGTGCACCCGACCCCTACGGGGAGATTTAGCGCGGGGGAGGGCGCTCAGGAGTGTGCTCGGGCGAAAATTCGGCGCGTGTTCAAAAACCTCGTTCCAGTCACCCATTGCTACCGAAAGGATGTCACTCACAGTGGCCAACATCGAGAACCTACGCCGTGGCCGTTCGCGCCCCGGAATTGCTCGCACGATCCTACCCGCTGAGTGCGCCCTGCCCGTGCCTGTCCCACCTGCCCGCGCGGAGGGGTGGACTGACGACATGATCGCCCGCTGGTCATCGCTCTGGAAGGGACCCAGCGCGAATCTGTGGGATGACGCATGCATTGGAATGGTCGCACTGCTGGTCGAACTTGAGTCGCTGGGAACCAATGTGAACGCAGCGCAGCTAACCGAAGTTCGCCGAATCTCCGAGACGCTTCTACTCACTCCCGGCTCGCTGAGCGCCGCAGGCTATGCGCTGCCAGGGTGGCCCGAATGAGCGCACGTCGCCGAGCAATAGCAGCGCGAAACTCGACCGAACCGAATCGGGAAGCGCCCCAGGTTCATCCGCTGGCCTATGTCGCTGATCTACCGTCCGCGCAGTACGCCGAATGGCTCGCTGACTACTCGCCGATCACATGGGATAAGTGGCGCGCACTGCCGCTGAAAGCCAGGGTGCGCGTAGCCCTCACGGGCGGTGTGGCGTACCGGTTCTGACCAACCGCATACCAAGTGCCCTCGATTCCCTCGCTGGAGTCGGGGGCATTCCCATACCTGAAAGAGCGTCAGATGACCAAGCCCAGAGATCTACTCGGCGCACTCGCGCTGCTCGCTGCCCTGATTGCAACGGCCAGTGCCGAGTTTCAGCTAGCGCGTGCAGTCGGGTTCGGTGAGTTCACAGCGGGATGCATTCCGGCCGCACTCGACGTCTATGCCCTGCGAAGCTTCGCTGTTCGGCGCGATGTACCCGCTGTTGTCTGCGCACTCATCAGCACGAATGCACTGGCGCACCTCGTATCCGCTGGCCTGCTGCCTGTGAGCGTGCCCCTGGTCGTTGCTGTCAGTGCGATAGCCCCGCTGGTTCTCTGGCGCGTGAAGGCCTTGAGCGCCCCTGTGGGCGTCCCTGAGCCCTCGCCGGTGACCCCGGAGCCTGTGAAGCCTGAGCGACCCGCAGAGGCCCCTGTAGCGCTTCCGCCGAATGCACCTCAGCCGAAGCCAGCGGCGAAGCCTGACCCGCTACTTGAATCCGCCCGTGCATTCGCCGCTGAGGTGCGCAGCACTACGGGCAAGGCGCCGAGCCTGCGTGCACTTCAGTCGCATCTGAGCATCGGCCAGGCGCGAGCACAGCGCATCCGGTCCGCACTCGCTGCCACACAGTCAGAGCCCCGATCCTGAGCCGCAATGGCCCGGGGGCGGGGCATTCTGCGTTCCTACGGTCGCGCTGGGACTGCTCGCCCCCACAGCTCCTCCGCGTGGTCCGTAAATCGGTCGAACATGCCTCCGCTGTCCCGGCGGCGCAGGTGCAGCAGCGGTGAATCATGGCCAACCAAACGCGCCAGATGCGGCGTGACGAGTGCCTCGCTGTCGAAACGGAACACAGAAAGGCTCACATGGTTGATTGCGTCCAGCGGGTCAGAGAATCGCGTTTCTAGACCCTCCAGCGGCCCGAGCCTTTCGAGATGCTCCAGCGTGATGCGGATACGCGTTGAAACCGAAAGCGCCACATCCTCGATTTCCTCGCGCTGTCGGGTGACTTCGCACTCAGGGTCGCCGAGCAGGAAGCGAATCCGGCACCCGGATTCAGCCTTGCGCCGCAGTGTGTCAGCGAAGTGCGGTACCTGCGTCCAGAAGAAATAGTTCGTGTATCCAGCGAGGAACATTTCGTCGCTCGCTGATTCAACGAGTTCCGTCCAGACCGTAGACGGACACGCAGACCGGTACGGGTAGCTGTGAACTAGTTCCCGATCGTTTCCCGTCTTAACGCGCTCCTGGACAGCTTTAGGCCACAGCATCTCTTCGTTCACTCCAAGCGTTCGGCAGGCGTCCGCTCGATTCCTTGCGTGTGGTGTGAGATCACCGTTGCTCAACCACCGTTCCACCTGCTTGGTAGATACCCCCACCCGGTATGCAAGCTGACGAGGTGTCAAGTTTGCATCTTCCAGCGCGGATCTCAGCGCACTGTTCAAAGTGTCAACCCCCTTGCGCTGTCCTTTTGGGCCTTCTTAGACCCTAGTCCGCTGACGTCCCAACTGTCCCCAGTGCGGCGGGAGAAACGTCCTCGCGGCGGGGTCACGATCGGCAGGCACGGAAGACCCCCGCGACGCTGCGAACGTCCGGGGGCGTGGCCACCAACCGGTTAGGGGTTGACGACATGCTCAACGCTATCGCGAGGCTGCTGAGCCGCTTACTGCCGGCCAGGGGGCGCCACAGAGCCTCGATCCGCCCTGCGCCCCGCGTGCCTCCGCTGAGCGGTGAAGCGATTGGGATTGTCCGCCCCTATCTCGTGGCCCATGAGCGGCGCCAGCGAGAGGAGATGGCCAGATGATCCCGATGGACGAGTACAAGAGCGCACGCGCTGAGGCTGAGCACACAGCGGCACTACTGAGGGCAGCCCTACAGCGCGCCGGAATCCCTGAGCGTGACACCGCGCGGGTGCGTTCCCTGGTCACGAACAGCGGACGTGCGTACGTCGAACTCGGGACGCTGCCGGTTGGCTCAGCGGCCAAACTGCTGGAGGCACTGCCACATGATCATTAACGGTGAGTCGCATCTGACCCCACGTTCTGGCCCGGTAGACGAGGACACATGCGCTGTCTGTGCGGCGCTTGCCATGGCGCTGCGTCTGTTCAGGTACGCCGGAGACTTGGACGGATCCGCTGACACCTGCGAGCTGCAATTCCAGCACCACGTGTACGGCCACCCGGAGAGCGCAGCAGCGGCCCTGATGCGTCGATGACTGCGCCCCACTGAGCTGCCCCGTCTGTGACTCTCCCCCGGGTCATGGGCGGGGTTTCTGCTGCCTGGGCATAGGCACTGGTCAGCGCCCCACGGTATGGTGTTGCTCCGTTGGTTCACGCCCACCACAGGGCGAAGAACACCATCGCGTAGTCGAGGATCCCCTCGCCCGCGTGCCCTTCGGCGACGGAGTGCACCAGCTGGATGCCCGCCTGGGCCACCGCCACGACGAAGCACAGGTCGAAGAAGAGCTCCAGCGGCGAGGCCGCCCGGTGCGCCTCGTCGCGTCCGCGGGCCCTGAGCCTGCGCAGCGGCCCCCGGCCGCCGGGCGCGCCGGAGGGGACCGGCGCGCCGGAGGGGACGGGCGGGGGAGTGGGGCTGGACGTCATGATTCCCAGCACAACAGACGGCGCGGGGAATTTCTCCGCGACCGTACCCTGGACGCATGAGCACCGCCCCCGATCCCGAGCCGCGCGCGCCGAAGCCCGCGCTGGTCTTCGACGACCCGCTCGACCAGCAGTCCTCCGACGACACCGACCGCGGCTGGGGCGAGCGCTCCGATGCGGGTGGCGGTGGCGCGGCCGACCTCAAGCGCTTCCTCGACGAGAAGCCGCCCCACCACCTCTGAGCCGGCAGGGCGGCCGCCCGTGGCGCTACTGCCGGTCGTGTCCGGAGCCGCGCTGTGCGACCAGCGTGTCCCGGATCTCCTTCAGCACCTCCAGCTCCGTCACCTCGATGACCTCCTGCGTGCCCTCCTTCTCCTTGCGGCGGGCCTCCAGCCGGGCCAGGTACTTCGCCATGGGCAGGACCATCAGGAAGTAGACGACCGCCGCGGTGATCACGAAGCTCAGCGTGGCGCCGAGGACGGAACCCCACAGGATCCGGATGCCCTGCTCGCCCTCGCACGTCGAGCTCAGACACGAGCTGTAGTGGTCGAGGTTCTTGGTCCCGATGGCTCCGACGACGGGGTTGATGATCCCCTTCACCACGGCGTTGACGATGTTGGTGAAGGCGGCGCCGATCACCACCGCCACTGCCAGATCGACGACGTTCCCGCGCATCAGGAAGGCCTTGAAGCCCTCCCAGAGGCTCGGTTCCTTCTTCTCGCTCACCTCGGGGTATCTCCTCGCACGAGCAGCTTGCGGAACAAAACGCTCCGCAACCTACGTCAACGTTGCGCCGAACGGAGCACCTGGGTCCCTCGAACGAGCGACTTGACGAGACCAGGGACGTCACCACAGCGTCACCGCCAACCGCGCGGTGGCGCTCGCACCGGCGAGCCGGGCCGCCGTGGCACGCGGCACCGACAGCACGACGAGCGCACCGCCGTCGGCCGCGCCCTCCAGCGGTTCCGGCACCTTCGTCACCCTGGCCCCGCGCGCGACCACCCGGGCAGCACCGCCCGACACCGTCTCCTCGGCGGCGATGACGTCGACCCGGTCCCCGGGCCGCAGCAGCCGCACGGTGGCCGCGTCGGCGATCCGCACCGGGGCCGTCACCGCCTCCACGGCACGACGCGTCCGCACGGACTGCTCCCCGGACGCCGGGGCCGCGTGCCCGGGAGGCTGAGCCCGGGGATGCCCACGGGCCCCGTCGGAGCCCCGCGGTCCGGCCGCGATCAACGCGGTCGCGGTGACCGCGAGCCCCACGGCCAGGGCCCGCCGCCGGTTACGCAGGAGCCGGCCGGTCCGGCCGCCGCGTACCCGTACGGGGTCGAACCGCGGCACCTCACGCGCCGCCGGCACCTCAGGTCCGGGCGGGAGCGAGGTGGATGAAGAAGGCAGGGTGAGGAAAGAGGAAGACGGAGCGAGGGACATGGAGGACCACCACCTGTGACGAGCGACCGGCTTGCGCTCCCCACGATGAGGCTTCCCACCACCGCCCGCTCAGGCCTGTGGACCTGCCACCGCCCTGTGGACAACTCCCTCACCCGAACGGCAAGTTCCGTTCCCACTACGCCGCTCTACGGCAACGCAAACCCCGGATCCATCCCACCCAACGCGTTCACGCACAGACAGCCCCGCTCGTCCTCCCCCGGCAACCCCGCCACCGCGTCGAACAGCACGCCCCGCAACCGGTCCACGTTCGCCGCGAACACCCGCAGTACCTCGTCGTGCGAGACGCCCTCCCCGGCCTCGGCGCCGGCGTCGAGGTCGGTGACCAGGGTCAGGGACGTGTAGCAGAGCTCCAGCTCGCGGGCGAGCGCCGCCTCGGGGTGGCCGGTCATGCCCACCACCGACCAGCCCTGCGCCTGGTGCCACAACGATTCGGCACGGGTGGAGAAGCGCGGCCCCTCGACGACGACCAGCGTGCCCCCGTCCACAGGCTCCCAGTCCCGGCCGCGCGCCGCCTTCAGCGCGACGGCCCGCCCGGCGGGGCAGTAGGGGTCGGCCAGCGACACGTGCACCACGTTCGGCACCGTCCCGTCGGGCAGCGGCAGCCCGTCGAAGTACGTGTTCGCGCGGGACTTGGTCCGGTCGACGAGCTGGTCCGGCACCAGCAGCGTGCCCGGCCCGTACTCGGGACGCAGGCCGCCGACGGCACACGGGGCGAGCACCTGGCGCACGCCGACCGACCGCAGCGCCCACAGGTTGGCCCGGTAGTTGATCCGGTGCGGCGGCAGGTGGTGGCCCCGTCCGTGCCGGGGCAGGAAGGCGACGCGCCGGCCGGCGACCTCGCCGAGGAAGAGGGAGTCGCTGGGCGACCCGTACGGGGTGTCGACCTGGACCTCGGTCACTTCGTCGAGGAAGGAGTAGAACCCCGAGCCGCCGATGACGCCGATACCGGCGCCCTCCACGTTCGCCCCGCCGCCCGCGTTCGCCACGTTCGCCTTGTTCGCCATGCCCGCACCCTAACCGCACGCGGAAATGCCGAGGACCCCGTCGCCGAAAGGCGACAGGGTCCCGTAAGAAACAGGCCTTACGCGGCCGTGCTGCTGCTGGTGGAGCTGCCGGTGCTCGACGACGTGCTCGAACCGGAGCCGGAGCCGGAGCCGGAACCCGAGCCGGAGTCGGAGGACGACGACGAGGAGCTCGACGACTTCGACGCCGGGGAGCTGCTCGACGAGGAGCCGCGGCTGTCGTTCCGGTAGAAGCCGGAGCCCTTGAAGACAATGCCGACCGCCGAGAACACCTTCTTCAGGCGGCCCTTGCAGCTGGGGCACTCGGTGAGGGCGTCGTCGGTGAACTTCTGCACCGCCTCGAGGCCCTCGCCGCACTCGGTGCACTGGTACTGGTAGGTGGGCACTGTCTTCCTCCTGGCACTCTCACTCGATGAGTGCTAACGACGATCCATCTTGACGTATTCCGGCCGTTCAGTCCACTGCCACCGGCACGCGGTGACCCACGCCACGTGCGACGGTGCGGCCCTGGGCGCGTCCGGCCAGCCGGGAACGCAGGGCCAGGAGGGTCGCCAGGGCGAGCGCGGTGCCGCCCATCGGCACCAGGAAACCGGCGCCGCCCCACAAGAGGTCCTCAAGTTGCCCGGCGACCGTGACGGCGGCCGCCTGGCCGAGCGCCACCGCGCCGGTCAGCCAGGTGAAGGCCTCGGTGCGGGCGCCGGCCGGGACCAGACTCTCGACCAGGGTGTAGCCGGTGATCAGGGCGGGCGCGATGCACATGCCGACCAGCAGGCCGAGCCCGGCGAGGACCGGCACCGAGTGGGCGGCCCACAGGCCCGACGCGGTGAGCGCGAGCGCCGTGTAGCCGACGACGAGGCGCCGCTGCGGTGCCACCTTCCAGGCGATCGCGCCGCAGACGAGGCCGGAGAGCATGTTGCCCGCGGCGAAGACCCCGTAGAGGACGCCGTTGAGGCCCGGTTCGCCGATCGACTCGGTGAACGCGGCCAGCGAGACCTGCATGCCGCCGAAGACGGACCCGATGCCCAGGAAGGTCACGATCAGCACGCGCACCCCGGGGATCCGCAGCGCGGATGCGTGCTCCACGCGCGCGTGGCCGCGGCCTGTGACCGAGGGCTGGGTGCTCTTCTGCGCGGCGAACAGCAGACCGCCGATCAGGGTCAGCGAGGCCTCCGTGACCAGCCCGGCGGCCGGGTCGACGGCCGTGCACAGGGCGGTGGCCAGCAGCGGGCCGACGACGAAGGTCAATTCGTCCGTGACGGACTCGAAGGCCGCCGCCGTGGTCAGTAGCGGCGAGTCCTTGAGCTTCACGCCCCAGCGGGCCCGCACCATGGGCCCGACCTGCGGCACCGAGGCACCGGTCGGGACGGCCGCCACGAACAGCGCCCACAAGGGGGCGTCCATGAGCGCCAGCGCCGTCAGCGTCAACCCGGACAGCGCGTGCAGCAGCACCCCGGGGATCAGTACGGCACGCTGCCCGTAGCGGTCGGCGAGGCGGCCGCTGTAGGGCGCGAACAGCGCCATGGAGACACCGGTGACGGCAGCGGCGGCGCCCGCCGCCCCGTAGGAGCCGGTGGTGTGCTGCACCAGCAGCACGATGGAGATGGTCAGCATCGCGAACGGCTGGCGCGCCGCGAAGCCGGGGAGCAGGAACGTCCAGGCGCCGCGGGTGCGCAGCAGCCGGCCGTATCCCGGGCGGGCGGAAGCCGTCGAGTTCTTCGAGGTCATCGAGTTCTTCGACTTCTTCGAGGTGACCGTGGACACCACGGCCCGTGCCTTTCTGCCGCCTGGTAGCGCGGGCCCGTCAGCGGGCGGCGCCGAGAGCTGTCCTCTTGCGCGGAACTGCGGTAGATGCCGGGGCCCGGTGAGGAGGGGCCACCCGACCGCCATACGGTCGCGCCAGCTCTGCGTCAGGCAGAGTTGGTTCGATCTTGGGTAACGCCTTCATCGTACAGGCACCTGCGTGGACCTGCCTGTGAAAAAGAGCACGGTGGCTGCGCCCGCCTGCGAAATCAGGGCGACGCGAACGATGCAAAACCGCCCTTAACGACTCGCCCCGTCCGTCCCCAGCCATCCGGCCAGCTTGCCGCCGTGGCCCACCGCGCGCAGCCGCCGCTCCGTCGCGTCCCGCACGGGGTCCGTGGCCACGACGAGCAGTTCGTCTCCGCGTTGCAGCACCGTCGTAGGAAGCGGAACGAACGACTCCGACTCGCGTACGACGAGCGTCACGGCGGCGCCGGGCGGCAGCCGTAGCTCGTTGACCTCCACGCCGTGCATCTTCGACCCCTCGGGGATCGCCACGGACAGCAGGTGCCCGCGCAGCCGCTCCAGCGGGGCCGACTCGATGCCGAGGTCGGCGGCCTCCGAACCGTCGCCCAGGCGCAGAGTGCGGGCCAGCCACGGCAGCGTCGGGCCCTGGACCAGGGTGTAGACGACGACCAGGATGAAGACGATGTTGAAGATCCGGCGGCTCGCCTCCACGCCCTCCACCATCGGGATGGTCGCCAGGATGATGGGCACCGCCCCGCGTAGCCCCGCCCAGGACATGAGGGCCTGTTCCTGCCACGGAACCCGGAAGGGCCGCAGGGAGACCACCACGCTCAGCGGACGCGCCACCATGGTCAGCACCAGCCCGATGACGAGTGCGGGCACGATGTCGTCGCCCAGCTCGTGCGGGGTGACCAGCAGGCCGAGCAGGACGAACATGCCGATCTGGGCCATCCAGCCGAGCCCGTCGGCGAAGCCGCGCGTGGCCGGCCAGTGCGGCAGCCGCGCGTTGCCCATCACCATCGCGGCGAGATACACCGCGAGGAAGCCGCTGCCGTGGGCCAGCGCGCCCGCCGCGTACGCCACCACGGCGATGGCCATGACGGCGATCGGGTAGAGGCCGGAGGCCGGCAGCGCCACGTGCCTCAGCCCCCAGGAGCCGAGCCAGCCCACCGCGAGCCCGATGGCCGCGCCGATGGCCAGCTCCAGCAGGATCACGCCCAGCAGCACGTACCAGTGCTCGGCCGGGCCCGCCGTGGACAGCGAGAC
This sequence comes from Streptomyces sp. NPDC050164, assembly GCF_044459945.1. Taxonomy (NCBI): domain Bacteria; kingdom Bacillati; phylum Actinomycetota; class Actinomycetes; order Kitasatosporales; family Streptomycetaceae; genus Streptomyces; species Streptomyces sp. NPDC050164. The sequence goes on from NZ_JBITJK010000044.1 coordinate 20,327, forward strand.
CACGAGGATGACCACCGGGGCGTCGTTGAAGCCGGACTCCGCCTCCAGCGTGCCCGTCACGCGCGCGGGGAGGGGGATCTTCCGCAGCACGGAGAACACGGCCGCCGCGTCGGTCGAGGAGACGACCGCCCCGATGATCAGCGCCTGCCGCCACTCCAGCCCGATCAGGTAGTGCGCGGCCGACGCCGTCACCCCGACGCTCACCGCGACACCGGCCAGCGCCAGCGCCGTGGCGGCCGGCAGGGCCGGCTTGATCTCCTTCCACTTCGTGCCCAGACCACCCTCGGCCAGGATCACGACCAGGGCCGCGTATCCGATGACCTGGGTCAGCTCGGCGTTGTCGAAGTGGATGTCGCCGATGCCGTCCTGGCCCATGGCGACGCCTATCCCCAGGTAGACGAGCAGGCTGGGGAGCCCGCTGCGCGAGGAGATCCGTACCGCTGCGACGGCGACGAGCAGGACGAGCGAGCAGACGAGCAGGAGCTGGTTGAGGTGGTGAACAGTCAGCGGCCGAGTCCTTCCCTGGCTCACACGCACGCGCGCGTGGGCTCACGTACATCGCACATGAAGCTGTGGCGCATCGCGCCAACTACTTCGTTACCTTACCTAACTCTTGACGATTTCTTGACGCTTCCGAGGGCGAGATCGAACGTTCGTCCGTGCTGGTTCCCGACTCCGCGTCAAGAGGCGCAAGACCCTGCGCCTATCGTTGCTCCAGCGCTCAGTTAAAAGCACAGCCGAACCTGCCGCTCGACTTAGGACAGCAAGGACAGCGATGCCCACCGACACCACCGCCTCCACGGGTCAGCAGCCCGGCAAGTCCGGCAGGAGAAAGGGGCGCAAAGCACGTCTGATCGTGCTCGTCCTGGTGCTGGCACTGATCGGAGGCGTCGCCTTCGGGGCGTACTGGTCCATCAGCACCGTCCGGGCCTCCTTCCCGCAGACCAAGGGCACCCTCACGCTCAAGGGCCTCTCGGGACCCGTCGAGGTCAAACGGGACAACCACGGCATCCCGCAGATCTACGCGTCCTCCGACGCGGACCTGTTCATGGCACAGGGCTACGTCCAGGCGCAGGACCGGTTCTACGAGATGGACGTACGCCGCCACATGGCCGCCGGCCGGCTGTCGGAGATGTTCGGCAAGAGCCAGGTCGACAACGACGAGTTCCTGCGCACGCTCGGCTGGGAACGGGTCGCCAAGCAGGAGTACGACACCAAGCTGTCGGCCGCCACGAAGAAGTACCTCCAGGCCTACGCCGAGGGGGTCAACAGCTACCTCCACGGCAAGGACGGCAAGGACATCTCCCTGGAGTACGCGGCGCTCGGGTTCACCAACGACTACAAGCCGCAGAAGTGGACCCCGGTCGACTCGGTCTCCTGGCTGAAGGCGATGGCCTGGGACCTGCGCAGCAACATGCAGGACGAGGTCGACCGCGCCCTGCTGACCAGCCGTCTCGGCCCGAAGCAGATCGCCGAGCTGTACCCGCAGTACCCGTACAGCCGGAACAAGGCGATCGTCCAGGAGGGCCAGTACGACGAGCTGGCGGGGGCGTTCGAACAGGGCGGCACCAGCGGCACGGGCACAGGCGGCACGAGCGGAACCGGCGGTGCCTCCACCGGCACGGCGGGCACCTCGGGCACGGCTTCCGGCACCTCGGGCACGGCCTCCGGCACCGCCTCCGGTACCTCGGGCCTGGACAGCCAGCTCACCGGCCTCAGCGATGTCCTGAGCGACCTCCCGCCGGCCGTCGGCGTGAACGGCGACGGCATCGGCTCCAACTCCTGGGTCGTCCGCGGGCAGCACACCATCACCGGCAAGCCGCTGCTGGCCAACGACCCGCACCTGTCGCCCTCGCTGCCGTCCGTCTGGTACCAGATGGGCCTGCACTGCCGCAGCGTCTCCAGCGCGTGCCAGTACGACGTCAGCGGCTACACCTTCGCCGGCATGCCCGGCGTGATAATCGGTCACAACCAGGACGTCGCCTGGGGCATGACCAACTCCGGCGTCGACGTCACTGACCTCTACCTGGAGAAGATCACCGGCGCCGGCTACCTGTACGACGGCAAGGTCAAGCCCTTCGAGACGCGCGAGGAGACCATCAAGGTCGCCGGCGGCTCGCCCAGGAAGATCGTCGTCCGCGAGACCAACAACGGGCCTTTGCTGTCCGACCGGGCCAAGGAGCTCGTGAAGGTCGGCAGGAAGGCCACCGTCGACACCGCCGCACCCGACAGAGGCGACGGCTACGGCGTCGCGCTGCGCTGGACCGCGCTTCAGCCGGGCACCACCATGGACGCCGTCTTCGCCATGGACCGGGCGAAGAACTGGACGGACTTCCGCAAGGCCGCCGCACTGTTCGAGGTGCCCTCGCAGAACCTGATCTACGCGGACACCGAGGACAACATCGGCTACACCCTGCCGGGCCGGATCCCCATGCGCTCCCAGGACGACGACGGCTCCGTCCCGGCGCCCGGCTGGGATCCCAAGTACCGCTGGACCGGCTACATCGAGCAGGACGCGCTGCCGTACGAGTACAACCCGAAGCGGGGCTACATCGTCACCGCCAACCAGGCCGTGATCGACCCGGACAAGTACCCGTACACGCTCACCGAGGACTGGGGCTACGGCACGCGCAGCCAGCGGATCACCGACCTGATCCAGTCGAAGATCAAGGACGACGGAAAGATCTCCACGGACGACATGCGCCAGATGCAGCTGGACAACAGCAGCGAGATCGCCCGGCTGCTGGTGCCCACGCTGCTCAAGATCGACACCGGCAACAAGGACGTGCGCGAGGCGCAGAAGCTGCTGGAGGGCTGGGACTACACCCAGGACACCGACTCGGCGGCCGCCGCCTACTTCAACGCGGTCTGGCGCAACATCCTCAAGCTCGCCTTCGGCAACAAGCTGCCCAAGGAGCTGCGGGTCAAGGGCCAGTGCCTGTGGGTGAAGCCGGTCAACACCACCGGGCCCGCCGACGAGGCGGAGGACGTGCGCGAGTGCGGCGAGCGCGACCCCGACCAGGCGCAGCCCGACGGCGGCGACCGCTGGTTCGAGGTGGTCCGCAAGCTGATGGACCAGCCGGACAGCGACTGGTGGAAGACGCCCAAGGCGGGCACCCGCCCCGCCGCCGTCAACCGCGACCAGCTGTTCAAGCGCGCGATGATCGACGCCCGCTGGGAGCTGACCGCCAAGCTCGGCAAGGACATCGACACCTGGACCTGGGGCCGGCTGCACCGCCTGTTCCTGAAGAACGAGACCCTCGGCACCGAGGGCCCCGGTTTCCTCCAGTACGCCCTCAACCGCGGCCCGTGGGAGCTCAGCGGCGGCGAGGCCACCGTCAACGCGACCGGCTGGAACGCGGCCGGCGGCTACGGCGTGGTGTGGGTGCCGTCCATGCGGATGGTCGTGAACCTCGGCGACCTGGACAAGTCCCGCTGGATCAACCTCAGCGGCGCCTCCGGACACGCCTACAGCGCCCACTACGTCGACCAGACGGACAAGTGGGCCGACGGCGAACTGCTCCCGTGGTCCTTCTCGGACCAGGCGGTCGAGGACGGCACGACCGACAAGCTGGTGCTCAAGCCGTGAGCCGCTGACGCCGGAAACCGAAACGGCCCTCCACGCACGCGTGGAGGGCCGTTTCGCATCAGGTCTCCGGCCCGAACCGCCGCACCCCCGACGGCGTCACCACCGCGTGCACCGGCCGGTCGTGCGGCTCCTCCGGGACGCGCTCGACCACCTCCGAGTCGTACAACAGCACCACCAGCGCGGGACGCACCCCCGCCCGCTCCAGGCGCGCCAGCACACGGTCGTACGAGCCGCCGCCGCGCCCCAGCCGCATCCCGCGCGTGTCGACCGCCAGCCCCGGCAGCAGCACGGCGTCGGCGGTGGTCACGGCGTCCGGCCCGAGGCGCTCGCCCGCGGGCTCGAAGAGGGCCATCCTGCCGCCGTGTTGGACGCGCGCGAGCGAGCGCTCGCCCTCGTAGACGCCCCAGTCGAGGTCGTTGTCGGGCAGCAGGGCCGGGAGCAGGACGCGTACGCCCCGGGCGCGCAGCGCGTCCAGGAGCGCGAGCGTCCCCGGTTCGCTCCCCACGGAGACGTACGCCGCCACCGTGCCGGCCCGCGCCAACTCGGGCAGCTCCAGCGCCCGCCCGGCCAGCGCGACCGAGGTTTCCCGCAGGTCATCCGCCGTCAACCTGTTCCTCACCGCGAGGATCTCGCGCCGCAAACTCCGCTTGTCAGGCTCGCCCGGACGTCCGATGTGACTCAAAGGTTGCTCCCGTACCGTTGCAATACGCTCATATGAGCGCCTATGAACCGGAGCCGCGGATTCCGCGCAAAGGCACCGGATATGGTGGCGGGCATGACTCAGTCGCACCCTCGGATCAGCAAGGCTGTCATTCCAGCAGCAGGCCTCGGTACCCGGTTCCTGCCGGCCACCAAAGCCACTCCCAAGGAGATGCTGCCGGTCGTGGACAAGCCGGCGATCCAGTACGTGGTCGAGGAGGCCGTCGCGGCGGGTCTCGACGACGTCCTCATGGTGACGGGCCGCAACAAGCGCCCCCTCGAGGACCACTTCGACCGCAACTACGAGCTGGAGTCGGCGCTGCAGAAGAAGGGCGACGCCGGCCGCCTCGCCAAGGTGCAGGAGTCAAGCGACCTCGCGACCATGCACTACGTCCGCCAGGGCGACCCCAAGGGCCTCGGCCACGCCGTCCTGTGCGCCGCCCCGCACGTGGGGGAGGAGCCCTTCGCCGTCCTCCTCGGCGACGACCTGATCGACCCCCGCGACCCCCTGCTCCAGCGCATGGTCGAGGTCCAGGAGCAGCGCGGCGGCAGCGTCATCGCGCTCATGGAGGTCGCCCCGGAGCAGATCCACCTCTACGGCTGCGCCGCCGTCGAGACCACCGAGGACAGCGACGTCGTCCAGGTCAGCGGCCTCGTCGAGAAGCCCGACCCGGCCGACGCCCCGTCGAACTACGCGATCATCGGCCGCTACGTCCTCGACGCGCACATCTTCGACATACTGCGCAGGACCGAGCCGGGTCGCGGCGGTGAGATCCAGCTCACGGACGCCCTCCAGCAGCTCGCCGAAGACGAGAAGATCGGCGGCCCGGTGCACGGCGTCGTCTTCAAGGGCCGCCGCTATGACACCGGCGACCGCGGCGACTACCTGCGTGCCATTGTCCGACTCGCGTGCGAACGTGAAGACCTGGGCCCGGACTTCCGGACCTGGCTTCGCAGTTACGTAGCCGAGGAGATGTAACACGTTGAGCAGCGCCGCGCCCCGCGTCACCGGCCAGGACCACTCGGGCACCGACCACCTGTGGTCGGTGGAGGAGCACCTGGAGGACATCCTCGCCACCGTCCGGCCTCTGGAACCCATCGAGCTGCATCTGCTCGACGCCCAGGACTGCGTCCTCGTCGAGGACATCACGGTGCCGGTGTCCCTGCCGCCCTTCGACAACAGCTCGATGGACGGCTACGCGGTACGGGTCGCGGACGTGGCGGGCGCGAGCGAGGAGTTCCCGGCGGCCCTGGAGGTCGTCGGGGACGTCGCCGCGGGCCAGGCCGAGCTGCTCCACGTGGGCCCCGGCCAGGCCGCCCGCATCATGACCGGCGCTCCGCTGCCGCCCGGCGCCGAGACGGTCGTGCCCGTCGAGTGGACCGACGGCGGGCTCGGCGAGGGCCCGGTGCGCGGCATGCGCGCCCGCAGCCTCGGCCCCGAGGGCGCCACCGGGCAGGTGCAGGTGTACCGACCGGCCGAGGCCCGCGCGCACGTGCGCGCGAAGGGCAGTGACGTGAAGGCCGGCGACCGCGCCCTGGAGGCCGGTACGATCCTCGGCCCGCCCCAGATCGGCCTGCTCGCCGCGATCGGCCGCGGCACGGTGCGCGTGCACCCGCGCCCGCGCGTGGTGGTGCTCTCCACCGGCAGCGAACTCGTCCAGCCCGACGCGGAACTGGGCACCGGTCAGATCTACGACTCCAACAGCTTCGCCCTCACCGCCGCCGCCCGTGACGCCGGCGCCATCGCCTACCGCGTGGGCGCCGTCGCCGACGACGCCGAGACCCTGCGCTCCACCATCGAGGACCAGCTGGTCCGGGCCGACCTGATGGTCACCACCGGCGGCGTGAGCGTCGGGGCGTACGACGTCGTCAAGGAGGCCCTGTCCCACGTCGCCGACGAGGACGAGGCGGGCAGCGGCATCGAGTTCCGCAAGCTCGCCATGCAGCCCGGAAAACCCCAGGGCTTTGGCTCCATCGGCCCTGACCACACCCCGCTGCTGGCGCTGCCCGGCAACCCGGTGTCGTCGTACGTCTCCTTCGAACTGTTCGTCCGCCCCGCGATCCGCGCCCTCATGGGCCTTCAGGACGTCCACCGGCCGACGACCCGGGCGACCCTGACCGCGGACAAGGCGCTGACCTCCCCGAAGGGCCGTCGCCAGTTCCTGCGCGGCACGTACGACGACGGGCGGGTGACCCCGGTCGGCGGCGCCGGGTCCCACCTGATCGCGGCCCTCGCCCACGCCGACGCGCTGATCGTCGTCCCCGAGGACACCGAGTCCGTCGAGCCCGGCACCGAGGTCGAGGTGATCCTGCTCGGCTGAGAGGCGCTGGTTGGGGGTACCGTGTCGCGCACAGCAGGCCCGGACCGGGAGCGCCACACAGCATGAGCACGCAGGACCCCCCTACGCAGGACCGCCTGACGCACATCGACGAGGCGGGTGCCGCCCGCATGGTCGACGTGTCCGAGAAGGACGTGACCGCGCGCACCGCCCGCGCCAGCGGACGCGTCCTCGTCTCGCCCCGTGTGATCGAGTTGCTGCGCGGCGAGGGCGTCCCCAAGGGCGACGCCCTCGCGACCGCGCGGATCGCCGGGATCATGGGCGCCAAACGCACCCCGGATCTGATCCCGCTCTGTCACCCCTTGTCGGTGTCCGGTGTGAAACTGGACCTGTCGGTCGCGGACGACGCGGTGGAGATCCTGGCCACCGTGAAGACGACCGACCGGACGGGCGTCGAGATGGAGGCCCTCACGGCGGTCTCCGTCGCCGCGCTCACCGTGATCGACATGGTCAAGGCGGTCGACAAGGGAGCGGTCATCACGGACGTACGGGTGGAGGAGAAGACGGGCGGCAAGTCGGGCGACTGGAGCCGGGCATGACATACCGCGCTCTCGTCGTCACCGCCTCCAACCGGGCCGCCGCCGGGATCTACGAGGACAAGGGCGGCCCGCTGATCGCCCACGCCCTGAAGGGCTTCGGATTCCAGGTCGACGGCCCGCAGGTCGTCCCCGACGGCGACCCGGTGGAGGCGGCCCTGCGCGCCGGTGTCGAGACCGGCTACGACGTCATCGTCACCACCGGCGGCACGGGCATCTCGCCCACCGACCGCACCCCCGAGGCGACCCGTCGGGTGATCGACCACGAGGTCCCCGGCATCGCCGAGGCCATCCGGGCGTTCGGCCGTCAGAAGGTGCCGACCGCGGCGCTCTCCCGGGGCCTGGCCGGAGTGGCGGGCGGGACGCTGATCGTCAACCTGCCCGGCTCCAGCGGCGGCGTGAAGGACGGACTGGCGGTGCTGGAGCCGCTGCTGGTCCACGCCGTCGAGCAGCTCCGCGGCGGTGACCACCCCAGACCCGGCAGTGGGGGTGCGAGCTGAACAGCCCATCCTGGCCCGCCGAGCTGGTGGACGGCGACATCGTCCTCAGGCCGATAAAGCTGCGCGACCAGCGGGCGTGGCGCGAGGTCAACCGGCGCAACCGCGACTGGCTGCGCCCCTGGGAGGCGACCATTCCGCCGCCTACCCCCGGCGGGCCGTTCGCGCACCGGCCGACCTTCCGCCAGATGGTCCGCCACCTCAGGTCGGAGGCGAACGCGGGCCGGATGCTGCCCTTCGTCATCGAGTACCAGGGGCGGCTGGTGGGGCAGTTGACCGTGGCCGGAATCACCTGGGGCTCGATGTGCTCGGGGCATGTCGGCTACTGGGTGGACGAGGCGGTGGCCGGCCGCGGGGTGATGCCGACGGCGGTGGCGCTCGTCGTGGACCACTGTTTCCGCACGGTCGGGCTGCACCGCATCGAGGTCTGCATTCGCCCGGAGAACGGGCCCAGCCGCCGGGTCGTGGAGAAACTCGGATTCCGTGAGGAGGGACTCCGGCCGCGTTATCTCCACATCGACGGGGCCTGGCGCGACCACCTCGTCTTCGCGCTCACGGCGGAAGAGGTGCCGGACGGGTTGCTCAGGCGCTGGCACCGGGCACGATCAGAGAGTAATCCGGGAATCCGGCACCACCCCGGAAATTGAATGCATGTTCGAAATTGATCGGCAGGTGACCGTCTAAGGCAATGAATTCCCGGCCTCGGTGGTCTGCTGATCGCATCGGTCACAAAAAAAGTTCGAAATATCAGCCAGATCGTGCGACACACCGGCTCAATTGGCAGATGGCCTCACGCAAACCCCTCTACCGTGTGAGGCGTGAGCAGCAGCGGCCTCATCTACGCAGTCATTGTCGGGGCCTGGGCCGCCTACTTGGTGCCGATGTGGCTCCGTAGGCAGGACGAGCTGAACGAGGCCCGTCCGACGGAACGCTTCAGCACCGCCATCCGGCTTCTGTCCGGAAAGGCGGCCATGGAGCGCCGGTACGCCAGGGACCTGCGGGCGCGCTCCACCGAGGAGGGGGAGCAGGACGCCGACGACCTGGACGTCGTCACCGACTCGGTGGACGTCCGGGCCTTCGCCGTGTCCAAGACACGTCCGCAGACCCAGGCACCCCTACCGTCGCCCGCCCCCGAACAGCCGGCCCGCCCGGCGCCCGGGCCGAACGCGGAGGGCGCCGCCCGCGGTCGGGGACGTGTGCCCGCCGCCCGGCGCGGCCCGTCACCGCAGGCGAGCCAGGCGGCCGCAGCGCGGGCCCGGCGCTCGAAGGTGCTCGCGCGCCGTCGGCGCACCACCACCATGCTGTTCCTCGCCTTCACTCTCGGCGCGATCGTCGCCGCGGTCGGGGGGCTGGCCTTCCTGTGGGCGCCCGGTGTGCCCGCCGTCATGCTCAGCGTGTACATCGCGTACCTGCGTTCCCAGGAGCGCCGCCGCTTCGCCTACCAGATGGACCGCCGCCGGGCCGAGGTCGCGGCCCAGCGGCTGCGGGAGCGCCAGCGGCAGCCCCGCCGGCGCGCCTCCATCGACGAAGCGGCCGACGACCCGGAGGAAGGACTCGAACCGGCGACCGACCCCGGCCTGTCGGCCCTCGCGGCGGACCGGCGCGCACTCGTCGAGCAGACCGACCACGCCGAGTGGGTCGACCAGCAGCGCGAGCGGCAGCGGCGGCCGGGGCAGGGCGACAGCTGGGAGCCGGTGCCGGTGCCCCTGCCGACCTATGTGACCGCACCCGTCGCGCCCCGGGCCACCAACGACGTGGACCTCGCGGCCCCCGACACCTGGAGCTCCGCGCGGTCGAGCACCGTCACCCCGGACCACGAGGACGGGGCGGCCCCCGCCGACAGCGCGGACCCCGACGAGGCGGAGCCCCGCACGCAGGACAGGGCGGACGGCGACGGGCGCAGTGACGCTCGCCGCGCGGCCTCCGCACGGCGGGCACGGGAGCGCGGCCGCACGCCGCTGTTCGACCAGTACGAGGACGGGGGCAGGCCCCGGGCCGCCAACGAGTAGCCCCGCGAAGCCGCAGGTGACCGCCCCTCGGCAACGGATTTCCAAGCAGCCCGATCGGGGTGCTAAAGTTTCACTCGTTGCAAGGGCCTGTGGCGCAGTCCGGTAGCGCACCTCGTTCGCATCGAGGGGGCCAGGGGTTCAAATCCCCTCAGGTCCACGCAGCTTCGAGCCCCTGTCGGCGAAAGCTGGCAGGGGCTCTGCTCTGTTCCCCAGCTTTCAGAGGCTCTTCGCGAAGCAGCGGCTCGACTCGTGGTGCCGGTAGTAGCCGAACTTGGCGCACGGCTCGTAGCCGCTGGACGTGTACAGGGCTATGGCCTCCGGCTGCTTGAGGCCCGTCTCCAGGACCATGCGGACGCGGCCGGCTTCGCGGGCGTCCTCCTCCAGGGCGGCCAGGATGCGGCGGGCCAGGCCCCGGCCGCGCATCTGCTCGATCACGTACATGCGCTTGAGCTCGGCGTCGCCGTCGAGGTTGCCCTCGTCGTTCGCGTCCTGAGCGCGCCAGCCGCCCGAGGCGACGGGGGTGCCGAGCTCGTCGTACGCGATGAGGTAGATGCCGTTCGGCGTGTCGAAGTCCGTGGCGGCCATGGGCGTGGCATCGCCGTCGTCCCCGTAGCGGACGGCGTACTCGGCCTGGACCTGGTCGTTCAGCTTCACGGCGTCGGGGTGGTCGAAGGAGACCCGGCGTATATGCATGGCGGCTACCGTATTCGATCCGGAACTGGACCTCGTCCAGTGTGCCGGTATCGTGCCGGGGTGCTCACTGTGACCTCTGTGAATGTGAATGGGCTGCGTGCCGCCGCGAAGAAGGGCTTCGTGGAGTGGCTCGCGCAGACCGACGCCGACGTGCTGTGTCTCCAGGAGGTGCGGGCCGAGCCGGAGCAGTTGCCCGGGCACGTCCGCGATCCCGAGGGGTGGCATGTCGTGCACGTGCCGGCCGCCGCCAAGGGGCGGGCCGGGGTGTCCCTGTACAGCCGGCGTGAGCCCGACCGGGTCCGGGTCGGGTTCGGGTCCGCCGAGTTCGACGGCAGCGGGCGGTATGTGGAGGCCGATCTGCCGGGGGTCACCGTCGCCTCGCTGTATCTGCCCTCGGGTGAGGTCGGGACCGAGCGGCAGGACGAGAAGGAGCGCTTCACGGGCGAGTTCCTCGCCCATCTGAAGGAGCTTCGGGAGCGGGCCGCCGCCGAGGGGCGCGAGGTGCTCGTCTGCGGCGACTGGAACATCGCCCACCAGCAGGCCGACCTGAAGAACTGGCGCGGCAACACCAAGAACTCCGGGTTCCTGCCCGAGGAGCGGGAGTGGCTGTCCCGGGTCTTCGATCCCGCGGACGGCGGGTACGTCGACGTCGTACGTGCGCTGCACCCGGAAGCCGAGGGGCCGTACTCGTGGTGGTCGTACCGCGGGCGGGCCTTCGACAACGACACCGGCTGGCGGATCGACTATCACGTGGCCACCCCGGGGCTCGCCGGGCGGGCGGTCAAGGGGTTCGTGGAGCGGGCCGCCACTCATGCGGAGCGGTGGTCCGATCACGCGCCGGTGACCGTCATGTACGACCGCTAGGATCCGTCGGCCCTCGGTCCCCACCCCGACGCATCCTGCGGTCCAGGGCCAGGGACAGTTCCGCCTCCACCACACTGCGCGCCAGCGGGCGCAGGCGGGGCAGGTCGTCCTCGGAGGCGTGGCGCAGGACCAGGCCGGTGAAGAGTTCGGCCAGGGCGTCGGCGTGGGTGCGGACCTGCTTGGCAGCGCCGAGGACCTCCGCGAGGGGGATGCCCTCGCGGACCAGGGCCGAGGAGACGTCCAGCAGGCGGCGGCTGATGTGGACGATCTCGTCGCCGTCGGTGCCGAGATAGCCCAGTTCCATCGCGGCGGCGAGGTTCTCGGGGGTGGCCTCGCCCGCGAAGTGGTCGGCGAGTTCCTCGGGGGTGAGGTGGACCGGCTCCTCCTCGGTGGGTGCGCCGACGCCGAGCAGGTCGCCGACGTCCCGGCCGTGGTCGAAGGCCTCCGCCAGCTCCGCGATGCCGCTGAGGGTGTGGCCGCGTTCCAGCAGGGCCGTGATCGTGCGCAGCCGGTTCAGGTGGTGGTCGTCGTACCAGGCGATACGGCCTTCCCGGCGGGGTGGCGGGATCAGCTTGCGTTCGCGGTAGAAGCGCAGGGTGCGCACCGTGATCCCGGCCAGGCGTGCCAGCTCTTCCATGCGGTATTCACGCTTCTCGGCCACCTGGGCACCTTAAGGCGTACCGAGGGTGACTTTTCCTCGACCGCCCCCTACCCATCAGTACGTCACTGCCCTACTCTCCCATTGCGCCAGTGTTCACTGGCATGGTTCTCGTGGTGTGTGGAGGTGTCGGCATGGGCGAACGCGAACACGAACGCGAGCATGTGCGGGTCGCGGTGATCGGGTCCGGGTTCGGCGGGCTGGGGGCCGCCGTGCGGCTGCGCCGCGAGGGCGTCACCGACTTCGTCGTCCTGGAGCGGGCGAGCAGCGTCGGCGGGACCTGGCGCGACAACAGCTACCCGGGGTGCGCGTGTGACGTGCCGTCGCATCTGTACTCGTTCTCCTTCGCGCCCAACCCCGACTGGCCGCGCACCTTCTCGGGGCAGGAGCACATCCGCGCCTACCTGGAGCACCTGACGGACACGTTCCGGCTGCGGCCGCACATCCGCTTCGACTCGGAGGTGAAGCGGATGGCGTGGAACGCCGAGCGGCTGTGCTGGGACATCGAGACCAGCAGCGGGAGTCTGTCGGCGGACATCGTCGTCTCCGCCACCGGGCCGCTGTCCGACCCGAAGGTGCCGGACATCCCCGGGCTCGACTCCTTCCCGGGCAAGGTCTTCCACTCCGCCCGCTGGGACCACGACTACGACCTGCGCGGCAAGCGCGTCGCGATGGTGGGGACGGGGGCCTCGGCCATCCAGATCGTGCCGGCCATCCAGCCCGAGGTGTCGCGGCTCACGCTCTTCCAGCGCACCCCGCCGTGGGTGATGCCCCGCGTCGACCGGGCCATCAGCGACGCCGAGCGGTGGCTCCACCGGCAGCTGCCCCTCACCTCGCAGCTGCGGCGCGGACTGCTGTGGGGCATCAGGGAGTTGCAGGTCCAGGCGTTCACCAAGCGCCCGAACGAACTCGGTTTCGTCGAGCAGCTGGCCCGGCGCAACATGGCCCGTGCCATCAAGGACCCGGCCCTGCGGGCGAAGCTCACCCCGGACTACCGCATCGGCTGCAAGCGGATCCTGCTGTCCAGCGAGTACTACCCGGCGCTCGCGCGGCCCAACGTCGACGTCGTCGCGAGCGGGCTGAGCGAGGTCCGCGGATCGACCCTCGTCGCCGCCGACGGCAGCGAGGCCGAGGTGGACGCCATCGTCTTCGGCACCGGGTTCCACGTCACCGACATGCCCATCGCCGAGCGGGTCGTGGGCGCCGACGGACGGACCCTCGCCGAGACCTGGAAGGGCGGCATGGAGGCCCTGCGCGGCGCCTGCGCGGCCGGCTTCCCGAACTGGATGACGATCATCGGGCCCAACACGGGCCTCGGGAACTCCTCGATGATCCTCATGATCGAGTCCCAGCTGAACTACCTGGCCGACTTCGTCCGCCAAGTCGACGTCCTGGGGGTCCCCCCAGGCCCTTCGGGCTCTGGGGGAGGCCGGGTCGCCCTCGACGCCCGGCCGAGCGCCGTACGCGCCTGGAACCACCGGGTGCAGGAGCGCATGAAGCGGACCGTGTGGAACACCGGCGGCTGCACCAGCTGGTACCTCGACGCGAGCGGCCGCAACACCACCATCTGGCCCGGCACGACAGCCGAGTTCCGGCGGGCGACGCGGCGGGTGGACCTCGCGGAGTACGACGTCCTGCGGGCCCCCGTGACGAAGACGGCTGAGCAGAAGGCCGACAAGAAGGCCGGGGTGGACGCGTGAGCCGTCTCCTGCACGTCGACTCCGGCCCCTACGCCCCGCCCGTCGCCGCGCGCGAACTGACCGCCGTCTCCGCCGACGGCGCCCGGCTGCACGTCGAGATACACGGGCCCGACGCAGCCCCCGCCGTCGTCCTCGCCCACGGCTGGGCCTGCTCCACCGCCTTCTGGGCGGCGCAGATACGCGACCTGGCCGCCGACCACCGGGTCATCGCCTACGACCAGCGCGGCCACGGACGCAGCCCCGCGCACCCCGCGTGCAGCACCGACGCCCTCGCCGACGACCTCGAAGCCGTACTCGAAACCACCCTCGCGCCCGGCGAACAGGCCGTGATCGCCGGGCACTCCATGGGCGGCATGACCGTGATGGCGGCCTCCGGGAGAGCCGCCTTCCGCGAGCACACCGCCGCCGTCCTGCTGTGCAGCACGGGCAGTTCCCAACTGGTCGCGGCCTCCACCGTCGTACCCATGCGGCCCGGGCGGCTGCGGACCTGGCTGACCCGGCGGATCCTGGGCTCCCGTGCCCCGCTCGGCCCGGTCACGCCCCTGGCCCGCCGGATCCTCAAGTACGGGACGATGGGCCCGGGTTCGGCCCCGCACATGGTCGAGGCCTGCGCCCGCGTCGTGCACGCCTGTCCCCGCAAGGTCCGCTACGCCTGGTCGCACGTGCTGGACCTGCTCGACCTCGACCAGGGCGTGCGGGAGCTGGACGTGCCCACGGCCGTGGTCGTCGGTACGGCGGACCGGCTGACGCCGCCGGTGCAGGCCCGGGCCCTGGCCGCCGCGCTGCCGCACGGCACCGGGCTCACCGAACTGCCCGGCATCGGCCACATGACGCCGGTCGAGGCGCCCGAGCTGGTCACCGGGAAGATACGTGAACTCGTCCGCGCACACATCCAGGTCGTATCCGAGGAGAGCGCATGAGCAGGGTGAGCCTCGAGGGGAAGGTCGCCGTGGTGACCGGGGCGGCGCGCGGCGTCGGGGAGTTGCTGGCCCGCAAGCTCTCCGCGCGCGGTGTGAAGGTGGCGCTGGTCGGGCTCGAACCGGACGCGCTCAAGGAGGTCTCCGGGCGGCTGCACAGCGACAGCGACCACTGGCACGCCGATGTCACCGACCACGAGGCGATGGCCCGGGTCGCGCGGGAGGTGAAGGAGCGCTTCGGCAGGGTCGACATCGTCGTCGCCAACGCCGGTGTCGCCACGGGCGGTCCGTTCGCCGACTCAGACCCGGAGTCCTGGCGGCGGGTGATCGAGGTCAACCTGGTCGGCTCGGCGGTGACGGCCCGTGCCTTCCTGCCGCTGCTGCTGGAGAGCCGGGGGTATCTGCTCCAGATCGCGTCCCTCGCCGCGATCACGCCGGCGCCGATGATGACCGCCTACTGCGCGTCCAAGTCCGGTGTGGAGGCGTACGCGCACAGCCTGCGCGCCGAGGTCGGATACCGGGGCGTGAAGGTCGGCGTCGGGTACCTGTCGTGGACCGACACCGACATGGTGCGCGGGGCCGACCAGGACGACGTCATGCGGGAGTTGAGGCAGCGGCTGCCCTGGCCGTCCAACAAGACCTATCCGCTGGGCCCGGCGGTGGACCGGCTCGTGGCCGGGATCGAGCGGCGCGCCGGCCACGTCTACGGGCAGTGGTGGCTGCGCGGCATGCAGGGCGTGCGCGGATATCTGCCCGGGGCCATCGGGACGGTGGGCCAGCGTGAGATGCGGCGGTTCGCGGACCGGCTGACGGGCATGCGCACGGGCCTCGTCGGGGCGGGCGGAGCGGCCGATGAGCAGCAGAGGAATACGCTCCGTAAGTGATCGACATGCACAGCGTCACGGCTCATGTGAATCTGGTCGAGCCAGATCCCCTCACCCCCAACGGGAGTGAACCCACATGGGTATGAAGGACCAGTTCCAGGAGAAGTCCGAGCAGTGGCAGAACCAGGCCCGGCAGAAGGCGGACCAGGCTCGCGAGCAGGTGCAGGGCCGCGGCCGCCGGCGTGACGAGGACATGGACCCCTCGCAGCCGCAGCGCGACCGTGACCGTGACCGTGACCGTGACCGTGACCGCGAGCGCGAGCAGGAGGACCGCTTCGACCAGGACTACGACGCCTGACGTTGCGTGCTGAAGGGAAGGGGTGCCCCGCGCGGGGGTGCCCCTTCCTCACGTCCTGGACTTTCTCACGTCCTCGGCGGCAGCTTCGGACGGGAGCGGTCCGGTACGTCGCTGTAGGTCGGCGGCGTCGCCGGCGGATTGGTCTCCAGCAGCCCGAGCGCCAGCTCCACCGCGTCGGTCAGCTGGGCATGACGGCCCTCCGCCCAGTCCAGCGGGGTGCGCAGGACGTCGATGTCGGGGGCGACGCCCTTGTTCTCCACCGACCAGCCGTAGGCGTCGAACCAGGCCGCGTTCATCGGCACCGTGATCACCGTGCCGTCGCCCAGCTCGTGACGGCCGGTCATGCCGACCACGCCGCCCCAGGTGCGCTGTCCCACCACCGGGCCGAGCTTCAGCAGCTTGAACGCGGCGGTGATCATGTCGCCGTCGGAGGAGGTCGCCTCGTCCGCCAGGGCCACCACCGGGCCCCGCGGCGCGTTCGAGGTGTACGACACGGGCTGGGCGTCGCGGGTCAGGTCCCAGCCCAGGATCGTGCGGCTCAGCGTCTCGATGACCAGCTCGCTGATGTGACCGCCGGCGTTGCCGCGCACGTCCACGATCAGCGCGGGCCGGGACACCTCCATGCGCAGGTCGCGGTTGAACTGCGCCCATCCCGAACCGCCCATGTCCGGGATGTGTAGATAGCCGCACCTCCCGCCGCTCAACTCCCGTACCACCGCCCGGCGTTTGGCCACCCAGTCCTGGTAGCGCAGCGGCCGCTCGTCGATGAGCGGGACGACGGCGACCCGCCGGGGCGGGCCGGTGCCTTCCGCCGGGGAGAAGGTCAGCTCCACCGTCGTACCGCCCGCGCCCGCCAGCAGCGGATACGGGCCCGCGTCCGGATCCACCGGGCGGCCGTCGACGTGGGTCAGGACCGCCCCCTCGCGAATGCCCGTGCCGGCCAGCGGGGAGCGGGCCTTGGAGTCGGAGGAGTCGCCGGGCAGGATCCGCTTGACCATCCAGCCGCCGTCCCTGCGTACGAAGTTGGCGCCCAGCAGGCCCTGTCGGCGCTGGTAGTGCGGCGGGCCCTCGTTGCGCCGGGCGGCGGCGACGTACGCGTGGGACGTGCCCAGCTCGCCCAGCACCTCGCGCAGCAGGTCGGCGAACTCGTCCGGGGAGGCGGCCCGTTCGACCAGCGGACGGTACTGGTCCAGCACCCCGTCCCAGTCGATGCCGCACATGCCCGGCTCCCAGAAGTACGCCCGGATCAGCCGCCCGGCCTCCTCGTACGCCTGCCGCCACTGAGCCGCCGGGTCGACCACGTGCAGGATGCGGCGCGCGTCGATCCACACCGTCGTGTCGGCGTCGCCGGGCTCGGTCGCGGGCACCGCGCGCAGCTCGCCCTCGTCGACGATCACCAGCCGCGTGCCGTCGCCGCTGACCGCGAAGAAGTCGAGGTGCTCGGCGAGTTCGGACTTCTTGGCCTTGGTGACGCCGAAGTGCTCCAGGGTCGGCCGGCCGCTGGTGTCGTCCGGGTTCGCGAACGTCTCGCCCAGCGCACCCGAGATCGGCCAGCGCAGCCACACCAGCCCGCCGCCCGCCACCGGGTACAGCGCCGAGTACTTGGAGGCGGCCACCGGGAAGGGCGTGACCCGGCTCTCCAGCCCCTCGACCTCGACGGTCACGGCGCCGTTCTCCCCGTTCTCGTCGTCCTCCACCGGATCCAGGCCCCCGGCGGCCGGGCGACCCTCCGGGCTCAGCGCGAACGGGGAGGGCGTCGCGGAGGACAGCGGGACCAGATACGGGCGGCAGCCCAGCGGGAAGGACAGGTCGCCGGTGTGCACGTCGTAGACCGGGTCGAAACCGCGCCAGGAGAGGAAGGCGAGGTAGCGGCCGTCGCGCGTGAAGACCGGGTTCTCGTCCTCGAAACGGCCGTTGGTGACGTCGACGACGAACCCGTCCCCTTCTGCCGCTCCGGCGAGCCGGGCCAGCTTGATCTGCCGCAGTGTCCGCCCGATGCCCGGATGCGACCAGGTCAGCCACGCCCCGTCCGGGGAGAACGCGAGGTCGCGCACGGGCCCGTTGATCGACCGGATCAGTTCGCTGACCTCACCCTCCGACTCCTCGGCGACGTCGACGAGCAGCAGTCGCCCGTCGTGCGAGGCGACCGCCAGCCGTTCGCCCTCCGGGTCCGACACCAGCTCGCGCACTCGGCCCAGCTCGCCCGAGGCCAGCCGCCTCGGCCCGCGGTCGCCGGTCGCCCGGGGCAGGGAGGCGATCTCGATCGCGTCCTCGCCCTCCGCGTCCGTCACATACGCCACCCGCCCGCTCGCGCCGAGCATCTCCGGGATCCGCACCCGGACGCCCGGGGTGTCGGTGAGGGTGCGGGCCGGCCCGTCCCGGTGGGTGAGCCAGTACAGGCTGCCGCGTACGACGACCGCGCTGGCCCGCCCGGTCTCGTCGACCGAGATCCCGTCGACGTGCTGGGCCGCGGCCACCTGGTAGGGGCGCCGCCCCGCGCGCGGCCCGCTCAGCCGTACGTCCAGCCGGCGCGGCTCGGAGTGCGGTGACAGGTCGTCGACGAGCCACAGGTCGCCCGCGCACTGGTACACCACCCGGGTGCCGTCACTGGAGGCGTGCCGGGCGTAGAAGGCGTCGTGGTCGGTGTGCCGGCGCAGGTCGGAGCCGTCGTAGGCGCACGAGTAGAGGTTGCCGACGCCCTCGTGGTCGGAGAGGAAGGCGATCCGGCCACCGACGAACATGGGGGAGTGCAGATGACCGCCGAGACCGGCCAGCAGCCGTTCGCCGTGCAGCCACAGTCTGCCCGTGGCCCCGCCCCGGTAGCGCTTCCAGGCGGCCGGTTCGTGCGGCGGGGTGCCGGTGAGCAGGAGAGACTTCCGCTCCCCGTCCAGATCGGCGACCTGGATGTCGGCGACCGGCCCCCAGGGCAGCTTGCGGCCCGGGTCGCCGTCGACGGAGACCTTGTAGGCCCAGGTGAAGTACGAGAAGGGCTCGCCGTGCGAGGCCACGGCCAGGATCTCGCCGTCCGGGGTCCAGCCGCAGACCCGGGTGTCGGCGCTGCCCCAGTGGCTCACCTGCTGTCCCGGGCCGCCGTCCACCGGGGCGAGATGGACCTCGGGCCCCAGGCTGCGCCAGCTCGTGTACGCGAGGTGGCGGCCGTCGGGCGAGAAGCGAGGGTGGCCCACCTTGGTGCGGTCGACGGTGAGCCGCCAGGCGCGGCCGGGGCCGTCGACCGGGGCGAGCCACAGGTCGTCCTCGGCCACGAAGCACAGCAGGTCGTCATGGAGGTGCGGCAGACGCAGATAGCTCACGTCCCCATGCTTTGCCCGGTGGCGTACCGGAGCAAGTTGTGACAAACCGCTGAACGTGCCGCCTCGTGACCCAGGACACGTACGAAACGGTTTCGTTTCCATAGGGGCTGCGCTACATTCGTGACGTACGAAACCGTGTCGTTCGGAGCAGGAAGGTGAGCGAGATGGCTGAGGTCGCCACCGCGCGTCGCAGTCGGATCACCCCCGAGCGTGAGGCCGAGCTGTACGCGGCCGTGCTCGACCTGCTCCGCGAGGTCGGCTACGACGCCCTCACCATGGACGCCGTGGCCGCCCGCACGCGATCCAGCAAGGCGACGCTCTACCGCCAGTGGGGCGGCAAGCCCGAACTGGTGGTGAGGGCGATCCGGCACAACAAGCCGGGCAGCGTCGCCGACGTCGACACGGGATCCCTGCGGGGCGACCTGCACGCCCTCACCTCGCGTGAGGACGACCGCACCATGCAGCAGAACGCCGCGCTGATGCGGGGTCTGTTCATGGCGGTGCACGGCAACCCGGACCTCCTCCAGGCGTTCAAGGAACTGCTCATCGAGCCCGAGATGGAGGAGTTCCACCGGGTGGTGCAAAGAGCGGTCGACCGCGGCGAGGTGCAGGCCGGCCGCCCGGCGCTGGACTACGTCATGCACATGCTCGTCGGCGCCTTCGCCACGCGCACGCTGATCGACGACCAGCCGCCGACGCAGGCGTTCCTCGCCTCGTACATCGACGCCGTGGTCCTCCCCGCCCTCGGCGTACCCACCGAGTAGTCCCCCTCGGCGTACCCATCGAGTAGTCCCCCTCGGCTAGCCCCTAACCTGACGTCTCCGCTCACGTCGTCGGGCTGATCACCCCTGCCCAGAACCGACCCCACGACCTGACCGGGAGTACGCCCTCGTGGCCACATGCCTCTACAAACTCGGCCGGATCTCCTTCCGGCGGCGGCACTTCGTCGCCCTGATATGGGTGGCCCTGCTGACCCTCGCCGGTGTCGGCGCGGCCGGCGCCCCCGCCGCGGGCAACAGCTCGTTCTCCATCCCCGGCACGGAGGCCCAGAAGGCCTTCGACCTGCTGGAACAGCGCTTCCCCGGCACGAGCGCCGACGGAGCCACCGCACGGGTCGTCTTCAAGGCGCCGAGCGGCGAGAAGATGACCGACCCCGGCAACAAGGCGACCGTCCAGGAGACCGTCAAGGAACTCGCCGACGGCTCCGAGGTCGTCCGCGTCACCGACCCGTACCAGGCGAAGGCCGTCAGCAAGGACGGCACGATCGCGTACGCGCAGGTGTCGTACAAGGTCTCCGGCATGGAGCTGGAGGACTCCTCCCGCGACGCCCTTCAGGACAGCGCGCAGGACGCGCGGAAGGCCGGGCTGACCGTGGAGGTCGGCGGTGACGCGCTCCAGACGGTCCCGCACACCGGCACCACCGAGATCATCGGCATCGCGGTCGCCGCGGTCGTCCTCGTCATCACCTTCGGCTCGCTGGTCGCGGCCGGTCTGCCGCTGCTGACGGCGCTCATCGGCGTGGGCATCGGCGTCTCCTCGATCACGGCGCTGGCCGACGCGCTGGACCTGGGCTCGACGACCTCCACCCTCGCGATGATGATCGGCCTCGCGGTCGGCATCGACTACGCGCTGTTCATCGTCTCCCGCTACCGGGCCGAACTCGCCGAGGGCCGTGACCGCGAGGACGCGGCGAGCCGGGCCGTCGGCACGGCGGGCTCCGCGGTGGTCTTCGCGGGCCTCACGGTCGTGATCGCCCTGGTGGGCCTGTCGGTCGTCAACATCCCGATGCTGACGAAGATGGGCGTCGCGGCGGCGGGCACGGTGGCCGTCGCGGTGCTGATCGCACTGACCATGGTCCCGGCGCTGCTCGGGTACGCAGGCCGGAGGGTGAAGCCGGCGGGGGAGAAGGGCAGGCTGCTCGGCCGGGCGAAGAAGCAGCAGGAGCAGGACAGGCCGGCGAAGCCGAACCTGGGCACGCGCTGGGCGAGCTTCGTCGTCCGCCGCCCGATCGCGGTCCTGCTGCTCGGCGTCATCGGCCTCGGCGCGGCGGCCGTCCCGGCGGCGAGCCTGGAACTGGGCCTGCCGGACGACGGCTCCCAGCCCACCTCCACCACGCAGCGCCGCGCCTACGACCTCCTCTCCGAGGGCTTCGGGCCGGGCTCCAACGGCCCGCTCATGGTCGTGGTCGACGCGAAGGACAGCGACGACCCGAAGGCGGCCTTCACGGAGGTCGGCGACGAGATCAAGGGCCTCAAGGACGTCGTCACCGTGACGCCGCCTGCGCCCAACAAGTCCGGTGACACGGCGACGATCACCGTCATCCCGGACTCCAAGCCGTCGTCGGTCGCGACCGAGGACCTGGTCCACTCCATCCGCGACAAGGGCGCCGGCATCAAGGCCGACTCGGACGCGAACGTGCTGGTCACCGGCCAGACGGCGATGAACATCGACGTCTCCGAGAAACTGAACGACGCCCTGATCCCCTACCTGGTCCTGGTGGTCGGCCTGGCCTTCCTCCTGCTGATCGTGGTCTTCCGCTCGATCCTGGTCCCCCTGAAGGCGGCCCTCGGCTTCCTCCTGTCGGTGATGGCGGCCCTCGGCGCCGTGGTCGCGGTCTTCCAGTGGGGCTGGCTGGCCGACCTGATGGGCGTGGAGCAGACCGGCCCGGTCATGTCGATGATGCCGATCTTCATGGTGGGCGTGGTCTTCGGACTGGCCATGGACTACGAGGTCTTCCTGGTGACCCGGATGCGGGAGGCCTACGTCCACGGCGAGAAGGCCGGGCAGGCGGTCGTGACGGGCTTCCGGCACGGCGCCCGGGTGGTGACGGCCGCGGCGGTCATCATGATGGCGGTCTTCGCCGGCTTCATCGGCTCGTCCGAGTCCATGGTCAAGATGATCGGCTTCGGCCTCGCGATCGCCGTCTTCTTCGACGCGTTCGTCGTCCGCATGGCCATCGTCCCGGCCGTCCTGGCCCTCCTCGGCCGCAAGGCCTGGTGGCTGCCCAAGTGGCTGGACCGGGCGCTGCCCAACGTGGACGTCGAGGGGGAGGGGCTGCGCTCGCAGTCCGAGCGGGAGGACGGGGACCGGGCGGTGATACGCGCCTGACGCCCCGACACCTCTGAATCTCCGAGAAACCGGCCGGTGAGGGCTCCGTGGGACGGGGCGCCCTCACCGGCTCTCAGGCGTCGTAGACGGTGGAGCGGCGTCCGACGTGCACGACCCAGACCACCAGCTCTCCGTTGTCGATCGTGTAGAGGACGCGATAATCGCCGACGCGGAGCCGGCGCCGGTCGGGCTGTGAGACGAGCGCGGTGGTGTGGAAGCCGTAGGGATCGGTCTCCAGTTCCGTGAGCTTGACCAGGATGCGGAGTGCCATGTCCCGGGGGATCTTGCGCAGCTCCGCTTGAGCCTCCGGCCGGAAGACAGTGCGGTATTTACTCACTGCGCCCCAGCGTCTCCCTCATGACGTCCTCGATGGGGACACCGGCTGCTGGATTCGCCATGCGCTCGTCGATGATCCGGTTGATCTCGCGCTCTTCCCACTCCTGGTACCGGCGCAGAACCTCGATCGACACGACTGCGGCGACCTTCTTGCCTCGCCGGGTGATCACCGTGGGCGTGTCATCACGCTCGGCCCGTTCGACCACCTCGGCCAGGTGGGCGCGTACCTCACGGATGGACTCTATGGGCATCTGGGTCATGGACCAAGAGTACATGTTGTGCCATGTGTACACCTGGGCCAGATCCGGCGCCGGCGAGCCACAACCCGCTCGCATGCCCCATACACCCACCGCTACCGTGCCCCCATGACGACGACAGCCGCCACTGACGCCGAGAACTCCGGAGCTCACCCCCGGTTCATCGAAGCCCTGCGGGAGCTCGGGCTGGATCAGGTTCCTCCGCTCATCCGCCGGTTCCCGGAGGCCACCCGGACCGCTGCCGAGGCCGCCGCCGCGCTCGGGTGTGAGCTGAGTCAGATCTGCAAGTCGCTGATCTTCGCGGCGGACGGAGTGCCGGTGCTGGTGCTCATGGACGGGGCCTCCCGGGTCGACGTCGAGCTCGTGCGCAAGGAGCTCGGGGTGGACAAGGTCACGCGGGCCAAGGTCGATGTCGTGCGGGAGACCACCGGGTACGCCATCGGCGGCGTGCCGCCCTTCGGGCACCGGACGAAAACGCGCGTGCTCGCCGACCGGTCCCTGCTCGGGCACGACCTCGTCTGGGCCGCCGCCGGGACGCCGTACACCGTGTTCCCCATGGCACCCCGCGACCTCGTCGCCCACGCCGGCGGCACCCTCGTGGACGTGCGAGAGCTCGCCGCGTGACACCTCTGGTCACCGCCGCCGTCCTGCTCGCCGCCGTCACGCACGCCAGCTGGAACGCCATCGCCCACAAGATCACCGACAAGCTGGCCGGGTTCGCGCTGATCTCGGGCGGTGGAGTGGTCATCGGGCTGGCCCTGGCGCCCTTCGTGGCGTTTCCGGCGGCCCGGGCATGGCCGTATCTGCTCGGTTCCGCCGCCATACACATCGCCTACAACGCGCTGCTGATGAAGTCCTTCCGGCTGGGCGACTTCGGGCAGGCCTATCCCATCGCGCGTGGCACCGCGCCTCTCGTCGTGACCGTGCTCGCCGCCGTCTTCGCGCACGAGGTGCCCGACGGGTGGGCCGCCGCCGGTATCGCCCTGTCGTGCGCGGGGCTGACCGGCGTCGCCGTGTGGGGACTGCGCGGGCGCCGCCCCGACTGGGCGGCGATCGGGGCGGCCCTGGCGACCGGGCTGACGATCGCGGCGTACACCGTCGTCGACGGGCTCGGCGTGCGCGCCTCCGGTTCCTCACTCGGGTACATCGCCTGGCTGATGGCGGTCCAAGGGGTCGTGATCCCCGCCTACGCCGTGAGCCGCTGGAGGAGGCGGACCGCCGCCGTTCTCCGGCCGTTCGCCGGGGTCGGGCTCATCGGGGCCGCCCTCTCCGTCGCCGCCTACGCCCTCGTGCTGTGGGCCCAGACCAGGGCCGAGCTCGCGCCCATCGCCGCCCTGCGCGAGTCGTCGATCATCGTGGGCGCGGCGATCGGGGCCGTGTTCTTCAAGGAGCGGTTCGGGGCGCCGAGAATCGCGGCGGCCGGGCTGCTCGTCGTCGGGATCGGGCTGATGCTGCACGCCGGATAGCCGGGGTCAGGCGGGTGCGCATCCCCCTGGTGAGGAGCACCCTGGAACTAAGTGTTCCGGAGGTGATCGTCATGATGCACACCACAGTGGGATGGCACATCGAGATGGAGTTCCGGGAGGACGACCAGCACACCCGGGCCGTGGCGCTGGTCCGGCTGCCCGACGGCACCGAGGTACGGGCGCACGGGCACGCGAGCCGGCACCGGACCGACGTCAATCAGCCCAGAGTCGGGGAGGAGATCGCAGGTGCCCGGGCACTCAACGAGCTCGCCATGCGACTGCTGACCAAGGCCCACGACGAGATCGACCAGGCATCGGGGCGGACGTCCCACCCGATTCACGTCTAGGGCCTGTCGTTTGGATCACGTCGCAGACGCGGGGCCTGGCACGCGCGACAGACCCTGGGGTCTCAAGCGACAGACCCTTAAAGCCCGAGCGCTCCCCGCACCGCCCGTACCAGCCCCTGCGCCCGCGGATCCGCCGTCACCGTCTTGCGGAAGCCGTTGGTGACATAGCCGAACGCGATCCCGGTGTCCGGGTCGGCGAAGCCGAGGGCGCCGCCGCGGCCCGGGTGGCCGAAGGAGCCCGGTGTGAGGAAGGGGGAGGCGCTGCCGTGCAGCATGTAGCCGAGGCCGAAGCGGGTGCCGACCACCAGGATCCGGTCGGGGCCCGCCGACTCCTCGGACCGGGCCAGTTCGACCGTCTGAGGCGTGAACAGGCGTGCGGCGCCGGCGGTGTCGCCGATCAGCGTCGCGTAGAAGCGGGCCAGTCCGTCCGCCGTCGCGATGGCGTTGGTCGCGGGGAGGGCTGCCGCGCGGTAGGCCGGGTCGTTCTGGTCCGGGAACGGGGCGATCGCCGCGAAGGCCCGGCGGGTCAGGGAAGCCGGGTCCTCGTAGGCCTCGGTGACCGAGCGCTTCGGGCGGGCCCGCAGGCCGCCGGTCGGCTCGGGTCCCTCGACGCGGCCCACGCGTCCGACCCGGCCGGCTTCCGCGTCCGGCAGGCCCAGCCAGAGGTCCAGGCCCAGTGGGCCGGCTATCTGCGAGGCGAGCCATGCGCCGGTGCTCCGCCCGGTCACGCGTCGCACCAGTTCGTCGAGCAGCCAGCCGTAGGTGAGCGCGTGGTAGCCGTGGTCGGTGCCGGGTTCCCAGGCGGGTGCCTGGGCGGCGACCGCCTCCGGGCCCCGGAGCGGGTCGAGGGCCTGCTCAGGGGTGAGCGGCCGGTCGAGCACGGGCAGTCCGGCCCGGTGGTTCAGGATGTGCCGGACCAGCACCCGCTCCTTGCCCTGCGCCTTGAACTCCGGCCAGTACTGGCCCACCGGCGCGTCCAGGTCCAGATGCCCGCGCTGGTGCAGCAGCAGGAGTACGGCGGCGGCGACGCCCTTCGTCGCCGAGCGCACGACCTGGGCGGTGCCGCGCTCCCAGGGGTCCGTGCCGTCGACGTCCTTCGTGCCGGCCCACAGGTCGACGACCCGCTGCCCGTCCCGGTAGACGGCGACGGCCGCGCCCCGCTCCCCGAGCGCGGCGAAGTTCCGTACGAACGCGTCCCTGACCGGCTCGAAGTCCTCGGCCACTGTGCCGTGCACGTCCACGTCCGTACTCCTCGTCTCGCCGACTCGCTCCCCTTTCAACCAAGCACGATCGTGACGTCGATGTTCCCGCGGGTCGCGTTCGAGTACGGGCAGACCTCGTGGGCCGCGTCCACCAGCTTGCTCGCGAGGCCTGGGTCGAGGACGGGGAGCGAGATGCTCAGGGCGACCGCGAGGCCGTAGCCGCGCTGCTTGTTGGGGCCGAGGCCGACCTTCGCGGAGACCGTCGAGCCGGTCAGGTCGTAGCCCTCGCGGTTGCCGACCAGGATCAGCGCGTTGTGAAAGCAGGAGCTGTAGCCGGCCGCGAAGAGCTGTTCCGGGTTGGTGCCGTTGCCGTCGCCGCCGAGCTGCGGGGGCATCGCGACCTTGAGGTCGAGTTGGCCGTCCTGGCTGGTGACATAGCCCTCGCGGCCGCCGTGGGCGGTGGCCTCGGCCACGTACATGATCTTCGTCGGGCGGGTGTCGACGGCGGCGGCGTCAGTCATGGCTGGATCCCCCAGAACAGGTGTGCACTAATACATCGCGCACAAGGTACCGGCCAGTAGGAAAGCGTCTGCTCAGGAGGGGGTGATGACCGTGGGTAACGTGAGATCAGTGCGGGCGGTTCGGGGCCGCTTGCGACTTCTCCGCCAGCCGCCACAGCTCCTCGCGCAGACGCGCGACCTCCGGTGCAGCGAGCCCCGTCGCCGCGAGCAGGGCGCCCGGTACGCACGCCGCGCGCTCCCGCAGCTCCTCCCCGCGCTCGGTGCAGGCGACCAGCACCGAGCGCTCGTCGTGCGCCGCGCGCTCCCGGCGGACGAGCCCCAGGCTCTCCAACCGCTTGAGCAACGGCGACACCGTGCCGTAGTCGAGCCTCAACGCGGCGGCCAGCTCCTTGACCGTGGTCTCACCGCGCTCCCACAGGACCAGCAGGACCAGGTACTGCGGATAGGTGAGGCCGAGCTCGTCGAGGAGGGGGCGGTAGACGGACGTCACCGCCCGCTGGGCCGCGTACAGCGCGAAGCAGAGCTGGTCGTCCAGCAGCAGCGAGCCCTCGGTCTCCTCGTTCGTCACGCGCCCATTGTCACCGAACGCGGATCGAAACCGAACGGCAGCTCCAGCCGGCGGGCGCGCATCAGTTCCTCGTCGGAGAGCAGTTCGCCGGTCGGGCCGTCCGCCGCGATCACCCCCTCGCTGAGGATCAGGGAGCGCGGGCACAGCTCCAGGGCGTACGGCAGGTCGTGCGTGACCATCAGCACGGTCACGTCGAGGGAGCGGAGGATGTCGGCCAGTTCGCGGCGGGAGGCGGGGTCGAGGTTGGAGGAGGGTTCGTCGAGGACGAGGATCTCCGGTTCCATGGCGAGCACGGTCGCCACGGCCACCCGGCGGCGCTGGCCGAAGGAGAGGTGGTGCGGCGGGCGGTCCTTGAACTCCTCCATGCCGACCCGCTCCAGCGCCCGGTCCACGCGCTTTTCCAGCTCCGGCCCCTTCAGCCCGGCCGCCGCCGGCCCGAACGCCACGTCCTCGCGGACGGTCGGCATGAAGAGCTGGTCGTCCGGGTCCTGGAAGACGATGCCGACCCGGCGCCGGATCTGCGCCATGTGCTGCCTGCCGACGGGCAGCCCGGCCACCTTCACCGTGCCGGTGCCGCCGGTCAGGATGCCGTTGAGGTGGAGCACGAGGGTCGTCTTGCCGGCGCCGTTCGGGCCGAGCAGCGCGACCCGCTCGCCGCGCGCGACGCAGAAGTCGACGCCGAAGAGGGCCTGGTGCCCGTCGGGGTAGGCGAAGGCCAGACCGGCCACGTCCAGTGAGGGGGTCACATCAGTCACAGGGCCCATCCCAGCAGACAGACGACGAGGGCGGCACACGGCAGGGTGAGGGCGTACGTCCACTGCGCCCGGGACGCGGTCACCTCGTCGATGACCGGCATGGAGCCGGCGTACCCGCGGCTGACCATGGCCAGGTGCACGCGCTCGCCGCGTTCGTAGGAGCGGATGAACAGGGCGCCCGCGGACTTGGCCAGGACGCCCCAGTGCCGGACGCCCTTCGCCTCGAAGCCGCGTGACTCGCGGGCGATCCGCATGCGCCGCATCTCGTCCGTGATGACGTCGCCGTAGCGGATCATGAAGGAGGCGATCTGCACGAGGAGCGGCGGGAGCTTCAGGCGCTGGAGGCCGAGGAGGAGTTCGCGCAGTTCGGTGGTGGCGGCCAGCAACACCGAGGCCGCGACACCGAGGGTGCCTTTCGCCAGCACGTTCCAGGCGCCCCACAGGCCGTTGACGCTCAGGGACAGGCCGAGGACGTCGACCCGTTCGCCCTCCGCCACGAACGGCATCAGTACCGCGAACGCGACGAACGGCACCTCGATCAGCAGCCGCCTCAGCAAGAACCCGGCGGGCACCCGCGCGACGTACGCCACGGCCCCGAGCAGCACGGCGTACAGCCCGAACGCCCACATCGCCTCCCGCGGCGTCGACACCACGACCACCACGAAGGCGAACACGGCGGCGAGCTTGGTGTGCGGCGGCAGGCCGTGCACGGGCGAGTGCCCGTGCCGGTAGAGCTTGTGCGCGTGCCCTGCTCCCATGTCAGACGCTCGTGGTACTGGACGTGCTCGTCGCGTCCGTCGCGTCCGTCGCGTCCGTCGCGTCCGTCGTGTCCGTCGTGTCCGTCGCGTCCGTCGTGTCCGACGGGGACGTGTCGTCCGAGCGGCGACGGCGTACCGCCCAGAAGACCGCGCTGCCCGCCACGACCGTGACACCCACGCCGATGACGCCTGCCAGCCCTCCGGACAGGCGGGTGTCGTCGACGTCCTTGACGCCGTAGTCGGCGAGCGGGGAGTCGGCGACCGCGTGCTCCTCGGTCTTCTTGTCGATGCCGTGGTCGGCGGCGACCTTCTCCAGGCCGTCGGGGTTTGCGGAGGCGTAGAAGCTGACGAATCCGGCCAGGACCAGGGAGGCGACCAGGCCGGCGGCCCACAACTTGCGGTGCGAGGTCCGGGCGCCCACGGGGGCGGGCTCCGGCTCGGCGCCGGGGGCGTCGACCAGTTCGCCGTTCACCCGCAGCTTGAGCTTCTGCGTGAGGCCGCGCGCCCCGTACACCAGGTCCGGGCGTACGGCGATCACCGAGCCGACGGTCAGCGCGGTGATCACGGCCTCGCCGATGCCGATGAGGACGTGCACGCCGACCATGGCGGTGGCGACCTTGCCGATCGACACGTCGGTGGTACCGCCGACCGCGTACATCAGCGTGAAGGCCAGGGCGGCGGCCGGGACGGAGACCAGGGCGGCGACGAAGGAGGCCACGGTGACCGAGCGGCGGGTGCGGGGCAGCACCTTCACCAGGCCGCGGAAGAGGGCGTAGGCGACGACGGTGGTGACGATCGCCATGTTGGTGATGTTCACGCCGAGCGCGGTCAGTCCGCCGTCCGCGAAGAGGATGCCCTGCATGAGCAGGACCACGGATACGCACAGGATCCCGGTGTAGGGGCCGACGAGTATCGCGGCGAGCGCACCGCCGAGCAGATGGCCGCTGGTCCCCGCCGCGACGGGGAAGTTCAGCATCTGCACCGCGAAGATGAACGCCGCGACGAGTCCGGCCAGCGGTGCCGTCCGCTCGTCGAGTTCCCGGCGCGCGCCGCGCAGGCTCACGGCGACGGCGCCCGCGGCGATCACACCGGTGGCGGCGGAGGTGGGCGCGTTGATGAATCCGTCAGGTACATGCACCGTTCGATGATGTGGCTAGATGCGAACGATTTGCAAGAGCGTGATGCTCGTTTTATCTCATCCGTGATATGTCCGGCCTCCGGGAGCGCAATCCGGAAAATATGCGACATTGGAGGGAGAGTGGACGCACAGTCTCCACACAGGTGGCGCACGGTTAAGGGGCCGTCGGATGTCCGTAGTCGAGCAGTACGCGCGAGCCCACATCGTCACGGACGCGGCCGTCCCGCTGGACGCGGAGCAGGACGCGGTTCCGGTCACGCTGCGCTACGACCCCGAGCGGGACCCGCGCGCCGTGCGGATCGGGGTGCCCGGGGCCGGGGCACGCGAGTGGACCTTCGACCGCCGGCTGCTGGAGGAGGGGCTGCGGGCCCCCACGGGCAGCGGTGAGGTGCGGGTGTGGCCGTGCGGCCGGGTGCAGGCCATTGTGGAGTTCCACTCCGCGCAGGGGGTGTCGGTGGTGCAGTTCGAGCGGCAGGCGCTGCTGCGGTTCCTGCGGCGGACGTACACGGCCGCCGCGGAACCGGTCACTCACTGAGCTTCGAACCCGGGGGTCAGCCGCCCGCCTTCAGCAGCGCCGCCACGATCGGCCCGGCCGTCTCACCGCCGTGCCCGCCCTGCTGGACCACGCCCGCGGCCGCCAGATCGCCCCGGTATGCGGTGAACCAGCCGTTCGGCTTCTTCTGCCCGTCGACCTCGGCGGACCCGGTCTTCGCGCCGGCGTCGCCGCTGACCCCGGCCATCGCCTCCGCGGCCGTGCCGTAGTCGGCCGTGTACGACATCAGCTCACGCAGCTGGGACAGAGTGCCGGCCGACATCGTGCGCGAGGCCGTCGCGAGCTTGCGGCCGTCCACGTCCGGGGAGACCAGGTAGGGCTGGTGGAAGGTGCCGGACTTGACCGTCGCCGACACCGACGCCATGTTCAGCGGGTTCATCCGGACCCCGCCCTGCCCGATCAGCGAGGCGCCCATCTGGGCCGCCGACTGCACCGGCACCGCGCCGTCGAAGGACGGCACGCCGATCGCCCAGTTGTTCAGCCCCAGGCCGAAGACCTGCTGGGCCTGCTTGGTCAGGTCGTCGTCCTTGAGCTTGGGAGCCTGGCTGATGAAGGCCGTGTTGCAGGAGCGGGCGAAGCTCGCCTTGAACGTGCCGTCCTTGATCTCGAACTTCTTGTCGTTCTGGAACTTCCAGTGCCCGTACGTGAAGTACTTCGGGCACGGGTGCTTCTTGTCCGCCGAGGCCAGGCCCTTGTCGAGCAGCAGCGACGCGGTGATGACCTTCATCGTGGAGCCGGGCGCGAGGGAGCCCTGGAAGGCGGTGTTGAAGCCCGGCGAGGCGTTGGCGGCGGCCAGGATCTCGCCGGTCGAGGGCCGCACCACGGCCACCGACGACCGGGCCTTCTTCGCGACCTGCTTCTCGGCCGCCGCCTGGAGGGCCGGGTCCAGCGTGGTCTTCACCGTGCCGGGCGTGCCCTTGCTCAGCTCCAGCAGGGTCCTGTCGGACAGGTCGTCCGACTTGGCGGACTTCCCGCGCACGACCCGGAGCTCGATACCGGCCTTGCCGCCGGCCTTCTTACCGTACTTCTCGCGCAGCCCGTCCAGGACCGGCCCGAGCGAGGCGTACTTCTTCTTGGTCAGTTCGCCGCCGTCCCGGTCGAGCGCCTTGACCGGGGGCGTGCCCGCCTCGCCGGTGACCAGCTTGTCGCCGTCCTTCAGGTCGGGGTGGACGACCGCCGAGTGCCAGTCGACCAGCGGTTTCCCGTCGCTCGTGCGGCGGACGACGGTCAGCGCGCTGTCGTACGCCAGCGGCTTCTCGGTGTCCTTGTACGCCACCGTGCCCTTGACGGAGAACGGCACCTTGTCACCGGTGGGCGTGCCCGGGGTGAGGGTGACGTCCTTGATGCGGGCGTCCTTGGTGTAGCCGCTGAGCAGGGACCCGGCCGCGGCCGCGTCGTCGGTGGCCGCGGCGGCCTCGGTGACCTTCCCCGACTGCCAGGCGGTGAGGAAGGCCTTGGCGGTGGTGGTGACCTCGCGCGCCGACAGGGGCCCGGTCTTCACCTCGGGCCTCTGGTCGGCGGACGCAGCCCGGGTGCCGTTGTCGGCCCACGCGCCGCCGTACAGCGCGTAGGCGCCGACCCCGGCACCGCCGACGACCACGGCGATCATCCCGCCGATCACGGCGGGCCTCGTCTTCCCTCGCTCGGCGACGCGTCTTCTGTTGCCCACAGCTGTTCGTTCCTCCACGAATTCCCAGGGTCCCCGTTGCCCTCGGCTGTCCCAACGACGGCCACCACCCTAGGGTCCCGTCCCGCGTAGGCGAGATCAGCCACCTGTTCGTAGCACGGCTGCGACAATCGGCCCGGCCGCGTCGCCGCCGTGACCGCCCTCCTCGGTCATGGCCGCCGCCGCGATGTCGTCACGGAATCCGGTGAACCAGCTGTTGGACTTGGCGTTCCCGTCGACCTCGGCGGAACCGGTCTTGGCGCCGATGTCGCCGCCGAGCCCGGCCATGGCCTCCTGGGCGGTGCCCTGCGTGGCGGTGAGCCGCATCATCTGCTTCAGCTGCGCGGCGGTGCTCGCCTTCAGGCCCTGGGCCTGGGCCAGCTGCCGGTCGTCCAGCCTCGGCGAGACGAGGTAGGGCTGGCGGAAGGCACCGGTGATCGCGGTCGCGGTCACCGAGGCCATGTTCAGCGGGCTCATCTGCACCTGGCCCTGCCCGATGGCACCGGCCGCCCGGTCCGGACCGCTGACCGCGGGCACGCTGCCGTCGAAGGAGCTGATGCCGGTCTTCCAGTTGTCCTGCCCCAGCCCGAAGCGCTGCTCGGCCTCCTGGGTCAGCGAGGCGTCCGTGAGCGGCTTCTCGTCGATGAGCTTGATGAAGGCGGTGTTGCAGGACCGCATGAAGCTGTTGGCGAGGCTGGCGCTCTCATTGGGCCGCATGCTGGTGAGGTTCTCGAACTTCTGGCCCTGCCACACGGCGCTGGACGGGCAGGGTGCCGGGCCGTTCATCGAGGTCACGCCGTTGTCGATGAGCATCGCGGCGGTGATGATCTTCATCGTGGAGCCGGGCGCCGCCGCACCCTCGAAGGCCGCGTTGAAGCCGTCCGTACGGTTGTTCGCCACGGCCAGCACCTCACCGGTGCTCGGCTTCACGGCCACCACCGACGACTGGGCGAACCGCTTGACCGCCTTCTCGGCCGCCGCCTGCGCGCTCGGGCTGATCGTGGTGGTGAGCTTGCCGGCCTTGCCCTCGGCGAGGGTGAGCAGCGGGGTGTCGGGAGCGCTCCCACCGGTGTGCCGGACGACCAGCTCGATGCCGGGGGAGCCGCCTGCCTCCTTGCCGTACTTGTCGCGCAGGGCGTCCAGGACCGGGCCGAGGGAGGGGTACTTCTCCTTGGTCAGCTCGGAGCCGTCGCGGCCGACCGCCTCGATGGGCGGGCTGGCCGACAGCTCCGTGACGAGCGTGTCGTCCTTCTTCAGCTCGGGGTGCACGACCGACGGCTGCCAGTCGACCAGCGGCCGTCCGGTGGTGAGACCGCGCACGACCTTCAGCTTGCTGCTGTAACTCAGCGGCTTGGACTTCCCGTCGTAGGCCACCTTCGCCTTCACCGTGTACGGCACGGTGGTGCCGCTCGCCGCGCCGGGCGTGATCTTCACATCGGTGATGTGCGCGTCGTCCCCGAAGGCGGTGAGCAGTTGCTCGGCGGCCGCGTCGTTGTTCGTGTACGACGCCGCCGTCGCGGCCTCGCCCTTCTCCCAGGCCGCGAAGAACTTGGCCGTGGTCTCCCCGACCTCGTCCTTGCCGGGCGGACCCGACTCCTTCTCCGTGGCCACCCCGCTGGTGCCGCCCCCGTCACCGTTCAGCGCGCTCGCGATGTTGAAGACGCCGTACCCGGCTCCGCCCACCATCACCGCGAACACGCCGCCTATGACGGCGGCCTTGACCCCCTTGCCCATTGGGCGGTCCCCTCCCCGTTGAGCTTCACACGCTCCTTTGAACGCGTTCAGAAAGCTCGATCCCTGGAGCACTCTAAGCGCAGAGGGTGACGACAGGCACGGTTGTTTCGATTTTTGACCGAACGTGGATCAGGCCCGGCCGGCGTGCAGGGATTCTCGGGCTAGTCGTCCCCGCCGCCCCGATGTGAGCGGGAATTCCGGTCCGCGCTGCGGGCCAGTTCGCTGCCGAGCAGCGTCACCTTGGCCACACCACGTGCCCAGCGCGGGGCGTCGCCCCGGGCCGCCCAGAAGACGCAGACGCAGCCGCCGATGAGGAGCAGGACGACGACCGACAGTATGAGCACGAGCATGCTCGACCCCCATTTGGTGTGATGATCCGCGCCATCCTTGCAGCCGGCCGGCTAGACCCAGGTGTCCAGCCACATCCGCGCCCGCCAGTCGTCGATCGGGACGGCGGTGCCCGTGTACAGCGGCCAGAAGTAGATGAAGTTCCACGCGATCAGCAGGACGAGTACGCCCGCGCCCGTGGCGCCGACGACACGGCGGGTGTCGGTGGAGCGGGGTGGGCCGATGATCGCGCCGAGGAGCATGGCCACCGCCAGGCACAGGAACGGCAGGAAGACGATGGCGTAGAAGAAGAAGATCGTGCGCTCCTGGTACATGAACCAGGGCAGGTAGCCGGCCGCGATGCCGCAGGCGATGGCGCCCGCGCGCCAGTCGCGGCGCAGCAGCCAGCGCCACAGGACGTAGAGGACCGCGAAGCAGGCGACCCACCACAGCAGCGGCGTGCCGAGGGCCAGGACCTCGCGGGCGCACTTCTCGCCGGCGTCCGCGGGGCAGCCGTCCCGGCCGGGGGCGGGCGACTCGTAGAAGTACGACACCGGGCGGCCCAGGACCAGCCAGCTCCACGGGTTGGACTGGTAGGTGTGCGGCGAGGACAGGCCGACGTGGAACTCGTACACCTGGTGCTCGTAGTGCCACAGGCTGCGCAGCCAGTCGGGCAGGAAGGTCCAGTTGCCGCCCTTGCCGTCGGTCGCGGCCCAGTTGCGGAAGTAGCCGCCCGAGCCGTCGGTGGGGGAGAGGATCCAGCCGGTCCAGGACAACACGTAGGTGACGATCGCGACCGGGACCGTGGCGAGGAACGCCAGGCCCGTGTCGCGCCTGAACACCGCCGAGTACGGGTGCCGGGCGCCGGCGACCCTGCGCGAGCCGACGTCCCACAGGACCGCCATCAGGCAGAACGCGGCCAGGATGTAGAGGCCGTTCCACTTCGTGGCGAAGGCCAGGCCCAGCATCAGGCCCGCCGCCCAGCGCCAGGGGCGCCATCCCAGGCGGGCCGTCTCGGCGACGTGCCGGTCGGGGCGGACCCGGCCGTCGGCGTCCACCGGGAGCGCAGCGGCGAGTTTCCCGCGGGCTTTGTCCCGGTCGACGAGCAGACAGCCGAACGCGGCCAGCACGAAGAACATCAGCACGCCGTCGAGCAGCGCCGTGCGGCTCATCACGAAGTGCAGGCCGTCCACCGCCATCAGCGTGCCCGCCAGGCACCCCAGGAAGGTCGAGCGGAACAGCCGGCGGCCGATCCGGCACAGCAGCAGCACGGACAGCGTGCCGAGCAGCGCCGTCATGAACCGCCAGCCGAACGGGTCGAAACCGAACAGCAGCTCGCCGAGCCCGATGACGTACTTGCCGACCGGCGGGTGCACGACGTACGCCGCGTCCGTCGGGATGGTGACGTGCCCGCCGGACGAGAGGACCAGGTCGTTGGCGTTCTTGTCCCAGTTGACTTCGAAACCGCGGTGGACGAGCGCCCACGCGTCCTTGGCGTAGTACGTCTCGTCGAATATCACCGCCTTGGGGCTGCCCAGGTTCCAGAAGCGCAGCACGCCCGCCAGCAGTGTGACGAGCAGCGGGCCGATCCAGCCCGACCAGCGCACCAGCCGCCCCGCGAGCGTGTGCGGGATGCCGAGCGCGGCCCACAGGCGCGGGCCGGGCTCGGTGTACGGCGGCACCAGCCGGTCACGGACGTCACGGGCTTCGCTTCTTGGCTGCTGGTAGCCGAAGCGGCGCAGGCGCTGCTGCCAGGACGGCCGCTGCTCGTGCGGCGCCTGGTCCTGCCGGGTGTCCGTGGAGGACGCGGTACTGGTCACCGCGCCATCGTAGGGAACCGTGCTGTGTGAGTCCCGTGCATGGCTGGTATGCGTCCCCATCCGCCGCCCCTGGGAGGAGTCCGGGTCCCGAGCCCCTGGGAGGATGGACGGCGTGACCGGAACACTCGTACTCGCAGGCACCCCCATCGGCGACATCGCGGACGCCCCGCCCCGGCTCGCCGAGGAACTGGCCGGAGCCGATGTCGTCGCCGCCGAGGACACGCGGCGGCTGCGGCGGCTGACCCAGGCGCTCGGCGTCACGCCCAAGGGGCGGGTGGTGTCGTACTTCGAGGGCAACGAGTCCGCGCGGACGCCGGAACTGGTCGAGGAACTGGTGGGCGGGGCACGTGTGCTGCTCGTCACGGACGCCGGGATGCCGTCGGTGTCGGACCCCGGGTACCGGCTGGTCGCCGCCGCCGTGGAGCGGGACGTCCGGGTCACCGTCGTGCCCGGGCCGTCCGCCGTGCTCACCGCGCTCGCGCTGTCCGGGCTGCCCGTCGACCGGTTCTGCTTCGAGGGGTTCCTGCCGCGCAAGGCGGGCGAGCGGCTGGGGCGGCTGCGGGAGGTGGCCGGGGAGCGGCGCACGCTCGTCTACTTCGAGGCTCCGCACCGGCTCGACGACACGCTGGCGGCGATGGCCGAGGTGTTCGGGGCACAGCGGCGGGCCGCGGTGTGCCGGGAGCTGACCAAGACGTACGAGGAGGTACGGCGCGGGGGGCTGGGCGAGCTGGCGGCCTGGGCCGCTAAGGGCGTGCGCGGCGAGATCACCGTGGTGGTGGAGGGAGCGCCGGAGCGGGGGCCCGAGGAAGTCGGGGCGGAGGAGCTGGTGCGGCGGGTCCGGGTGCGGGAGGAGGCCGGGGAGCGGCGCAAGGAGGCGATCGCCGCGGTGGCGCAGGAGGCCGGGGTGCCGAAGAGGGTTGTTTTTGATGCGGTGGTTGCTGCGAAGCATGCCGGTTGACGGTTGTCTGTGGCTGGTCGCGCCCACGCGGCGGAGCCGCACATGGATACAGCCCCGCGCCCCTTTGGGGCGCGGTATCCCATGGGTGTGCAAAAGGCCACGGGAGCTGAGGCAAGGAACCCCCAAAACGGCGCCAATAGTCGACAGGTCTGCTGCCTGCGGTCCGGCTGGGGAGTCCACTGGGTTGCGGGGA
Organism: Streptomyces sp. NPDC050164; assembly: GCF_044459945.1. Classification (NCBI taxonomy): domain Bacteria; kingdom Bacillati; phylum Actinomycetota; class Actinomycetes; order Kitasatosporales; family Streptomycetaceae; genus Streptomyces; species Streptomyces sp. NPDC050164. Next base: position 57,028 of record NZ_JBITJK010000044.1, read on the forward strand.
CGCAATCGTCCTCACGCCTAGCGGACCAACAGGAGCTGGCATGAGTGAGAACGCAGGGCAGGCCGGGCTCCGCGCCGGCGCCAACGCCGTCGTCAACGAGTCGTACTCCTTCGCCTGCATGCGCTGCGGGTACGGCTGGGAGCAGTCGTACGAGATCGAGCACCACACGGACGCCGCGGGACACGAGTTCGTCCTCTACGTCGCGGACGGCAAGATCGTGCCCTCCCCGTTGAGCAAGCCCACGTGCCAGAACTGCGACGGACACATCGTGCGGATCATGCGGCCCGGGAGGGTCGAGTCGGCGCGCAACGCGGCGCACCGGCCCGGACGCGTGCCGCCGCCCGCCGGGCCCGTGGAGGCGCCCGTGGCGCAGGACGCGGACGACAAGCGCGACGACCACCACTGGCACCTGTCCGACCTGCTGCACCCCTTCCAGCGCAAGGCGAGCTGACCCGTCCGGCTCCCCTTGTCGACGCCCTCCCCGGTCCTCCCCCATCGGGGAGGGCGTACCCCTTTCGTAGGATCGGGGCATGTCTTCGAACGACTCCGGCAAGCACGCCGCGCCCCCGCTCCCCGAACCCCTCCGGGTGCCGGTCGCCGACTCCCACACCCACCTGGACATGCAGTCCGGCACGGTCGAGGAGGCGCTGGCGAAGGCGGCGTCGGTCGGAGTGACGACCGTCGTGCAGGTCGGCTGCGACCTCAAGGGCTCCCGCTGGGCGGCCGAGACGGCGGCCGCGTACGACGCCGTCCACGCGACGGTCGCCCTGCACCCGAACGAGGCGCCCCGGATCGTCCACGGCGACCCTGGGGGCACCTCCCAGCCCCCTGGGGCTGGGGGAGGCTGGTCGAGGCAGGGCGCGCGCGAACCCGGCGGCCGGGCCGCCCTGGACGACGCGCTCGCCGAGATCGACCGGCTGGCCGCGTTGCCCCAGGTCAAGGGCGTCGGTGAGACGGGCCTCGACTACTTCCGCACCGGGCCCGAGGGCAAGGAGGCCCAGGAGCTGTCCTTCCGTGCCCACATCGAGATCGCCAAGCGGCACGGCAAGGCCCTGGTCATCCACGACCGCGACGCCCACGCCGACGTCCTGCGCGTGCTGAAGGAGGAGGGCGCCCCCGAGCGGACCGTCTTCCACTGCTACTCCGGCGACGCCGAGATGGCGGAGATCTGCGCGAGCGCGGGCTACTTCATGTCCTTCGCCGGCAACGTCACCTTCAAGAACGCCCAGAACCTGCGGGACGCGGTGGCGGTGGCCCCGCAGGAGCTGCTGCTGGTGGAGACGGACGCGCCCTTCCTCACGCCGGTGCCGTACCGCGGCCGGCCCAACGCCCCCTACCTCGTGCCGATCACGGTGCGTGCCATGGCCGAGGTGCGCGGCACCGACGAGGACACGCTGGCGACGGCTCTCGCGGCGAACACGGCGCGCGCCTTCGGTTACTGACCCACCGCGCCGCACGACTGTGCGTAGTCGCGTCGCTTTGGAGAGTGACGGCCGCTCCGCTAGGTTCTGGGGGCCCGATCCGGACCCCTCTGGACCCCCTCCGGCCCCTGGAGCGTGTCGGCGTGAGCAACTCGCAGTACGAGACGTACGAGACGTATGGCCCGGCCTACGCGGATGGCCCGGCCTCCGCGGACCCGGTGTACGGCGGTTTCGACGCGCCGCCCGCCGACCTGCACGGCGCCGAGATGCTCGGGTACGGGACGCCCGGAGCGCCCGTCGCCTACGAGGACACCTACCGGCCCGCCTACGAGGTGCCGCCCCTGCCCGGGCTGCCCCGGCAGGGGGGCCCGGACGACGATGAGGGACCACCCGCGACCGGTGCGCGCATCACGCGCGCGGAAGCGCGCGCCGAGGCCCGCGCCGGCTCGCACCGGCGGTCCGCGCGTCGGCGCAAGGCGCGCTACGTCGAGCGACCGGGCGACGGCTCCATGCGGCGGCTGCTCCCGCAGGCCCTGGTCGTCGCCTTCCTGGCGGGCGGCACCACGGCGTTCGTCGCCAAGGACAAGGCGATCGAGCTGAGCGTCGACGGCAAGGCGCGCACGCTGCACACCTTCGCCGACGACGTCACCGAGCTGCTGGCGCAGGAGGGCGTCGAGGTCGGCGCCCACGACGTGGTGGCGCCCGGCCCGGACACGGAGATCACCAGCGGCGACGAGGTCGCCGTGCACTACGGCCGCCCCGTGCGGCTCACCCTCGACGGAGAGCGGAGCCAGGTGTGGACGACGGCGCACACCGTGGAGGGAGCGCTCCGGCAGTTGGGGGTGCGACAGGAGGGCGCGTACGTGTCCACGTCGCGCTCCCGGCGCATCGGGCGGGAAGGGCTCGCGCTGGACGTGCGGACCGAGCGCACGGTCACGATCATGGCGGACGGCCGCGCCCGCACCGTCCGCACCAACGCGGCGACCGTGCGGGAGGCCGTCGAGGAGGCCGGGATCACCCTGCGCGGCCAGGACACCACGTCGGTCCCGCAGGGAAGCTTCCCGCGCGACGGGCAGACCGTCACGGTGCTGCGGATCACCGGCGGCAAGGAGGTCCGCGAGGAGCCGATCCCCTTCCAGGTGCGGCGGACCGACGACCCGACCCTGTTCCGCGGCACGGAGGTCGTCGAAGAGGCGGGCCGGCCCGGCCTGCGCCGGGTCACCTACTCCCTGCGCACCGTCAACGGCGTCAAGCAGAAGCCGCGCCGGATCCGCTCCGAGGTGGTGCGCGAACCGCGCCCGCAGCTGGTGAAGGTCGGCACGACGCCCCGGCCGATGTCCGTGCAGGGCGCCGACCACCTCGACTGGCAGGGCCTCGCGGCCTGTGAGTCCGGCGGCCGCCCCGACGCGGTCGACCCGTCGGGCACCTACGGCGGCCTGTACCAGTTCGACACCCAGACCTGGCAGGCCCTCGGCGGCAAGGGCCGCCCCCAGGACGCCCCGGCGGCGGAACAGACGTACCGCGCGAAGAAGCTGTATGTGCGGCGGGGGGCCAGCCCTTGGCCGCACTGCGGGGGCCGCTTGCGCGGGTGACGCCCTGGCTGCGGGCAATCGTGCCGCCAAGGGCTGCACCCGTCCCAAAGAAGCGGCACCCCGCTCCGCCGGGTAGAAACCGGCCCCCCAAACCCCCCGTACCCTTGTCCCCGTGACCAGCCCCACCCCCGACGCCCTCCTCGGCCCCGCCGACGTCCGCGAACTCGCGACAGCCCTCGGCGTACGCCCCACCAAACAACGCGGCCAGAACTTCGTGATCGACGCGAACACCGTCCGCCGCATCGTCCGCACCGCACAGGTCCACCCCGACGACGTGGTCGTCGAGGTGGGCCCGGGCCTCGGGTCACTGACGCTCGCCCTCCTGGAGGTCGCCGACCGCGTCACGGCCGTCGAGATCGACGACGTGCTCGCCGCCGCGCTGCCCGCGACCATCACGGCCCGCATGCCCGACCGCGCCGACCGGTTCGCCCTCGTCCACTCCGACGCGATGCACGTCACGGAGTTGCCCGGCCCCGCCCCGACCGCGCTGGTCGCCAACCTCCCCTACAACGTGGCCGTCCCGGTCCTGCTGCACATGCTCGACACCTTCCCGAGCATCGAACGCACCCTCGTCATGGTCCAGTCGGAGGTCGCTGACCGCCTCGCCGCCCCGCCCGGCTCGAAGGTGTACGGCGTCCCGTCGGTCAAGGCCAACTGGTACGCCGAGGTCAAGCGGGCCGGCGCCATCGGACGGAACGTCTTCTGGCCGGCGCCCAACGTCGACAGCGGCCTGGTCCGGCTCGTCCGCCGGGCCGAGCCGCTGAAGACGACGGCCTCCAGGCGCGAGGTGTTCGCCGTCGTCGACGCCGCCTTCGCCCAGCGCCGCAAGACGCTGCGGGCCGCGCTCGCCGGCTGGGCCGGATCCGCCGCCGCCGCGGAGGCGGCCCTCGTCGCCGCCGGGGTCTCACCGCAGGCGCGGGGCGAGTCGCTGACGGTGGAGGAGTTCGCGCGGATCGCCGAGCACAAGCAGAACCAGCACCAGGAGAAGGAGTCCGCGTGAGCGTGACGGTCCGGGTCCCCGCCAAGGTCAACGTCCAGCTGGCGGTCGGACCCGCCCGCCCCGACGGCTTCCACCCCCTGGCCAACGTCTTCCTCGCGGTCGGCCTCTACGACGAGGTCACCGTCACCCCGGCCGACGAGCTCCGTGTCACCTGCGAGGGCCCGGACGCCGACCAGGTCCCCCTGGACCGTACGAACCTGGCCGCGCGGGCGGCCGAAGCGCTCGCCGAGCGGTACGGCCGGACGCCCGGCGTCCACATCCACATCGCCAAGGACATCCCCGTCGCCGGCGGCATGGCGGGCGGCAGCGCGGACGGCGCCGGCGCGCTGGTCGCCTGCGACGCGCTGTGGGAGACCGGCGCCTCCCGGGAGGAACTGCTCGACATCTGCGCCGAGTTGGGCAGCGACGTGCCGTTCAGCCTGGTCGGCGGGGCGGCGCTGGGCATCGGGCGGGGCGAGCAGCTGACGCCCCTGGAGGTCGGCGGCACCTTCCACTGGGTGTTCGCGATGGCCGGCCGCGGCCTGTCCACCCCGGCCGTGTTCCGGGAGTTCGACCGGCTCGGCGAGGGCACGGACATCCCCGAGCCCGTCGCCTCCCAGGAACTCCTCGCCGCCCTGGCCAAGGGCGACCCGGACGCGCTCGCCGCCGCCGTCTCCAACGACCTCCAGCCGGCCGCCCTCTCCCTCTACCCGGAACTCGCCGGCACCCTGGCCACGGGCCGCGCCGCGGGCGCGCTCGCGGCACTCGTCTCCGGCTCGGGCCCGACGACGGCGTTCCTCGCCCGTGACCCCGCGTCGGCGGTGAAGGTGGCCGAAACTCTACGGTCGTCGGGCACGTGCCGGGCGGTGCGTACGGCGTCCGGATCGGTGCCTGGGGCCACGGTGGTCGGCCGGTGAGTCCCACCTGGCCTGCCATGAGGCACATGGACCACGCGCTGTAGGCGCCGGACGCAGGGACGGTGCCCCGTCAGGGCACTTGAAGCGGACGGCGCCTCCCAGCGGAACTGGCTGCTGCCCGCCTCCTTCGCCGAAGGGGGTGTCACGGCGGCGGCCCTCGTCCCCGAGAACCTGCTGCGCGACGACATGCCGGTGGGCGAACAGGCGGTCCACGGGCGGGGCTTGCTCCGGCTGCGGCGCTGATCCCGCAGCGGCGGGCGGATGACGCCGGAGCGTGACGCAGTACTCACAAGTAGGGCTTCTTTGCCCGACCTTCACACGAAAGTGCTGCGATCGGAGTACGCCTGGGGCCGGTGGGGTGGTTAATGTTGCTTGACCTTTCAAGCGTCGACGCCAGGCCAGGCCGCCCCAGGCTGCCCTCGGCATGCCCGGCGCCTCCCCCCTCAAGTGCACTTCTGGAAGGGGACACTTCCGTGTCCGAATCCCCCACTCCCGCCCAGCCGTCCCACCGTAGAAAGCGCTCCCTGTCCCGCCGCGGCATGATTGCCGCCGGCGGCGCGGTGGCCGCCGGAGCCGCGATCACGCCGATGGTGTTCGCGTCCACCGACTCCGGTGAGACGGACAACTCCACGTCCGGCTCCGGTGATTCCGGTACGACGCCGGAGAAGTTCCCCGCCACCCGGACCAAGGCTGCCGCCGGCACCGGCGAGGCCACCACCGCCTTCGCCGCCTCCTACGTCGGGGTGCGCTGGTCCGGCGCGAACGAGGGCGCCGCCATCCGGCTCGCGGACGGCGACTGGCAGACCCTCGCGAGCGGCTGCGCGACCGTCGAGGGCGGCGGCACGGCCCTGGTCGCCGCCGCCAACGCCACCGCGTACGCCGTGAAGGCCCCGAGCGACATCGACGGCCTCCACTCGCTGGCGATCGACACCACCGACGGCCCCCACCGCACCTTCAAGGTGCCGAGCGAGCCCACACGCGTGCGTGGCGTCGGCTACCTGTCGCGCCCGGCCTGGGGTGCCGACGAGTCCAAGCGGTACAAGGACGGCAAGGTCAACTCGCCCGAGACGTACTACCCGCTCCAGATCATCACGGTCCACCACACCGAGACGCCGAACAACGATCCCGACCCGGCCGCGACGGTGCGCGCGATCTACGAGTACCACGCGATCACCAACGACTGGGGCGACATCGGCTACCACTTCCTCATCGACGAGGCGGGCACGGTCTACGAGGGCCGTTACTCCGGCGACGACGGCATCCCCGCCTTCAACCCGGACGGCGACCTCGTCACCGGCTTCCACTCCGTGGGCTACAACTCCGGTGCCCTCGGCATCGCCCTGATCGGCAGCCTCGACCAGCAGGCTCCCACGGACGCGGCCAAGGCGTCCCTGATCAGGCTGATCAAGGTGATCTCCCGGTTCAAGGGCCTGGACCCGCAGGCGAGGGTGACCTACACCAACCCCGTCACCGGCACGAAGAAGGACACGCACACGGTCGGCGGTCACCGCGACTACTTCGACACCAAGTGCCCCGGCCAGGTCATGTACGACCTCCTTGCCGAGGTCCGCGCGGCGGCCGCCCGCCGCTGACGCCGAACGGAAATGCGCCCCGGGGATGCCGTCCCGGGGCGCACGTCCGGGGTTTTCCTGCGTCCGGGCAAGGGGCCGGGGAGACGGGGGCGACGAGCTGCCGGTGTGCCCGACTACGCTGGGAGGCTGACCGTCCCCCTGGGCAGGAGAGAAATGGCCGTCAACCTGGTCAATGTCGAGAACGTCAGCAAGGTGTACGGCACCCGCGCCCTGCTCGACGGCGTCTCCCTCGGCGTCTCCGAAGGGGAACGCATCGGCGTCGTCGGCCGCAACGGCGACGGCAAGACCACGCTGATCCGGATGCTCGCCAAGCAGGAGCAGGCCGACACCGGGCGCGTCACCCACTCCGGCGGACTGCGCATCGGCGTGCTCACGCAGCACGACTCCCTCGACCCCGAGGCCACCGTCCGCCACGAGGTCATCGGCGACATGGCCGACCACGAGTGGGCGGGCGTCGCCAAGGTCAGGGACGTGTTGACCGGCCTGTTCGGCGGGCTCGACCTGCCGGGGTTCCCCAAGGGGCTCGACACCGTCATCGGCCCGCTGTCCGGCGGTGAGCGGCGCCGCATCGCGCTCGCCAAGCTGCTCATCGAGGAGCAGGACCTGCTCGTCCTGGACGAGCCCACCAACCACCTCGACGTCGAGGGCATCGCCTGGCTCGCCCGGCATCTGCAGAACCGCCGCTCCGCGCTCGTCTGCGTCACCCACGACCGCTGGTTCCTGGACCAGGTCTGCACGCGCATGTGGGACGTCCAGCGCGGAGACGTCTACGAGTACGAGGGCGGCTACTCCGACTACGTCTTCGCCCGGGCCGAGCGCGAGCGCATCGCCGCCACCGAGGAGGTCAAGCGGCAGAACCTCGTCCGCAAGGAGCTGGCCTGGCTGCGGCGCGGCGCACCCGCCCGAACGTCCAAGCCGCGCTTCCGCGTCGAGGCCGCCAACGAGCTGATCAAGGACGTACCGCCGCCCCGGGACAGCAGCGAACTGATGCGGTTCGCCTCCACGCGGCTCGGCAAGACCGTGTTCGACCTGGAGGACATCACCGTCCAGGCCGGCCCCAAGGTCCTCCTCAAGCACGTCACCTGGCAGCTCGGGCCCGGCGACCGGATCGGTCTCGTCGGCGTCAACGGCGCCGGGAAGACGTCCCTGCTGCGGGCCATGGCCGAGGCGGCCCGGACCGACGGCGAGGCCCAGCCCGCGGGCGGGCGCATCCGCGTCGGCAAGACCGTCAAGCTGGCCTACCTCTCCCAGGAGGTCGCCGAACTCGACCCGGCCACGCGCGTGTTGGAGGCCGTGCAGCAGGTGCGCGAGCGCGTCGACCTGGGCAAGGGGCGCGAGATGACCGCCGGGCAGCTGTGCGAGACGTTCGGCTTCACCAAGGAGAAGCAGTGGACACCGGTAGGGGACCTGTCCGGCGGTGAGCGGCGGCGGCTCCAGCTGCTGCGGCTCCTCATGGACGAGCCCAACGTCCTCTTCCTCGACGAGCCCACCAACGACCTCGACATCGAGACGCTGACGCAGCTTGAGGACGTGCTCGACGGCTGGCCCGGCTCGATGATCGTCATCTCCCACGACCGGTTCTTCATCGAGCGCACCACCGACCGGGTGTTCGCGCTGCTCGGCGACGGCACCCTGCGGATGCTGCCGCGCGGCATCGACGAGTACCTGGAGCGGCGGCAGCGCATGGAGGAGGCCGCGGCCGCCGCGACGCCCGCCGCGGCGCCGCAGAGCGCCGCCCCGGAGAAGAGCGCAGCCGACCAGCGCGCCGCCAAGAAGGAACTCCAGAAGATCGAGCGACAGCTCGACAAGGTCTCCGAGAAGGAGACCAAGCTGCACGCCCAGATCGCCGAAAACGCTACGGACTTCTCGAAGGTGGCCGGACTGGACGCCGAGCTGCGCGAGTTGGCCGGTCAGCGCGAGGAGCTGGAGATGCGCTGGCTGGAACTCGCCGAGGACGCGTGAAGGGTGCGTGAAGGCGCATAACGGCGGCATCACGGGCCGGTCCTCCCTTGGGAACAGGGGGTGACACGGCCCGGTGCGCTGTCGGCACCGGGTGATAGAAAGAGCCGTCTTAGAACTTCATGAAGCGACTCTGAGCCCATTGAGTACCTCAGGGCGTGGCTAAAAATCAGTGATCGAACGGGGGAGCCGCTGATGACTCAGCCGCCCAGTCAGCCGCCGCACGGTGGCTTCGGAGCACCGCAGAACCAGCCGCCGCAGGGCGGTGGCTTCGGGGCACCGCAGACCCCGCCGCCGCCCCAGGGACCGCCCCAGACGCCGCCGCCCCCGCAGGGGCCGCCGCAGCCTGGATACGGCTATCCCCAGCAGCCCCCGCAGCAGCCCGGACCGTACGGGCAGCCGGGACCGTACAACTCCGGCCCCTACGGCCAGCCGCAGCAGCCGGGTCCGTACGGCCAGCCCGGCTACGGCTACCCGCAGCAGCCGCAGTACCCCGGCGCCCCCGGCACCCCGCCCGGGGGCGGTTCGCGCAGCCCCTTCAAGGGCAAGCCGGCCATCATCATCGGCGCCGCGGTAGCCGCGCTGCTCGTCGTCGGCGGCACCGTGTGGGCCGTCACCGGCGGCGACAGCGGCGAGGGCGAGAAGAAGCCGGTCGCCCAGCAGAGCGACGACGCCAAGCCCAACTCCTCCGCCCCGGTCGACCGCGGTGACGGCAGCGGCGACGGCGGCGAGGACCCGGAGAACCTCAACGAGGGCCGCCAGGCCGGGGAGGCGAAGGTCCTCTGGTACAAGGAGGCGCCCGACGCGCCCGGTTCCGGCGCCGACGCCCCCGGCATGTGGATCACCGACAACGCGGCGGTGAAGGCGGCGTACAAGCAGCTCTTCGCCTACAACGTCGGTGACGGCAAGCCGACCTGGGACGCGATCACCTTCCCGCAGAAGATCTGCGCGACCACCCCGCAGAAGACGCCCGACGACAAGATCGTCGTCGCGTACATGAGCGGCAGCAGCGACCGCGCCAAGTGCAACCAGCTCCAGGAGATCGACCTCGACACGGGCGAGAAGGGCTGGAAGGAGGAGGTCGGCGACGGCGCACTGTTCGACTCCACGCTCTCCGTCGAACTGTCCATCACCGGCAAGACGCTGATGGTGGGCCGCTCCCAATCCGGCACGGCCTACGACGTCACCAGCGGCGACAAGCTCTTCGACCACAAGCGCTACGGCAGCGCCTGCTTCCCCTCCGCGTTCGCCGGCGGCGAGAAGCTGATCGCCGTCGCCTCCTGCGCTGCCGGCACCGACAAGGAGCACGACGAGGTGCAGGAGCTCGACCCGCGCACCGGCGACGTCAAGTGGACCCAGCCGTTCGACAAGGGCTGGCGGGTCGCGCGCACCTACTCGGTCAGCCCGCTCGTCATCTACAGCACCAACAAGGACAAGAAGGCCTGGAACATCTCCACGTTCACCTCCGGCGGCAAGTTCCGCTCGCAGGTCGGCTTCGACGAGGACTTCGCCCCCGAGTGCGGCTGGGCCATCCTCGAACGCGACCTCCAGGGCTGCCAGGGCGTCGCCGTCGACGACACCACGCTCTACCTCCCGACGGAGGCGACCACCGGCGCCAACGAGATCGTCGCGGTCAACCTCGCCGACGGGAAGGAGAAGTGGCGGGTGAAGTCCCCGGCCGACGAGTCGATGCTGCCCATGAAGGTCGAGGGCGGCAAGCTCATCGCCTATGTGCAGCCGTCGTACGACGCGGGCGGCCAGGTCGTGTCCATCCCGACCGGCGGCAGCGGCCACAAGCCGGTCAAGCTGCTCCAGAACCCGCAGGGTGCCGCGGACATCGAGAACGGCTTCTTCTCCAAGGACACCGACTGGGTCGACGGGCGCTTCTACATCTCGACCACGCGGCTGAGCGGAAACGACGACACGAAGGAGAAGTTGATGCTCGCCTACGGCAAGTGACTCTTCCCCCTTCGGATCCGCCTTCTTCTTCGTCGTCCGTCCCCTTCCCCGAGGTACTCACGCCATGACCCAGTCGCCGCCTCCGCCGCCCCAACAGCCGCCGCCCGGGGGAGGCTTCGGGCCGCCCCAGGACCAGCCCCCGCAGCCGGGGTACGGCTATCCGCAGGCTCCGCAGACGCCTCCGCAGTCGCCCCCGCCGGCGGCTCCGCAGGCACCGCCCCCGCCGCCCGCGCAGCAGCCGCAGCCGGGCTACGGCTATCCGCAGGGGGCTGAGCAGCCGCCCCAGCCGCCGCCCGGCTACGGCTACCCCGGCCAGCAGCAGCCGGGGCCGTACGGGCAGCCGCCGCAGGCGCCTTACGGCCAGCCGGGCCAGCAGCCGGGATACGGGCAGCAGCCCGGTTACGCCTATCCGCAGCCGACCATGCCGCTCCAGCCGCAGCCCGGACAGCCGGGCGGAGGCCGGAAGTTCAACGCGCAGCTGGCCATCATCGTCGCCGCTGTCGTGGCGATCGCACTGATCGTCGGCGGCGGCGTCTGGTACTCCACGTCCAAGGACGACGGCAAGAAGGACGACACCGCGAGCTCCAGCGGCGGCACCGGCGGCACGGACGACAACAACGGCGGCACCAGCTCCGGCGGCAAGGAGAAGGCTCCGGCCGACCCCAGCGCCAAGGTCCTCTTCCCGGTCCCGATGCCCGAGGTGAAGAACGACAGCACGGTCGTCGTCTCCGGCTCGTGGCTCACCGACAAGACGTACGCCAAGAGCGGCATCGCCGAGATCGTCGGCTACGACCGCGACAAGGGCGGCGAGCAGTGGACGATCCCGCTGGACGGCCCGGTCTGCCAGGCCAGCCGCCACGTCACCGACGACAACAAGACGGCGATCCTCTATCAGCCCGCGATGCCGACCAAGGCCGACCCGTCGCACGGGTGCAGCCAGATCGCCGTGATCGATCTCGACGCCGGCAAGAGGCTGTGGACCAAGACCGCCAAGACCGGTGACCAGCTGATCAACTTCGACAACGTCACGATCAGCGGCGACACCGTCGCCGTCGGCAGCTCCAGTGGCGGCGCCGCCTTCGACGTCTCCGGCAAGGTCCTGTGGAGCCCGAAGCCGACCGACTCCTGCTACGACGCCGGGTACGGCGGCGGCGAGAAGTTGGTCGCGGTGCGCAAGTGCGGCACGTACGGGCAGCGGCAGCTGCACATCCAGACCATCGACCCGAAGTCCGGGAAGGTGATCTCGGAGTACAAGATGAGCCAGGGCATCGAGTACGCGAGCGTCGTGTCGACCGATCCGCTCGTCGTGGCCGCCGACGTCGGCGACTCCGCGGGCGACGGCAGCGGCATCTCCGACTTCTTCTCCATCGACAACAAGACCGGCACGCTGCGCAAGCGCATCTCCGCGCCGGGCGAGCAGTTCGCGGCCCGCTGCGAGGGCGTCACCCGCATCGAGTCCTGCAACCTGCTGGCCGTCGGCAACGACCGGCTGTACCTGCCGACCGAGGAGCACGACGGCAGCGGCGAGTACAGCCAGACCAACGAGATCGTCGCCTTCGACCTCGCCACCGGCAAGCAGACAGGGCAGCGGGCCGACGCGGGCGACGGCTACACGATCTCGCCGCTGCGCATGGACGGCGGCAACCTGATCGCGTACAAGCGGCCGCCGTACGACAAGGGCGGGCAGATCGTGAGCATCGACGGGGGCAGCTTCAAGCAGACGAAGCTGCTGGAGAACCCGGCGACGGACACGGTGCGCGACGTGGAGGCCGGCATGTCGCCGGAGTACTCCGAGCTGCTGTACGGCGACGGGCACCTGTTCATGTCCAAGGTGTACGCCAGCAAGCGGAGCAGCAGCACGAGTGAGAAGGAGTACCTGGCGATCGGATTCGGTACGAGCTGATCGATCGATGGCCGCTTGGTGATCGACTCGGTGCGGATACGGTCCCGTCCCTGTTCAGGGGCGGGACCGTTCGCTTTCGGCTCAGTCAACCTCGAATGAGAGGAATTTCGGCGATCCGGGGCGATTCTCGCGGGTAGGGGGAGCGCAACGTCGAACAAGCGTGTAGCTTCCGGGGGCATGAAGGCGGGGGAGCCGGGGGGCTTCCATCTGGGGGGACCGGGGTGACTGGGGGGTTGCTCGATGGGAGTGCGGCTCATGGTGGTCGACGACCACCGACTGCTGGCCGAGGCGCTGGCCTCGGCGTTGAAGCTGAGGGGGCACCGGGTGCTGGCCGCGGCGGCGCCGGCCGCGGGGGCGGCGGAGCTGGTGATCACACGGGCGCCGGAGGTGTGCCTGCTGGGGACGGCCACGCCGGCGGAGCCGGGGATCTTCGACCCGGTGGTGCGGATCAAGCGGGAGCGTCCGCAGGTGGCGGTCCTGGTCCTGGGACCGGTACCGAGCCCGCGGGGCATCGCGGCCGCCTTCGCCGCGGGCGCGTCCGGCTACGTACGTCACGACGAACGCATAGAGGGTGTCGAGCGGGCGATCATGAAGGCCCGGGCCGGGGAGGCGGCGGTGGCACCGCAGCTACTGCAAGGCGCGTTCAGTGAGTTGCTCAACCCGGCGGCCCAACCGGACGACGAGGGCCAGCGGTTGCTGTCGATGCTCACGCCCCGGGAGGTCGAGGTCCTGGTCCGCGTCGCGGACGGCGAGGACACCCGCCTGATCGCGGCGGGCATGGGCATCGCGCCGTCGACGGCCCGGACGCACGTCCAGCGGGTCCTGATGAAACTGGGCGTCGGCTCCCGCCTGGAGGCGGCGGCACTCGCGGCGCGGACGGGCCTGCTGGACCGCGCGGGGTCGCTACCGCGGACGGTGACGCCGGATCCGGGGACGGGTCCGGAGGCCTGACGGGCTGCACCTGAACGTCGAGGCATGGATGGGCTTTTGGCCGATCTCAGCCCCGCGTAACACCCGCCTCAACATCGTGTTCACGGGATGCGCACAAATAATCCCTAGGTGCATCACGGCACTTCTGTCTCCCGGCCCGGTGAAGTCCCATGGCTTCTTTTGCGCCACGCCGCTCCCGCCTGGAAGAAACCCTCTGGTCCAGTCGAACGCTTGTACCTGAGGTGATCGTCGCGCCCGGCGGAGCTGACCACTCGGCCACAGCGCGCGTCAACCGGCGACCGGGGGGACACCGTCGCCACGGGGAGGGACACGCCGTCATGCCGCGAAACCGGCTCTTCACGCATCTCCTCCGCCTCTTCTGAAGGGCACCCCCGTCCGCCTTCCTTTGCGACGAAGGGATGCTCTCTTGCGCCCAAGACCAGGGCCTTTCCGGCCCAGAACCCGTTTCCTGACCAGATCGGGCAGACCCCGTTTCCTGACCTCTGTCGTCACGTCCGCGGCGGCTGTGGCCGTACTGGCCGGCGTGGCGGTCCAGCCCGAGGTACTGGATCGGCTCACCGGCACGGAAGCAGCCGCCCTGGCGGGCGACTCGCCCCACTGGTCCGACGACACGGCGGCCGAGCAGCTGCGGCAGGACCAGTGCCTGATGGCGGAGGTGCTGCGCCTGGGCGGGCCGTCCATGGCCGCGACCGCGCAGGACGGACTCAACCAGCCGCCGGACAAGCTGCACGCGCTGGCCAACCCGGAGCACTGGGAGGACACCCCGCTGGCCGTGGCGTACCAGCGGGACAAGGACGCGGCCTGGAAGGAGCTCGACGCCCTCAACAGTCGGCTCGGGGAGTGGGGCAAGCCACTCGACGGGCTGGAGCAGCCGGGCGGCTTCGACTCGTTGGCCGACTGGAGAGACCCGCCCGGCTCGATCGGCAGTGAGGAGGACGACTTCTATACGCAGACCGGACTGACCTCTTGGGTCGCCGACAGGTTCTGGAAGCGCGAAGGTGACTTCTACGAGGACCCCACCCCCAAGGCCGACGAGAAGACCCTGAAGGTCGTCACCGATCTGGGTACCCCGCTCTACGGCGAGAAGCCCTATGACCCGGACCTGCCCAGCGGGGAGTGGCAGCGGCAGTACGAGGAAGAGCAGGCGTTCCAAGGGCTGTTCGACACCTTCGACGGCAAGGGCGCCGATGACGCCCGTCTGTTCTTGGCCTCCGGCGGATTTCCCCGCACCGCGCCAGAGCCGGGTACCGCCGAACACCGGATCGCGGTCGAGGACCTGAAGACCAGGTACGCGTCGTGCGCCTGGCGGGATCCGATCGACCCGAACAAGGTCCTGGGCGGCATGGCCGACACGGCCGCTTCGGAGTGGCAGCGGGAAATCAGCTCGCAGGCCGCCCAGCGCAACCAGATCCTGAAGTCCAGCAAGGACGCCACCAAGGCCCTCGCCGGCGGTGCGAAGGCGTTGGGGAACCTGCTGGGGCACTCGTGGGTCGCCGACCGTCTGGTCCGTTGGCAGGACTACTGGGCTCCCGGCGGTGCGGGCTGGATCGGCGACTCGCCGGCGGTCATCCAGGTCGAGGCGGCCAAGGGCAAGTGCCTGGACGCGGAGGGCGGCAAGAGGACCTCCGGCACCCCGGTGCAGATCTACACCTGCAACAACGCCTCGGGGCAGCAGTGGCGGCTCCGTGAGGCTTCCGGTGACAGCTACAACCTCGTCAACGTCAAGTCCGACAAGTGTCTGGACGTCGAGAACAGCAATCCTGCCAACGGCACGAAGATCCAGATCTGGTCGTGCAACGGCAGCAAGGCGCAGGAGTGGCAGTTCGACATCCGCGCCGTCGGCGAGTTGCGCAACGTCGCCACGGACAAGTGCCTGGACTTGAACAAGTTCGAGAACAGCCACGACGCCTGGCTGTGGGGGTGCAACGGCACCAACCCGCAGAAGTTCCGGATCGTCCCCAAGGGCCACCAGGGCACGGACAACCAGTTCTATCCCGACAAGGCGCAATTCGACCAGGCCAAGAAGAACATCGCGGCGGCGCAGGCGCAGGCGAAGAAGCAACTCGACGTTCTCAAAGCCCAGTTGGCTGCGGCGCAGAAGCACGCCACCGCCAGTGACACCGCGCAGAAGGCCGCGTACGCCATCGCCGACGAGGTCGGTGCCCCACGTGGCCGTGGCCTGCTGGTCGGTCAGCAGAAGGCCCAGGTCACCAGCGGCGCGGCAGCGGCCCTCGAAGCGATGGTGAAGGCCGGTACGACCGCTGAGGCCGCTACCCGAGCCTCAGCCGGTGACAGCGCGACCATCGCGCAGCGCGCCCTGGCTCAGGCAGCCCAGTCGAAGGCCGAGTTCCGCAAGGCCGCCGCAGCAATGGCCGAGTCCCAGGCCAAGGCCGCGGCCGACGCCGCGAAGGTGCACCGCGACAACGCCAAGAAGGACAAGGAGACCGCGGAGGCCAAGCTCACCGAGGCGCTCAAGGCCGAGGGAGAGGCCAAGGCGGCCGCCGCCGAGGCCCACGCCAAGCGCCTGGCCGCCGAGGCCGAGGAGAAGACGGCCGAGGCGGAGAAGAAGACGGCAGCGGCCAAGCAGGCCGAGGCCGCCCAGCACAAGAAGAACGCCGAAGCCGAGGCGACGAAGGCCAAGGACGCCAAGGACAAGGCCGAGGCGGCCGAGGGCACCGCGGTAGAGAAGAAGAACGACGCGGTCAAGGCCCGTGACAACGCCAAGGCCAAGAGGGACGACGCGTGGGAAGCCGAGCAGAAGGCCGACGCCGCCCGCGCCAAGGCCGACGCGAAGGAGGCCTACGCCGACTCCCTGGAGGCCGGAGAGGCAGCCGACGCCGCCCGCGCCGCGGCCAATGCGGCGGACAAGCACGCCGACGACGCCGAGGCAGCGGCCACGAGGGCACGCTCCGAAGCGGACGCCGCGACGAAGGCAGCCGCGGACGCCGACGCGGCAGCCACACGCGCGGAGGCGGCGGCCAAGCGCTCCCGCGCGCACGCGGACGACGCCCAGGCCGCGAAGCTGAAGTCCGACGCCGCGGTGAAGACCGCGACCAGCGCCGCCGCCGAAGCCATCGACGCCTCCGAGCACGCCTCCTCCGAGGCCAAGACGGCCGTCGAGATGGCCGACGAGGCGGAGAAGCAGGCCAAGACCGCCAAGTCCCACGCGGACGCGGCGAACAAGGAAGCCGCCAAGGCCCTGGCCGCCTCGGCGAAGGCCGCGGGCTTCGCCCACGTCACCGCCCAGGCCGCCGTGGACGCCGGCAACGCCGCCGCCCAGGTCGCCAAGCCCGCCAACGACGCCATCCAGCTCGGCTCCCCGTACATCGACACCGACTCGGCCGCCGGCCTGGTGGTCCTCACCGGCCAGGCGTCCAAGACGATCGCCGAACAGCAGAAGGCCGTCGCCGACGCCCACGCCAAGAACGCGGCGGCAGAAGCCTCAGCCGCCAAGAACCTCGCCGACCAGGTGAAGGGCGACACCAAGGCGGCCTACCAGCACGCCGCCAACGCCGCCGCACACGCCGCGACCGCCCGCACCTACGCCAAGGAGGCCCTCGGCTACGCGGCCGACGCCGCCAAGGCCGCGTCCAAGGCAGCCGCCTCCCTGGCCCGCACCGTCGACTACAACCGCCAGGCCACCAAGGACGCCCAGGCCGCCGACCAGGCAGCAGGCCGCGCCGAGAACCACGCCAAGGACGCCCGCGACTCAGCCGACCAGGCAGCCCTCGACGCCGAAGCCGCCCGCACCGCCGCCTCACAGGCCGAAGAGGCAGCGAAGGACGCCCGGGCAGCGGCCAACCGCGCCGACGCTGCGGCGACCGAGGCGGAGGAAGCGGCGAAGGACGCCGAGAAGTACGCCAAGGAAGCCCAGGAAGCAGCCAGCCGCACGGAGACAGCGAACAAGAACAGCAGCATCCGGACGGGTGCGTCGGCGGGCGGCATCGGCAACGTCTTCTACGTCGACCGTATCGAGGTCATCGGCGATCCGGAGGACGTGAAGAAGGAAAACTGCGGCGTCATCATCCACACCGGTGACTGCAAGATCACGGCCACCATCCGGTACAAGGTCGAAATCGACGTGTACCTGTGCACGGCTCTGGACTTGCCCGCCACGCAGGCGGGATGCCCGGAGTGGGAGACCTTGTTCCTCGGAACTCAGCCCGTCAAGGAACAGAAGAGCACGGTCACCAAGACCGTCTCGATGGTCGAGTTCAACTCAGGCATCGACCCTGTGGACATCCTCTTGGGGCACTGGATCGACTGTGCCCAGAAGGTGGCCCCGGGTGGCGAGAGCGGAAGCTGGGGAGGTTGCGGCTGGGCAGCCTTCGATGTCGGCACCCTCATCTTCGGCGGCAAGATCACCCAGGCCGTGGTCGACGGCATCCGTGCGCTCGACGCGTCACTGCGTACCGGCATCGGAGTCAGCGACGCGTACAAGGCCCTGAGGGCGTTGAACATGGACGCCAGCGCCCTCGCCAACATCAGTCGTACGGTGGCTGCGTACGAGGACGATGTGGCGGCGGCCTGCAAGGCGGTCGACGATGTCGCCCGGATCTCCAGAGCGTTCGCTGCAGCGGCGATTGGGCCGCCCTGTAAGTTCTGGAAGCTCACCCAATTCCAGGGGCAGCGTGTCTACCAGCGGGACGACCTGATCCGCCCGGACTACGTGTCGCCCCACGACAAGTACGGCCGCACAAACCTCAAGAGGATGCAGCAGGGCTTGGCCCCGATGGGCCCGGACGACAACCCGCTCAACCTCCACCACATGCTCCAGACGCAGGACGGGCCCATCGCCGAGGTGACGAAGAAGATGCACCTCGACGAGAACTACCATCAGCTGCACTGGAAGTCGGGGACCAAGATCCCCAGTGGCATTGACCGGCCGGAATTCGATGCATGGAAGAAGCTGTACTGGAAGAACCGAGCGAAAGAGTTTGGTGCATGACGCCCGCTGTAGAGGCGAGTGAGCAGGTGATCGCGCTCATTCGTGATAACGAGGACATCACAAACCATGCAGACGGCTGCGACGTCGAGACATTGGCCGCCGCCGAGCATGCCATGGGCCTGGCCTTCCCGCCGTCCTATCGCCGTCTTATCGAGGCCTTCGGCACCTGGGACGTCCCCCCGAAGGAGTTCCTCGGCGTGTACAGGACATCCGCCAAAGGTGATGTCCTGCTGGGCTCCGTCGAACAGACCCTGACGGCACGGAGCAAGGCCGGACTCCCGAGCGATCTGATGGTCGTCATGGTTGACGACGTCTTGGGATACGTCGTCCTCGACACTTCCCAACAGGACCAAGACGGTGAGTGCCCGGTGTTCGCCTGGAACCCTGGCCTCCCAGACCGCGACAGCATGGAGAGACTTGCGGACGACTTCGGCTCCTTTGCCCTCAAGGAATGCCGACAAGCCGTAGGACAGTAAGGCCGTAGTTCTCAACGACGTTCCACGAAGGCGGGCGGGAAACTTCTCGCCTGCCTTCACCTCTGCTGTGTCGGGCAGAGTGTCGCCCCTCATCAGCCGAACCGCTGCCACGGCCGGCAAGAACGAGGACACGGCCTCCGGACGTTGCTCAGCGCCAGTCCGCGCGACCTCCCGTCCTCAAACTCTCTGCTCCGCTACTCGCTCTTGAGAGCCGTCCTTCACTGAGCTGATGAAAATGGCGAACGCATCAGCACTCACTATGAGTCGGTTCCGGGTGAATGCTTTGGAGTCGCGTATCCCCACCCTTGTCGAGATGCAGCAGACCTCCACGCACTCGTTGTCGGCCGCGCTGTAGCTGCTCTTGAACCAGCCCGTTGTCCTGAACGGGTCCGCTGTTGGCGCATCGTTCATCGGGTGAGCTCCCGTCGTGCTGCGGCCAGCAGGTCTAAGGGCTGTCCCGTAACTGCTGGTCACGGATGAGATGATCTTGCTGTGTCTGGTGTGATCACGGCGTCGGAGCCCTCCTGGATAGCCCCGTT
>NZ_JBITJK010000045.1:0-67500 GCF_044459945.1 Streptomyces sp. NPDC050164
ACCTGCTGAGGTGCTGGACCGGCACCTGCACCACCTGCGGACGACCCCTCACCACCAGCAGAACCAGAGCCAGAACCTAACGAAGCACTACTAGGAGGTGTCCGCGAAGTCCCGTCGTCCGCCCGGAGGGCGGGCCCTGCGGCGTTCGGTGCGTGCCCTGCTCGAAGAGCTTGGGGGAGCGTGCCGGGCGTCGCGGGGCAGGCGGGACTTTGCGGACACCCCCTAGCGGGCTTCCTCGTCCGTGCCGGTGCGGCTCAGTCCACGTTGACCGCGCTCCAGGCGGCGGCCACCGCCTTCTGCTCCGGGCTGCCGCCGCCGTAGAGGTCCTTCGCCGCGTTCAGCGTCGCCGTACGGGCACCCGCGTAGTCCGTCGAGGACGTCATGTGGACCGTCAGGGCGCGGTACCAGATCTTGCCCAGCTTGGCCCGGCCGATGCCCTTCACCGTGGAGCCGTCGCAGGTCGGGGAGTTGTGGCTGACGCCGTTGATCGTCTTGGCGCCGCTTCCCTCGGCGAGCAGGTACGCGAAGTGGTTGCCGACGCCCGAGGAGTAGTGCACGTCGAGGTCGGCCAGCGACTCGCTCCAGCAGTCGGCGGACTTCCCGTCCTTCGACGGCTTGTCCATGCGGCGCAGGGCCTCCCGGCCGAGCCCGGAGCGGACGACCTTCTCGCCGATGAGCCAGTCACCGGGGTCCTTGGCGTTGTCCGCGTAGAACTCCACCAGCGTGCCGAAGATGTCCGACGTGGCCTCGTTCAGGCCGCCGGGCTCGCCCGAGTACGTCAGCGCCGCCGTCTTCGACGTCACGCCGTGGGACATCTCGTGCCCGGCCACGTCCAGCGACACCAGCGGTCCGAGCTGCTTGCCGTCGCCGTCGCCGTACGTCATGCAGAAGCAGTTGTCGTCCCAGAAGGCGTTGTTGTAGTCCTTGCCGTAGTGGACGCGGTTGTAGGAGCCCTTGCCGTCGCCGGCGATGCCGTTGCGGCCGTGCAGGTTCTTGAAGTAGTCCCAGGTGACGTCCGTGCCGTACTGGGCGTCCACCGCCACCGTCGCGCGGTCGGAGGCCGCGCCCGTGCCCCAGTGGTTGTCGGCGTCCGAGAAGACGGTCGCGGGGGCGCGGGTCAGGCAGACCGTCAGCAGGCACTTGTCCGTCTTGTTCGCCGCGTCGCCCGTGTACGTGCCGCCCCGGGTCGCGTCCTTCAGCCGGTACGACGACCCGGACTTCGTCGTCTCCAGCGCAACCGTGCCGCCGTAGAGGGACTTGCCGTCGCCCGACGCCGATTCCAGGGTGTCCCAGGCGTCGATCCGGTCACCGGTCGTCGCGTCGGTCAGCACCGTGCGCCCGACCGGGTTGCCGAGGCCGTCGTGCGCCACCGCGTCGGTCTGCCAGGCCAGCTTCGGGGCGCCGTGCAGGGCGTCGACGACCAGCCGGGGCTTGGCGGTCAGCTTCTTCAGGGTCTCGCCGAGGTGCGCGGCGCGCAGCAGGCTCGCGGCGAGGTCGGCGGCCTTGGGGGCGGTCACCTTCGGGGTGACGCTCTTCAGCGAGAGCGCGGACTTCGTCGCCCGGCTCGCGCCGCGGTAGGTGCCGTCCGGGTTCAGGTGGAGTACGAAGTCACCGCCCAGGACCGGGAGCCGGTGGTAGGTGCGGTCGTAGCGGACGTGCCGGGTGCCGTCCTCGTCGACGACCACGTCCCGGACCTTCGTCTGCTGGGCCGGGGTTAGTCCCAGGTCCGCGGCCCGGTCGGCGAGGACCGTCTCGGCGCTCTCGATCGCGTCGGACCGGGTCGGCCGGTCCTCCGCCAGGGCGGTCGGCGAGAGCGCGGCGGCCAGCAGGGCGGCGGTGCCGGTGACGGCCACGCCTGCGATGGCGGAACGGGACCCTCGGACGTGACGTATCCGACGCATCGGTCTCCTCATACGGGCGCACCCGGTCGCGTGGGGTCGACCGGGCGCGGCGTTGATGTTGACCGCGAGTCAAGTCGGCCCGGACATGTCATGTCCATAGGCCCCGTGTGCAGGTGTGTGAGGGTGGAGAATCGTTCCTGTGACCCTCCCCTTCTTCGTCTACGGCACCCTCCGCCCCGGCGAGGTCAACCACGACCTCTTCCTGCGCGGCCGCACCCGCTCCGAGGCACCGGGACGGCTCTCGGGCGCGGTGCTGTACGAGGGGCCGGGCTATCCCTACGCGGTCGAGGAGCCGGGCGGCGGGGTCGTGCGCGGGGAACTGGTGACCGCGCACCCTCATGCGTACGCGGAGCTGCTCGCCGAGCTGGACCGGCTGGAGGACTACGCGCCGGGCAACCCGCGCAGCCTGTACGAACGCGTCGAGCGCAAGGTCGTACGCGACACGGACGGGGCGGCTGTCCGGGCCTGGGTGTACGTCGCCGCGCCCGCCGTCGCCGCACGGCTCCGGACCCGGGGGAGGCCGATCGCGGGCGGGGAGTGGCGGGCGCGGGGGTGAGAGGGCGCGGGGACTGGCGGGCGCGGGGGTGAGAGGGCGCGGGGACTGGCGGGCGCGGGGGTGAGAGGGCGCGCGGGACGGAGTGCGGCCGGGGCTCAACCGGCGTACGGCCGCTTCGCCCTGGCCTCGCGCAACGCCCGGCCCCACCACACCAGTTGGTCCAGCATGGCCTTGGCCGCCGCCTCCGGGCCGGACGGGTCGTGCGGGGTGCCCGCGTCGTCGAAGGACGCGCCGGCGTTGTGGAAGGAGACGGTGTCGCGGACCGTCACGGCGTGGAGCTCGGCGAAGACCTGGCGCAGGTGCTCCACGGCACGCAGGCCGCCGGCCATTCCGCCGTAGGAGACGAGGGCGACGGGCTTGGCCCGCCACTCGCCGAAGTGCCAGTCGACGAGGTTCTTCAGGCCCGCCGGGAAGGAGTGGTTGTACTCGGGGGTGAGGACCACGAAGGCGTCCGCGCGGGCCAGTTTCGGGGTGACGCCGGACAGCGCGGCGGCCGCCTCGGGGGTCGGTTCGAAGGACGTCGGCAGGTCGACGTCGGCGACGTCCACGACCTCGGCGACCAGGTCGTCCCGGTCCCGGAGGCGGTCGAGGAGCCAGCCGGCGACGACCGGTCCGAAGCGGCCGTGGCGGTTGCTGCCGACGACGAGGGTCACCCGGAGGGGCTCGGTCGCGGACTGGGCAGGGGCGGGTGCGTTCGTAACGGCTGTGTTCATGCGGCACAGCCTCGTACCTCAACCTTTCTTGAGGTCAAGCCCGGCAGGCGCGGCACCCGGGTCACCCGTTCACACGCGCGCTCCGCGCTTTTCCACGCCGCGCCCGCCGAACGCCCGTGACCTGCCCAAACGCCCACGAGGGGCGGCCTGTCCACCTCCCCCTGACACCCATTCACCCCAATTCTGACGCCCCCTCAGAAAGCGCGGTCGTCCCGCTGCCCGTTACCTCGGAAGGGCAGCTGCACGAACGAACAGCTCGAAGGAGCACCGATGCGACGTACCGCCCGGCCTCTGACCGGTACCGCGCTCGCCGTCGCCGCCGCGGCTCTCGCCGCCGCCCCGGCGTACGGCGTGTCCGGCGGTGACGTGGAGGTGTCCCCGTCCTCGGTCGTCCCGGGCGGGCAGGTCACGGTGCGCACGGCGGCCTGCGGCGACGGCGGCACGGCGACGGGCGACGCCAGCGCGGTCGGGGCCGGTTCCCTCAGCCTCGCGCCGGGCCCGCACGAGCAGGACGCGACCGGGCGGTTCAGGGTGCCGCCGAGCGCGCAGCCGGGGACGTACGAGATCACGGCGACGTGCACCGGGAGCGGCCGGCACATCACCGGTGACTTGGTGGTCACGCTGACGTCCGAACAGCGGCAGGTCCATCCCAGAGGGAGCGTGAAGACGGGGGTCGGCGGCGCCCTGGGCCCCGATCCCGTGCAGACCGCGGGCGGTGTGGCGGCCCTCGCCGTCGCCGCCGCGGGCGGTACCTGGCTCCTGCATCGCCGGGCGAGAGGCGACGGGATCTGACGGACACCCTCCGCTGTCCGTCGCCGGTACCGCATCTCCCCTCCCCCTCCGGGTCCGACGCCCCTCGCGGCCCGGAGGGGGGTACGGGGCGAACCCCGGGGCCAGAGGGGGGGCCGGGGGCCGGAACCGGACGGCTATCGGCGATCAGGAAAGGGTCGGCCATGCGCAGGTTCCCCAGGTACGGCAACGGGTTCGGCAACCCGGCCAACGCCGCCATGGCGGCCGTCACGGTGGTCGCCCTGTGCTCCGGGGCGTGGCTGCTGCGCATCGGCGCCGAGACGCACGCCCCGCCGCAGCCCTCCGCCGCGCAGGCCCGCGCCGGGCAGGACGGGCAGGACGGCAGGGCCGGTGAGCGGCCCGCCATGCCCGCGCTGCCGCCCTCGCCGCCCGACCGCATCCGCATCCCGGCGATCGGGGTGAACGCGCCGCTGACCGGGCTCGGCCTGACGAGGACCGGCAGTCTCGACGCACCGCCGGCCGCGCGCAAGAACCTCGCCGGCTGGTACCAGTCCGGCACCACGCCCGGCGAGCGGGGCACCGCGATCGTCGCCGGCCACGTGGACAACGCCGACGGCCCCGCGGTCTTCTACGACCTCGGTGCCCTGACCAAGGGCAGCACGATCGAGGTGGACCGGCGGGACGGCAGCGTCGCGGTGTTCACCGTGGACGCCGTCGAGGTGTACGCGGCGAAGGACTTCCCCGACGAGAAGGTCTACGGCGCCGCCCGCCGCCCCGAGCTGCGCGTCATCACCTGCGGCGGCGGCTACTCACGCGGCACCGGTTACCAGGGGAACGTCGTGGTCTTCGCGCATCTGACCGGCAGCCGGTGACCCTCCCAGGACGTTGGCCCTCCCCCAGGCCCCCAGCGGTTCCAGTGCCTCGTTCAGGGAGACGCCCCGGGGCGTCAGCGAGTACTCCACGCGCGGTGGCACCTCGTCGTACGCCTCGCGGTGCACCAGCCCGTCGGCCTCCATCTCCCGCAGGTGCGAGGCCAGCACCTTCTCGGTGATCCCCGGCAGCTCGCGGCGCAACTCGCCGAAGCGGCAGGGCCGCTCGTTCAGCGCCCAGAGGATCAGCACCTTCCACTTGCCGCCGATCACGTCCATCGCCGCGTCGATCCCGCACACGTACGCCCCCGGCCGCCGCCCCGTCGTCCCCATGCCCGAGCCCTCCCCTTCTCCTGCCTGGACCCTTCCCCCGGGGTAACCACCCACCTCGAAGTACGTACTTGAGCAGGCGCTCCCCTGAGACGAGCCTAAACGCCATGACCGACAACGCAGTTGCCTCCCGCACCCCTCTCACCCTCCTCGGCACCGGCGACATGGGCACCGCCCTGGCCCGCGCCTGGCTCGCCGCGGGACACCCGGTGACCGTCTGGAACCGCACCGCCTCCCGCGCCGAACCCCTCGCCGCCGAGGGCGCCACCGTCGCTCCGACCGCCGCGGAGGCGGTGGCCGCGAACCGGCTCGTGGTCGCCTGCCTGCTCGACGACGCCTCCGTGGGCGAGGCCCTCGACGGGGCCGATCTCGCCGGGCGGGACCTGGTGAACCTCACCACGGGCAGCCCGGGCGAGGGCCGCAGCCGCGCCGCCTGGGCCGAAGCGCGCGGTGCCCGCTTCCTGGACGGCGGGATCATGGCCGTCCCGCCGATGATCGAGGTCCCGGATTCCGGCGGGTACGTCTTCTACAGCGGCTCCCCCGAGCTGTTCGAGGAGCACCGGGACACCCTCGCCGTCCCGGCCGGCACCCGCTACGTCGGGGCCGACCCGGGCTTCGCCGCGCTGCACGACGTGGCGCTGCTGAGCGCGATGAACGGCATGTTCGCGGGTATCACGCACGCCTTCGCGCTGATCCGCCCGGAGGACATCGCCCCGAAGGACTTCGCGCCTCTGCTCGCGGACTGGCTGACCTCGATGGCCCCGGCCGTGCACCAGAGCGCCGACCAGCTGCAGAGCGGCGACTACACGAAGAACGTCGTCTCCAACCTCGCCATGCAGGTCGCGGGCAACGACACGCTGCTGCGCACGGCCGAGGAGCAGCGGGTGAGCCCGCAGCTGCTGACGCCGTACATGGCGCTGATGGAGCGGCGCCTCGCCCAGGGGCGCGGCGAGGAGGACGGCACGGGGATCATCGAGCTGCTGGACCTGCGGGCGGGGGCGTCCGCCTAGGCCACCCACTGCTCGTACGCCATGTTCCCCACCAGGGCGAACACCACCGTCAGCAGCACCACGCGCACGAAGCCGCTGCCCTTCTTCAGGGCGGTGTGGGCGCCCAGGGTGCCGCCCGCCAGGTTGAACACGGCCATCAGGGCGGCCAGTTTCCACAGGACCGCGCCCTGCCAGGCGAACGTGGCGAGGGCGCCCGCGTTGGTACAGCAGTTGACGATCTTGGCGGTGGCGGAGGCGGTGACGAGGTCGAGGTGGAGCACGGCGGTGAGGGCGAGGACCAGGAAGGTTCCGGTGCCGGGGCCGATGAGACCGTCGTAGAAGCCGATGCCGAGGCCCGCGAGGCCGATCG
This sequence comes from Streptomyces sp. NPDC050164, assembly GCF_044459945.1. Classification (NCBI taxonomy): domain Bacteria; kingdom Bacillati; phylum Actinomycetota; class Actinomycetes; order Kitasatosporales; family Streptomycetaceae; genus Streptomyces; species Streptomyces sp. NPDC050164. Next base: position 6,479 of record NZ_JBITJK010000045.1, read on the forward strand.
CCGCGAGGATCTGCCGTCGGGTGGCCGGGCCGGTCGCGGGGGCCGTGCCGAAGGCGGGCCGCAGGATCACGAAGGCGGCGACCCCGAGCAGCACCACCATGATCACCGGCTTGAGGACGTCGGTGCTCATCCCGGCGGCGAAGAAGGCCCCGGCGGACGATCCGGCGAGCGCGGCCAGCCCGATGCGCACCGCCGTGCGGACATCCACCGGGGCCTTGCGGGCATACGTCACGGCCGCGCCCGTCGTGCCCACGATGGCGACCGCCTTGTTGGTGCCCAGGGCGTGCGCGGCGGGCGTGTGCGACGGCAGCCCGAGCAGCAGCGCCGGCAGCAGCAGGAGCCCGCCGCCGCCGACCACGGCGTCGATCCACCCGGCGGCGAGAGCCGCGATGCAGAGCAGGGCGATCACGGTCAGCGATATGTCGGGCATGATCGAGACCCTATGCGACGGCCGTGCGAGGGCCGTGCGACGCCTGTGCGACGCTACCCTCACAGCCCGTCGTCACCGCGCTCCGGGAACCCTCACATCCACCCCCGGCCCCCGCTGAGGGCAGCGTTCCTCGTGGGAAACAGTCGTGATGCTGCCGGGTAACACCGGCACCGCACGCTCAAGGACATGACCTCGAATGAGCGTGTGGTGGTGATCGGCACCGGCCTCGCGGGCGTACGGCTCGCCCGGCGGCTCGGTGAGCTCGGCACGCCCGCGTTGCTGATCGGCGAGGAGGAGCACCGGCCCTACAACCGGGTGCTGCTCGCCGAGGTGCTGGCCGGACGCTACAGCCCCGAGGTGATCGCCCTGCCGGCACCCGCGCAGGCCACGCGCGGCCGGGTCGTCGGCATCGACCGCGGCGGGCGCACCGTCGAGTGCGCCGACGGCACGGTGATCGCATACGACCGGCTCGTCCTCGCCACCGGATCCAACCCCGTCCTGCCGCCCCTGCGCGGCCTGTTCACCCCCGACCACGTGCTGCCCGAGGGCGTCCACGCCTTCCGGACCATGGACGACTGCCTGGGCCTGTCCAAGGCGGTCCGCCCGGGGGCGCGGGCGGTCGTCATCGGCGGCGGGCTCCTCGGGGTCTCCGCGGCCCGCGCGCTCGCCCTGCGCGGCGCCCAGGTCGTCCTCGCCCAGCAGTCCGAGCGGCTGATGGAGCGCCAGCTCGACCCGGCCGCCTCCAAACTCGTCAAGCGGCACCTGACCGACCTGGGCGTCGAGGTGCACACCGAGTGCCGCGTACGGGACGTGCGCTGCGTCGGCGGCGCCGTCCGCTCCGTGGAGATGGCCGACGGGTACGCGCTCGACGCCGACCTCGTCGTCGTGGCCTGCGGCGTCCGCCCCCGGGTGGGTCTCGCGCAGGCGGCCGGCCTCGACATCCGCAAGGGCGTCGTCGTCGACGACGAGCTGCGCACCTCCGACCCGTACATCCACGCCATCGGGGACTGCGCCCAGCACGACGGCGTCCTCTACGGCCTCGCCACTCCCGCACTCGAACAGGCCGACACGCTCGCGGAGCTGCTGGCCGGCAACGCGGGCGCCCGCTACACCGGCACCCGCTCCCTGACGCGGCTCACGCTGAACGGGCACGACAGCCCCTTCGACCTCGCCGCCTTCGGCGAGACCGAGGCGCTCCCGGGCGACGACGTCGTCCAGCTCGCCGACGCCACCCGCGGCACCTACCGCAAGGTCGTCGTCCGCGACGACCGCCTGGTCGGCGGGGTTCTCGTCGGCGAACTCGGCACCGTCGGCGCGCTCGCCCGCGCCTGGGAGGGAGCAGAGCCGCTCCCGACTGACGGCGGCCCGCTGCTCCACCTGCTCACGAATGATGGAGGCTCCTGATGTCCACGGCCACCCCCACGATCGTGCTCGTCGGCCACGGCATGGTCGGCCAGCGCTTCCTCGAAGCGCTCGCCGAGCGCGGCCTGACCGCCACGCACCGCGTGGTCGTGCTCTGCGAGGAGCCGCGCCCGGCCTACGACCGCGTCCAGCTCACCTCGTACTTCTCAGGCAAGACGCCCGAGGACCTGTCCATGACGGACCTGCGGTTCATCGAGGACCACGGCATCGAGCTGCGCGTCGGCGACCCGGCGGAGACGATCGACCGCGAGGCGCGCAGGGTGACCGCCCGCTCCGGTCTCGTCGTCGACTACGACGTGCTCGTCCTGGCCACCGGCTCGTACCCGTTCGTGCCGCCGGTGCCGGGCAAGGACGCCGAGGGCTGCTTCGTCTACCGCACGATCGAGGACCTGCTCGCGATCGAGGAGTACGCCAAGAAGGCGACCACGGGTGCCGTGGTCGGCGGCGGTCTGCTCGGTCTTGAGGCGGCCGGTGCCCTCAAGGGCCTCGGACTCACCTCCCACATCGTGGAGTTCGCGCCCCGTCTGATGCCCGTCCAGGTCGACGAGGGCGGCGGCGCGGCCCTGCTGCGCACCATCGAGGAGATGGGCCTGAGCGTCCACACGGGCGTCGGCACGCAGGAGATCGTCGTCGGCGAGGACGGTGCCGTGACCGGCATGAAGCTGTCCGACGGCTCCGAACTGGCCACCGACATGGTGGTGTTCTCCGCCGGTGTCCGCCCCCGCGACCAGCTGGCCCGCGACTGCGGCCTGACGGTCGGCGAGCGCGGCGGCATCACGGTCGACGAGCAGTGCCGCACGGTGAACGACCCGCACGTGTTCGCGATCGGCGAGTGCGCGCTGGCCGCCGACGGCCGGGTGTACGGCCTGGTCGCCCCCGGCTACGAGCAGGCCGAGACCGCCGCCGCGACGATCGCCGCGGACGAGGCCGCCTTCACCGGCGCCGACCTGTCCACCAAGCTGAAGCTGCTCGGCGTGGACGTGGCGTCCTTCGGTGACGCGCACGGCACCGCCGAGGACTGCCTGGACGTCGTCTACTCCGACTCCCGCGCGGGCCTGTACAAGAAGCTGGTCATCGGCCGCGACGGCACGCTGCTCGGCGGCATCCTGGTCGGCGACGCGGAGGCGTACGGCACGCTGAAGGCGTTCACCGGCTCGGTCCCGCCGGTCTCGCCCGAGTCGCTGGTGCTGCCGGCCGGTGCCGGAGCGCCCGCCCAGCTCGGCCCGACCGCGCTGCCGGACGACGCGATCATCTGCTCGTGCAACAACGTCCGCAAGGGCACGATCCGCGGCGCGGTCACCGAGCACAACTGCACCACCGTGCCCGAGGTGAAGAAGTGCACCAAGGCCGGTACGACGTGCGGCAGCTGCGTCAAGGTCCTCGGCCAGCTCGTCAACGCCGAGCTGGAGGCCGGCGGCATCGAGGTCGACAAGGGCCTGTGCGGCTGCTTCTCGCAGACCCGCGAGGAGCTGTACGAGATCGTCCTCGCCCTGCGCATCAACAGCTACCAGGACCTGCTGGACCGCCACGGCCGCGAGGAGGCCAGGGGCGGTGACGGCTGCGAGATCTGCAAGCCCGCGGTCGCCTCGATCATCGCCTCCCTCGCCCCGGCGATCGGCGCGAGCGGCTACGTCCTGGACGGTGAGCAGGCCGCCCTCCAGGACACCAACGACCACTTCCTGGCCAACCTCCAGAAGAACGGCTCGTACTCGGTCGTCCCGCGCATCCCCGGCGGTGAGATCGCCCCGGAGAAGCTGATCGTGATCGGCGAGATCGCCCGCGACTTCGGCCTCTACACGAAGATCACCGGTGGCCAGCGGATCGACATGTTCGGCGCGCGCGTCGAACAACTGCCGCTGATCTGGGCCCGCCTGGTCGACGCCGGCTTCGAGTCCGGCCACGCCTACGGCAAGTCGCTGCGCACGGTGAAGTCCTGCGTCGGCCAGACCTGGTGCCGCTACGGCGTCCAGGACTCCGTCCGCATGGCGATCGACCTGGAGCTGCGCTACCGGGGGCTCAGGTCGCCCCACAAGCTGAAGTCGGCCGTCTCCGGCTGCCAGCGCGAGTGCGCCGAGGCCCAGTCGAAGGACTTCGGCGTGATCGCCACCGCCAACGGCTGGAACCTGTACGTCGGTGGCAACGGCGGTGCCACGCCGCGCCACGCGGACCTGCTCGCGCAGGACCTGTCGGACGCCGAACTGGTCCGTCTGATCGACCGGTTCCTGATGTTCTACATCCGTACGGCCGACCGGCTGGAGCGCACCTCGACCTGGCTGGAGCGGATCCCCGGCGGCCTGGACCACGTGCGGGACGTCGTCGTCCACGACTCGCTCGGCATCTGCGACGAGCTGGAGAAGCTGATGCAGGCGCACGTCGCGCACTACCGCGACGAATGGGCGGAGACCATCAACGACCCCGAGAAGCTGGCCCGGTTCGTGTCCTTCGTGAACGCCCCGGACACCCCGGACCCGGTCGTCGCCTTCGTGCCCGAGCGCGACCAGATGAAGCCCGACCTGCCGCTGCTGTCCATCGGCATGCGACCCGCCGAAGACGTACTGGAAGGAAGCGCCCAGCGATGACCCTGGCACCTGAGACCACCGACCTGAAGGTCCAGCTCGCACTGGACGGCGACTGGTTCACGGTCTGCGACCTGATCACGCTGCTCCCGGGCCGCGGGGTGGCGGCACTGCTGCCGGACGGCCGCCAGGCGGCGATCTTCCGGGACCGCTCCGGTGAGCTGTTCGCCGTCGACAACCGCGACCCGTTCACCGGCGCGGCCGTCCTCTCCCGCGGCCTGACCGGCACCCACCAGGGCCGCCCGTTCGTCGCCTCGCCCCTGCTGAAGCAGCGCTTCGACCTGGCGTCCGGGCAGTGCCTGGACGACGAGGAGGTACAGGTGACGGCGTACAAGGTGCGCACCGCGTAGGAACGCTGCCGCGCGGCTCGGAACACCCCTCCCCGGAGGGGTGTTTTCGTGTTCCGTTACCGCCTGGCAGGCTGGGGCCATGGTTGCGCAGCCGAACGACGGGCCCGGCCGCTCCTGGCTCGGCCCTCCGATCGACGCCCGTCCGCTGTTCGAGCCGGAACTAGAGGCGCTGCTGGGGCTTTTGCGGGGCCTGCGGCCCGGGCAGTGGCACGAGACGGCCGTGCCGGGCTGGACGGTGCACGACGTCGCCGTACACGTCCTCGGCGACTACCGCGCCCGACTCGGCCGCCGCGAGTTCGGCGCCTTCGCGCCGGGCGAGACCCTGGAGGCGTTCATCCACCGCGCCAACCAGGAGTGGGTCGACCGTCACCGGGACATGGACCCGGCCTCGCTCGTCGACGCCCTGGAAGAGGCCGGCAGCGAACTGGCCCGCCGCTTCGCGCACGCCGACCTGGACGCGCCGTCCCTGGGCGTGTCCTGGGCCGGGGTGGACCCGGCGCCGATGTGGCTGGACTGTGCCCGGGAGTTCACGGAGTACTGGACGCACCGCCAGCAGATCCGGCACGCGGCCGGGCTGGGCACCGACCCCGAGCCGCGGGCCCTGTCCATGGTCCTGGACACCTTCATGCGGGCCCTGCCCCACACCCTGCGCGACATCGCCGCGCCGGCCGGCACGCGGGTGGCGCTGACGGTCACCGGCCCGGGAGGCGGCACCTGGACCGTGACCGCCGGGCCGGAGGGCTGGTCCCTGGCGGAAAACTCCGGCGGCCGGCCGGCGGCCACCGTGGAGCTGGATACGGAGACCGCCTGGCGGCTGTGCACACGGGGTGTCGAACCGGCCGACGCTCTCGCCCGGGCCCGGTTCGAGGGGGACCGGCGGCTCGCCGAGGCCGTGTGCCGGATCGTGTCGATCGTCTACTGATCAACTGGCGGGCCGGGCTGTCGAGTTCCTGTCGACTTCGTCGACTCGACTGCCGTGCCTGGGGCACTTCGCGTTTCATCGAGTCACAGCTTTTCGTCACGTCACAGCGTTTCGTCGAGTCACATCCCCCCTTCCTTCCACGGAGGCCCCACCATGACTCGGAACCACCCCCAGCCGTCCCGGCGGACCGTGCTCGGCGGAGCGGTCGCGGCGCTCGCGGTGGCCGCCGGCACCGGCACGGCGCAGGCCGCTCCCGGGACCGGCTGGCCGACCGAGTTCCCGCTGCCCGACGGCTGGCTCCCCGAGGGGATCACCATCGGCAGCAGGCCGTACGCGTACATGGGCTCGCGCGCCGACGGCGCGATCTACCGCACCGATCTGCGCACCGGCAAGGGCGGGGTCCTGTACGAGGGCGCGGCCGGTCTCGCGTCCATCGGGCTGAAGCTGGACCGTGACGGCCTGCTGTATGTGGCCGGGGGCGCCGGAGGCACCGCGAGGATCGTCGACGCCCGCACCGGCGAGCTGCTCACCACCTACCAACTCACCCGTGACGCCGCCCCGTTCATCAACGATGTCGTCCTGCACGAGGACCGCGCCTGGTTCACCGACTCCCGTGCGGCCGTTCTCCACGGCGTGCCGCGCGGCCGCCGGGGCGAGGTCCGCGCCCTCCCGCTCACCGGCGAGTGGGTGCAGGCGCCCGCCGGGACCAACAGCGCCAACGGCCTGGTCGCCACGCCCGACGGGCGTGGCCTGATCGTCGTCAACGCGGGTCAGCTGTACAACGTGGACCTCAGGACCGGCCACGCCATCAGGATTACGCTGATTGGCGCCACGGACGTGGCAGGCGGCGACGGCCTGGTCCGTCTCGGCCGCACCCTGTACGTCGTCCAGAACCGCCTGAACAAAATCACCGTCTGGGACCTCGACCGGAAGGCCACCGCCGCCACGCTGACCAGGACGATCACCGACCCCCGCTTCGACGTCCCCGCCACCGCCGCCCGCTACGGCGACCGCCTGTACCTGGTCAACGCCCGTTTCACCAGCCCGCAGACGCCGGAGACGACGTTCAACGCGGTGGCCGTGTCCCTGTGAGCGTCAAGCCTTCAGAGCGCCGTACGTCACCCCGGTCAGCTCCTCGGACGCGGCCCACAGCCGCTGACCCGCCGCGTCGTTGAGGGTCCAGGGCGCCCGCCAGGACGGTGCGGGCGCCCCGCGCCACATGGCGATGTGCGGGCCGGTGAAGGAGTCGGGCCGTACGCCGGGTTCTGTCGCGGCGTACAGGATCGGCAGCGCGCCCGCCTCGGCAGGCTGCGCGATGACCCGGTTGGCGATCCGCACGAGCCGCTCGGCGGCCGGGCGCCCCTCGGCGAGCGGTCCGGTGGTCTGGAGGTTGGTGGCCGCGTACCCGGGGTGGGCCGCGGCCGCCACCAGGTCCGTGCCGTGCGCCGCCGCCCGGCGCGCCAGCTCGTGCGTGAACAGCAGGTTGGCCGTCTTGGAACGGGCGTAGGCGATCCAGCGCCGGTAGCGCCGCTCGCTGTTGAGGTCGTTGATGTCGATGTTGGCGAGGGCGTGCATCCCGCTGGAGACGACCACGACCCGGGCCCCCGGCGCCGCCAGCAGCGCGGGCAACAGCAGCCCGGTGAGGGCGAAGTGCCCCAGGTGGTTGACTCCGAGCTGCGTCTCGAAACCGTCCGCCGTCGTCCCGTACGGCAGCGCCATCACCCCGGCGTTGTCGACGAGCACGTCCAGCCGCTCGTACGGGAAACCGGCCGCGAACTCGCGTACGGAGGCGAGGTCCCCGAGGTCGAGCCGGCCGAGCTCGACCCGGGCCTGTGGCAGTTCCGCACGGAGCCGGTCCACGGCCGCGTTGCCCCGGGCCTCGCTGCGGCACGCGAGCACCACCCGCGCGCCCTTGCGGGCCAGTTCCCGTGCCGTGACGAGCCCGATCCCGCTGTTGGCGCCGGTGACGACGGCGACGCGGCCGCTCTGGTCCGGGATGTCCCGTGTGGTCCAGCCTGGCATGGCAGGCTCCCTCCGTCGGTGGCCGCGATCCACCCTACGAGGGGCCCCGCGCCGCCTGATCGAACGGGGGGCGTGCACGGCGTACTCGGCGTGCACGCCCCCGGCGTCAGGTACGGCGAGGAGGGCCCGGGCCACTGGGCCCCGGCCGCTGTCAGCCCACGGGGCTCGACCGCTGCTCCTCCGGGAGGGGCCGGGTGTCGAGGTAGAACCACTCGGCGTCGGCGGTGGGCCAGGGTGAGGGTTCCCTCACTGGTTCGCCCCACGGTTCCTCGGCCGTGGCCGTGACAGGCCGTTTGGGCAGGGGGGCGTGGGCTTCTGCCACGGGCACCGCGGCCCGGTCGCCGGCCGGCTTCGGCTCCCCCGGCATCAGCAGCTCCACCCGCAGCCCAAGTCCCCGCTGCTGGACGGTGAACTCCTCGACCTGGTTGCGGCAGGCGTGGTCCAGGTGGGTCACGCCGGTCAGGTCGAGCCGGATCCTCGGCTTCCCGGACGCGGCGGCGGCCTCCAGCGCCTCGATCACCTTCGGCAGCCGCAGGAACGTCGCGTTGCCGGCCATGACGACCTTGGCCGTGTCGTCCTCGACGTGCTGGCGGATCGTGGTCTGGGACATGCGGAGCGCGGCCAGCACGATCCCCGCGGCGAGGCCGATCAGCACGCCCTCCAGCAGCGCGGTCACCACGATGACCAGCGTGGTCAGCGTCATCACCGCGAACTCGCCCTTGTCCTGCCGCCACATCCTCGGGAACTCGGCGGGCGCGAACAGCTTCCAGCCGCTGTGCACGAGGACGCCGGCGAGCACCGAGATCGGGATCAGCGCGAGCACCTGCGGCAGCAGCAGCGCGAAGGCGAGCAGCCACAGGCCGTGCAGGGTGCGGGAGAGCCGGGTCCTGGCCCCGGCCTGGACGTTGGCCGAACTGCGGGCCACGACCGCGGTGATCGGGAGCGCGCCGAGGATGCCCGCGACGGTGTTCCCGGCGCCCTGGGCGATCAGTTCTGTGTTGTAGCGGGTGCGCGGGCCGCTGTGCATACGGTCCACGGCGGCGGCCGTGAACAGGCTCTCGGCGGACGCGATGACCGTGAAGGTGAGGATGGCGGTGATGATCGCCCCGTCCGCGAGCCCGGCGAACTGCTCCGGCCCGGGCACCGACACGGACGCGAGCAGATTGCCCACCTGGAGCGTCTTCACGTCCACGCCGGGCAGCGCGGCGACCACGATGCCGATGCCCACGGCGACCAGTGCGGCCGGGATCTTCCCGGCCGGGCCCGGCACCTTCTTCCACACGAAGCTGAGCACGATCGTGACGACACCGAGCAGGGTGGCGATCATCGCCTGCGGGTTCGTCAGGATGCCGGCCAGCAGTCCGGGGATGCCGGCCATGTTCTCGATCGCCGTGCCGGGGGCCTTGGCGTCGGCCATCGGATAGGCCTGGCTGAACATCAGCGGCACGCCGATGCCGGCCAGCATGCCCTGGACGACGGCGACCGAGATGGCCTGGAACATCCGGCCGAGCCGCACCAGTCCCAGGATGATCTGGAGGAGGCCGGCGAACAGCACGATCACGCCGAGCATGGCCACGCCGACCTCGGCGACGGTCTCCGCGACGAGCGCGGCGAGGCCGGCGGCCGGCCCGCTGACCTGGAGCGTACTGCCGCGTGCCGCGCCGACGACCAGACCGCCGATCACCCCGGAGATGATCCCGAGCTCGGCCGGCACACCGGAGGCGACGGCGACACCGATGCACAGCGGCAGGGCGACGAGGAAGACGACGAGCGAGGCGGTGATGTCGGTGACGAGGTCACCCTTGGCCGCGCCCTTGCCCCCAGCGCCCTTCGCACGACCCGCCACACGGCCCATCAGCCCGCCCAGCACACCGCCCGCGCCCCCTCCGGCCGAGCCGCCCGCCGATTCACCGGACGGGCCGCCCGACCGCCGAGTCGCGCCCCTCGCCGGGTCCCCCGCCAGGCCGCCACCGGGACCACCCGACCGACCGCCCATCGAACCGCCCACCGGTCCACCCGACCGCCGATGCGCAGCGCCCCCCGCCGAGTCCCCGACCAGACCACCGCCGGGGCCACCCGACCGACCCCCCGTCAAACCGCCCGCAGATCCGCCCGGCCCCCAGCCCGCGGTACCTCCCGCCGCACCACCCAACGGCCCGTCCGCCTGCCAGTCTCCCGAGCCCCGCGAGGAGCCGCCTGCCGCCCAGTCCCCCGCAACCTCCTCGGAACGGCCCGGCCCCCACTCCGCCGCACCCTCGGTGGAACCGCCCGACCCCCACTCCCCAGCACCCCCGTCGGAACCAGCGGACCTCCAACCCGCCGCGCCCTCCCCGCGACCGCCCGGCCCCCAGTCCCCCGAGCCCCCGGCAAAGCCACCCGAATCCCAACTCCCCGAACCCTCCGCGAAACCGCCCGGTCCCCAGTCCGAAGCACCCCCCTCGGAACCAGCCGATCCCCAACCCGCCGCATCTCCGGCCGGGCCGGCCGGGCCGGCCGGACCGATCGGACCGATCGGACCGATCGGCCGGCCACCCGGGGCGGCGCCACCCCGTGTCCGCCCCCGCGCATGCGCCCCGCTCACGCGGCATGCACCCGGAAGGCGCCGTCGTCACCGAGTTCGTAGACGAACCCCGTGTCGACCTCGTAGTACCAGCCGTGCAGCCGCAGCCGGCCCGCGTCGAGCCGCTGGCGCACCACCGGGTAACTCCGCAGCGAAGCCAGTTGGTTGACGACGTTGCCCTGGGACACCTCCGGCAGCGACGGGTCGTCCGGCGCGGACTCCAGTACGGGGGCCAGTTCGGGGCGGGCGATGTGGAGCCAGGCGTCCACGCCGGGCAGGGCGGACAGGTCGTCGCCGGACTTCAGCGCGCCCATCGCGCCGCAGTGTGAGTGACCGCACACCACGATGTCCTGAACCCCGAGCACTTCCAGTGCGTACTCGATGGTGGCCGCCTCACCGCAGGCCCCGGGCCGTCCGTAGGGCGGCACGATATTGCCCGCGTTGCGCAGCTCGAATATTTCTCCGGGCCGTGCGCCCGTAATCAGTGCGGGTATGACCCGGGAATCCGAGCAGGTGATGAACAACGCCTCCGGATATTGCCCGTCGGCCAGTTTCCGGTATTCGCCGCTGTCGAAATCGACGCGCGTCCTGAACGTGCGGGCACGGTCCAGCAATGCCTTCAACTCCGCCTCCTGAGCTGGGAGTTTTCTTCCGTGCACTCCACCGTAGAGGGGCGACCTACAGAGGAAGGTTAAGCGAACTCCAGAGCCGGGCCAGGAATTGAACATTCTTTGTCCGGATACCCGGACGAGCGGTCATCTTGTAGCGTGTTAACTCCAGGGCGGAGAATGCGAATTCACGCTGCCCGGATTCATGCCGGCTTCACGGAGAGACAGGACGTATGGGCCTACGAGTGCTGCTCATCGAGGACGACGAGACGATCGCCGAGCCGCTCACCGAAGGACTCGGCCACTTCGGGCTGACGGTCGACCACGTCGCCACCGGCGCGGACGGACTGAGAGGCCCGTACAACGACGTCGTCCTGCTCGACCTCGGACTGCCGGACATGGACGGCATCGACGTCTGCCGCGGCATCCGGCAGGTCTCGGACGTGCCCATCGTCATCCTCAGCGCCCGCGGCGAGGAGGCCGACCGCGTGCTGGGCCTGGAACTGGGCGCGGACGACTACCTGGCGAAACCATTCAGCGTGCGGGAGCTGGTGGCCCGGGTCCGTGCGGTGACCCGCCGCACGCAGCGCACCCAGCAGGCCTTCCCCGAGCGCCCGGGCGCGCCGGGCGCACAGAGCACGCCGACCGCACCGGGCACCCCCGAGCCACTGCCGCCCTACGAACCGGCCCCCTCCCCCACGTACGAGCCGGCCCCGGCCCTCTCCTACGACCCCCCTGCCACACCACCGTCGTACGACTCGCCCCCCGAGCCTCCGCACGACCCTGGCCCGCTCGTGGTGGACCGCCGTACCCGCCAGGTCTGGGTCGGCGACTGCACCGTGCCGCTCACCCCCAAGGAGTTCGACCTGCTGGCGCTCCTCAGCGAGGACCCGGGCGCGGTCTACTCGCGCCAGCAGATCCTCGACCGGGTCTGGGACCCGCACTACGACGGCCCGACCAAGACGCTGGACGTCCATGTGGCCGCGCTGCGCCGCAAGTTGGGGCACCCGGCGTGGATCAGGACACTGCGGGGCGTGGGCTTCCGGCTGGCGGTGCACACGGGGCCGAACGCCCCGCAGGTGACCTCTCCATGACCCGCCGGCTGCTGATCGGCTACCTCAGTCTCGCCGCGCTGGTGCTGCTCTGCCTGGAGATCCCGCTGGGGTTCGTCTACTCGCGCGGGGAGCGGGAGCAGGTGGTCAACGCGGCGAAGGACGAGGCCGAGTCGGTCTCCGCGTACGCCGCGCTGTCCCTCGCGGCGGGACGGGCCGAGCGTGACCTGCCCGCGCGGGTGGCGCACTGCGCTCAGCGCATCGGCGGGAAGGTGGTGATCGTCGGCGCCTCGGGCGCGCCGCTGGCCACCTCGCACCCGATGGACACCTCGGTGTCCGGCGCCCTGGCCGACCGGCCGGGCATCGCGGCCGCGCTGCGGGGCACCTCGACGGCGGACGTGCGCACCTCCACGATCGGCGGGGTCGAGTACCTGTCGGTGGCCGCGCCGGTCGGTCAGGAGGCGCGGCCGGTGGGTGCCGTGTGGCTGACGGTGCCCACGCGGACGGTGCACGAGCGGGTCCACCACGTGTGGCTGCTGCTCGCCCTGGGCGGACTGGCCGTGCTGACGGCGGTGGCCGTGGTCGGCTTCGCCTTCGCCCGCTGGGCCGGCCGTCCCATCCGTGAACTGGAGCGGGCCACGCACGAGTTGGCGGAGGGCGGCGGCCGGTTCACCCCGGTGACGATCACGAAGGGCCCACCGGAAGTACGCAGCCTGGCCGCGGCGTTCAACCGCACCGCGGCCCGCTTCGCCCATCTGCTCGCCTCCCAGCGGGCGTTCGCCGGCGAGGCCTCGCACCAGCTGAAGACCCCGCTCGCGGCGCTGCGGCTGCGCCTGGAGAACCTGGAGCCGGACGTCGCCGCCCGCGCGCGGGGCAGCCTGACCGCCGCCGTCACGGAGACGGACCGGCTCGCACGGATGGTCGAGCACCTGCTGGCGATGGCCCGGCTGGAGGAGCACGCGGCGATCCCCGCCACCGTCGACCTGGGTGCGGTCTGCGCGGAACGGCACCGCACCTGGCAGCCGCTGTTCGCCCGGGAGGACGTCTCCCTCGTGCTCTTCGCGGGCGGCGTCGGCCCGGTGCTCGCGGTGCCGGGAGCCGTCGAGCAGATCATGGACAACCTGCTGTCCAACGCCCTGCGGGCGTCCCCGCCCGGCAGCAGCGTCACGATCGAGGTGCGGGTGCCGGCCCCGCCCCGCCGCGCCCTGCGCGACAGCCGCCCCCGCTGGGTCGACCTGCACGTCACCGACGAGGGCCCCGGCATGACGGAGGAGCAGCGGGCCCGCGCCTTCGACCGCTTCTGGCGCGCCCCGGGCGCCCCCAAGGGCGGCTCGGGACTCGGCCTCGCCCTGGTGCAGCGCCTCGCCCACGCCAGCGGCGGCGAGGCGACCCTGCACGCGGCGGCGACGGGCGGCCTGGACGTCGTGATCCGGCTGCCGTCCGTACGAACGCCGACGCAGGGGCACGGTCCGGGCACCGACCGGCCGAGGGGCGGCCGGAGACGGGAGGCACCGGCGCTGCCCGCATGAAGCCCCCAGGAAAGACAACGTGAGCCCACGAACAACAAGTCGAGGCCTGCGGGCGCCTGACCCCACAGGCGGCACACAGCATGCCGTCCCGCCGCCATGAGTTATCCATGCCCCGTCAACCCTGCCCCCATAGCGTCCCTCCCGCCTCCCCCCACGCACAACCCTGCCGTCGACCGGCGGCAGGGCGGTACGGCACCTCTTGGAGTGAGAGTGGAACGTCGTAGCCTCCTGCGTGCGGCCGTCCTCGGCGGCACCTCGGCCGCCCTCGGCGGAACCCTGTGGCGCGGCGCCGCGTACGCGGCCCCGGCCCAGCCCGGCGCCGGCCCCTACGGGCCGCTGGGCTCCCCGGACGCCAACGGCATCAGACTCCCCAGCGGCTTCACCAGCCGGGTCATCGCCCGGTCGGGCCAGCGGGTCGGGACCACGTCGTACACCTGGCACAACGCCCCGGACGGCGGCGCCTGTTACGCCGACGGCACGGGCTGGATCTATGTCTCCAACTCCGAGATCAACCCCTCGGGCGGCGCGAGCGCGGTGAAGTTCTCGTCCACGGGCGCGATCACCGGCGCGTACCGCATCCTCTCCAGCACCCGGCAGAACTGCGCGGGCGGCAAGACGCCGTGGAACACCTGGCTGTCCTGCGAGGAGGTGGACCGGGGCTACGTCTACGAGACCGACCCCTGGGGCACGAAGGCGGCGGTGCGCCGCGACGCCATGGGCCGCTTCAAGCACGAGGCGGCGGCGGCCGACCCGGTCCGCCAGGTCATCTACCTGACCGAGGACGTCAGCGACGGCTGCTTCTACCGCTTCCGCCCGACGACCTGGGGCAACCTGTCCGCCGGCACGCTGGAGGTCCTCGTGGCCGGCAGCGGCACCAGCGGCCCGGTCACCTGGGCCCGGGTCCCCGACCCCTCCGGCACGACCGCCACCCGCAACCAGGTCTCCGGCGCCAAGCGCTTCAACGGCGGCGAGGGCTGCTACTACGCGGACGACACCTGCTGGTTCACCACGAAGGGCGACAACCGCGTCTGGCAGTACAACGCCGCCGCCCAGACCATCGAACTCGCCTACGACGACTCACTGGTGAGCGGCACGGCCCCGCTCACCGGCGTCGACAACGTCACCGGCTCGGCCTCCGGCGACCTCTTCGTCGCCGAGGACGGCGGCACCATGGAGATCTGCGTCATCACCCCCGCCGACGTGGTCGCCCCCTTCCTCCGCGTCGACGGCCAGTCCGGCTCGGAGATCACGGGCCCGGCCTTCTCCCCGGACGGCACCCGCCTGTACTTCTCCAGCCAGCGCGGCACGAGCGGCAGTTCCTCGGGCGGCATCACGTACGAGGTGAAGGGCCCGTTCCGCGCGTAACCAAGTGCCCTCGGCACCAGGGTCTCCGTCCCCGTCGAGTGACCCCGACACCGCCGCGCAGAGGCCCCGCCCGTCCGCCACGGGGGAAGCAGACGGGCGGGGCCAGCCAAGGAGGTCTACAGCACGGCGCGCCACTTGCCGCGGGCGAGGCGCGTCTCTCCGTCCGGATCGATCGGCCGCAACCATAAGGCGGAAAAGGCTCGTCTCACGGTCGACTTGGAGGGCCACCTTCCCAGCCGCCATCGGCGCCACCTCGTGAGGATCCCCACCCCATGGGGCGCATCAACGCAGAGACTCGCGCCCGCAACGAGAACGCCATCCGGACCGCGATGGACCGGTTCCTCAAAGGCGATCTCCCACCCGGCGACGGCTGCGACCTGAAGACACTGAGCCTTTTCCAACCTCACGTTGAGAGTGCGTGACGGAGAAGACCGCACGACTGCCACGCATGTGCTCGCCCGGCCACGACGTGACGTCGGCCCGGACCGGTGATCAGCTACGGTCTTCGACGCTGCCGTCGGCGATCTCTCGGAACAGCTCGCGAGCCTGCTCACAGAACTGCTCGACATCCGCGATGTCCGACTCGTCACCGTCTGCAAGCATCCGGGCCTGGAGTTGCTCGGAGCGCAGCCCGCCGTAACGGGCCCGCACCTCCGCGGTCACCGGCTGGACCGCGATGTGCAGGTGCTTGCGCGTGTCGGGGCCATGCGACCACATGCAGACGTAGGTCTGCTCAGGCTGGCACAACGTCTCAACGACACGAGCGGTATCGCGTAGCAAAGGGCCGAGTTCCGCCGCTGCCGTGTCGTCGAGCTCCGCGACAGCCACGACGTGCTCCCGCGGACCGACGATCAAGGTGCCGAGATTCATCGGACCGACGACGTGGTTCACCACCCAGGCAACGGTTTCGTGCAGGATGCCTCCGGGCAACTCCCGGCGCCCAGCCAGAAGGTCGCACCCAAGACACCCCGTCACATCCACGCGCGCCAGCCTATTACAGAGCCACAGTCATGCAGTCGACTGCCAACCTGGTTGCCAGGGCTGTCGGTTGGCCACGCGCAACGCGATGAAGCTCCTGGTAGGCGGATTCGCGACCGAGATCGCCCGCTGCCAGGAACTTCATTGTCTACCTGTCTGCCTTCCATTTGCCCACCGCGCACCTGCGGTCCTGACCGCCCGGCTGGTCATGCGTCTGGGCATACCTCCGCGCTACTCGCGGCTGGATTCGAGGTGGGCGTAACCCCTGGCCCGTTGGTTGGTGACAAGAGGCCAACTCGAAATGATCAAGAGGTACTACCGCTCGGCACCGCTCGTAGAACATCTGTCGCATCCGAGTGCGAACACGGACCAGAAGCTCAACACCGGCCCGAAGCGACACGACCTAGGGAGGGGACACGGCGTCTGCCGACACAACGGACCGGGAGGCGGGAGTCTGGGGGGGGACCCGTCCCGCCGGAGGCTTACGGTCCTCCGACGGGACGGGCGTTGTGGGACCCGGACCCGGCCCCCTCCGCCGCGGTTTGCGATCCACGACGGAGGAGCGTCCATGGGGGTGCGACCCCGACCCGGACGGTCGCCGTAGGGACCCATTCCGCCGGGGCGGCAGGTCAGGCTCTGCGCTGGGTACGTCTGTGGCAGGAGCAGCCACAGCGGCGCTGGAGCAGGATGCCGGACGCGTGGGGCAGCGGGACGTCCTCCGTCTGGCGGCAGGCGCCGTGCAGCCCCTTGTACTCGGGCCGCTGGGCGAGCGTGCATTCCGCCGATCGGGGCGGGGCCTCCGTCACGGGCGCGATCACGACGCGCCCTCGCCCGACAGGCTCGCGTAGTCGTCGCACAGGGCACGGACCGAGCGGGCGAGCTTCTGTACGACCGCGACACGGACGAAGTGTGTGTCCCCGGGGCCCAGGCGGAGCTTCATCCGGGCCTCGCCGGCGCCGGTCAGGGCGCGCTCGCGCAGGTCGTCTTCCCTGGGCAGAAGGGAAGCTGCCCGTTCCACCTCGGGGTGAAGCAACTGGAGGTGCCCCCGCAGCCGGACCCGCAGAGTCTCCAGCTCCTCATCCAGGAGCGGACCGGCTCCCCGCCCAAGCACGCGCTCGGTTGCGGCACGCATGGCCCTAATGTCCAGCGGCAGCACGCTCGTTGCCGGTACGGTCATGACTCATCGTCCTCGTCATCGGACAGGCAGCCGCCCGCCATCACCAGGGCCACCACGTCCGCGGCCTTGCACAAGACGCCCGGCCGGGGGATCACCACCGACCAGTACGAGGCCTGTGTCTCCTCGTCCAGGCCGATGCGGTCCACGCGCGGCACGCCCAGGTAGGTGGTTGCCTCACCGAGGCACTCCACGACCGGTGAAGGCCACTCGTAGACGGTGCCGGGCGGCACGAGCACGTAGTAGCGGGCGAACCCCGGGTCATGGATGACCGGGCCGTCGTTGAGGTACTGAGCCAGTCGCGCCTCAACGACGGACGGGTCGGTGCTTCCGGTGGCGGCGTGCACGACGTTTGCGGGGATGCGGACGGCGTCGAAGGAGTGTCCGAGCGGGATCATCGCGAGCCCCGCAGCGCTGTCCCACTCCCTGCGGGCCGTGCTCGGCGACGGGTGGCCGGAGGCCAGCCACCCTGAGATGGTGGCCGAGGACGGCGGACCGGACTGTGTGCGTGCCTTCACCACCATCATGCATCCCCCCACGGGCCTGCCTGGGCGCCCGCGTAGACGCGCTCACCCAGGCGCGCCACGTAGGGCCTGACCAGGACGCCTGTGTCCTCCCACGGCGGAGGCACCTGCCGTTCCCGGCGGTGACTGCGTACGGCCATGAGCCGCATGCCCCGTACCTCAGGCGACGGCTGATGAGAAGGCATGGGGAGCACCGCGCACGGCGCGGAGGTGCGGCGGTGCCGACCGGGGGTGCACGGTCCGAACAGCACCGCTCTTACCCGTTCGAGTGCTCGTGATAGGAAAGCCATTGTCGACGCTCCTTTGCAGCGTTGGCCACGCCCCGGGGCCGTTCGCGCGGTCGCCGGGGTTTGATCTGTCTTGCATCGAGAGTCGTCGTCAGCGCGCAAAAGCGGGATGACCGGCGGGTGTTACCGAGGCGGTAATACACTCGTTCCTGGTTCGGTACGGCGCGACGAAGCGCATACGATCACACCGGAAGTTGGCCCCATGGACGCCATCACCCCTGGACTGCTCGCCCCTGAAATCCTCGAACGGGAAGACGTCAAGCGCGCCCTGGCAGAGCACGACTTCTCCGCGGCCTTCTCACTCATCAAGAAATGGGGCGGCCTGTCGCAGAACCGCATTGCGGCGGCCTGCCAGCTCACCCCCGGCAAGGTCTCCACGATCATCAATGGGCAGCAGCAGGTCACCAGCTTCGACGTGATCTGCCGCATCGCCGACGGGCTGCGCATCCCCGGGCGCATGGTAGGGCTCGCCGACCGGCCGTGGGAAAGACAGTCCGGTGCCCCAGACCCGCCAACGCCTCCAGCCGCACGCACATCAGATGACGGACCCTGGGAACCCGTAGCGACCGTAGGCCTGGCAGCAGATCTGACCAGGAGCGATCTCGTGATGGACCGCCGCTCAGCCACACGTGCCCTCGCTGGCACCGCCCTGTCCGGGGCCAACCTGCTCGATCACCTGGAGGGCTGGCTCAAGCCCGCGCCACCACACCCAGCGCACCGCCGGGGCCGCATCGGACAACGGGAAGTCCGGGAGCTGGAAACGACGGCACGCGCCTTCCGGGCCTGGGACCACCGGTTCGGCGGAGGCCTGCGCCGAAAAGCTGTGGTTGGACAGCTCAACGAGGTTGCCGGTCACCTCGAAGAGCACCAGGCGCCGGACATCGAGCGCGGGCTCTTCCAGGTCATGGCCTACCTCAGCGGCACGGCAGCCACGATGGCCTGGGACTCCGGGCTTCAGAAGCAGGCGCAGAACTACTACATGCTGGCGTTGCGCGCCGCTCACGCCGCCGGCGACGTAGCGTTCGGTGCCAACGTGCTGGCTGGCATGGCCCGACAGATGCTCTATCGGGACCATCCGCAAGATGCCCTCGAACTCGTGCACCTTGCCCAGAAGCGAGCCAAGCAGGCAGCCGGTCCTCGCGTGCGGGCCATGCTCCATACGCGCGAGGCGTGGGCGTACGCGGCAATGGGCAGGGCTGCGGCGTTCCGGCGGGCCACCGGCGAGGCCATTGAGGTGCTCGCCGAAGCCGAAGCAGACGAAGAGCCGTACTGGATCTCCTACTTCGACGAAGCCGAGCTTGCCGGTGTCACCGGCGGCCGTCTGCTGGACATGGCTCGCGCAGACCCACAGCAGCACGCAGAATCCGCCGCCGAGAACATCCGGAGCGCCCTCGCTGGCCGCGGTTCCGAGGCAGGACGCAGTCACGCTCTGGACCTGATCGGACTCGCAGAATCCCACTTCCTGATGGGGGACGTGGCCAGCGCTGTCGACCACACCCACCGGGCAGTCGACGCCGCCTCCCGCACCAGGTCAAGCCGCGTCCGCACCCAGCTCGGCCAGCTGTACCCGTACACGGTGGGGCGGTCTGCATCGCGTACGGTCTGGGAAGCGCGGGCAAGGATCCGCGAAGTCCTGTCGAGCTGAAGGAGCAACGTGACCACGATCGCCGTGACTGGGCACATGGACCTGACCGACAGCAGCGTGCCCCTCGTACGCGACGCGCTGCGGGAGACGCTGAAGCCGTACGCCAGCGACCTGACTGGTGTCTCGTGCATCGCGAAAGGATCCGACTCGATCTTCGCCGAGGTCGTCGTCGAGCTCGGTGGCCGTCTCGTCGTGGTGATTCCGTCGCAGGACTACCGGCAGAACAAGGTCAAGCCCGATCACGAAGAGACCTTCGACCGGCTCATCGATGCCGCAGCCGAAGTCGTGGTCCTGGACCACGAGACCGCGAACCGCTCGGCGTACGAGGATGCCAACCGGACGCTACTGAAGCGTGCGACCCGTCTCGTCGCCGTATGGAACGGAGAGCCTCCGAGCGGCAAGGGCGGCGGCACCGCGGACACTGTGCTCGAAGCCAGGGAGGCAGGGCTCCCGGTAGACGTCGTGTGGCCGGACGGGGCTGCACGACGCTGACGTCCACCCCGTACTTCTCTCCAGTCTGGAACCCGAGGCCCGCCCGGGCCCGGATCTCCAGCGCGGACCTGACCCGCGCCTGCCGGTGACCATCGGCGCGTCCAGCCGTTCCACCGTTCGGGCAGCTCGTCCCGGGCTGCCCGGCCGACGGAAGGAACACCACCGTGGACACGACCGTGCCCGCCACCGACGTACACCGCGTGCTGCCGCGTGACGAGTGGGTCAAGACGCTGCCGCAGACCATCGTCGCGTCGTGCGTGCTGCTCCTCGACGCCGAGGACCGGATCCTGCTGCTGCGCTACGCCGAGGGCCAGCCCGGTGTCGGGCTCTGGGGGCTGCCGGGCGGCATGCTCGACCACAGGGAGGACCCCGTCGGCGCCGCGTGCCGGGAGCTGCACGAGGAGACCGGCATCGCCCTGGACCGGGCGCCCCGGCTCATCGGCTACGACCACCGGGCCGATGTGAAGGGCACGGGCCCGGTGATCGACTTCTACTTCCACGGCGGCCGTCTAGCCCCCGGACAGACCGTCACGTGCAGCAGCGAACACGACCAGCACGGCCTGTTCGCCCTCACCGACCTCGAGTCCACCCGGCTGGCCACCCCGCTGCCGACCCTCACCGCGCTCCACACGGCCGCCCTGACAGGAACCGTCGTATGTCTGCGGGAAGGACTGCCCCGCTGACAGCCTTCAGGCCCGTCACGACGTGGACATCAGGTCCGCCTCCCCAGCACCCGGTCCTGATGGATCATCGCGAGAACGAGAGACCGTCCACGGACGCAGTCGCGGAGCCGGCCCACGTGCGCCCTTGAAGGTCCGTCAGTCGGCGTCGTCGATCTCGATGTCGAGGATCTCCGCGAGCCGGGACAGCCCCTCGAGGGCACGCTCCTTGTGCGCGGACACGACGCGGGTGCGCTCGGCTGGTGGCAGATGCCGGTCGGCCTCGCCGAGGAGGTCCGCGTACTCGCCGAGTACCTGGACCGCGAGATTGGCGAGCTGTCCCGCTCTGCGGTGCACGGGGTCGCCCGGGTTCAGATCCGCTTCGAAGATCTCCAGCGCCTCGTCCAGGTGCGAACGACGGCCCGTGCTCAGGGTGCCCGGGGCAGGTGTGTTGTCCATGCCCGAGTGTCCCGCACCTGGCCCCCGGACCAAGCCGGAAGAGCGGGGGCAGCACCTCCGCACAAAAGGTGCCGCCCCCGCTCTCCTCCGTACGCCGGAGCCGCCGCGATCGGTGAGGGTGGTCGGGGACCGCCGACGGCTCCGGGTCCTGAGCGGCCCCGCGCGGGCCACGGTGAGGTGGTCGCGCGCGGGCCACGGTCTACCGGTGGTCGCTGCCCTGCGACTGCACCGCCGCCCGGCCCGCCTCCAGCCGGGCCACCGGGATACGGAACGGGGAGCAGGAGACGTAGTCGAGACCGACCTCGTGGAAGAAGTGGACCGACTCCGGGTCACCGCCGTGCTCGCCGCAGACGCCGAGCTTGAGGTCGGGACGGGTCTCGCGGCCGGCCTCGGCGGCGAGCTTCACCAGGGAGCCGACGCCGTCCTTGTCGATCGTCTCGAACGGGGAGACGCCGAAGATGCCCTTCTCCAGGTACGCGGTGAAGAAGCTGGCCTCCACGTCGTCCCGGGAGAAGCCCCACACCGTCTGGGTGAGGTCGTTCGTGCCGAAGGAGAAGAACTCGGCCGCCTCGGCGATCTGGCCGGCGGTCAGGGCGGCGCGCGGCAGCTCGATCATCGTGCCGATGGACAGCTTGAGCTTCGTGCCCGAGGCCGCCTCGACCTCGGCGATGACCTGGTCGGCCTCCTCGCGCACGATCTCCAGCTCCTGCACCGTGCCGACGAGCGGGATCATGATCTCGGCGCGCGGATCGCCCTTGGCGGCCTTGCGCTCGGCCGCGGCCTCGGCGATCGCCCGGACCTGCATGGTGAACAGGCCGGGGATGACCAGGCCGAGGCGCACCCCGCGCAGCCCCAGCATCGGGTTCTGCTCGTGCAGCCGGTGCACGGCCTGGAGGAGGCGCAGTTCGTTCTCGTGCGGCTCCTGGCGGGACTCGGCGAGGGCGACGCGCACCGACAGTTCGGTGATGTCGGGCAGGAACTCGTGCAGCGGCGGGTCCAGGAGGCGGACGGTGACCGGGAGGCCGTCCATCGACTCGAAGAGCTGGACGAAGTCCTGCTTCTGGAGCGGCAGCAGTTCCTTGAGGGACTCCTCGCGCTCGGCCTGGGTGTCGGCCAGGATCAGCCGCTCCACCAGCTCGCGCCGGTCGCCGAGGAACATGTGCTCGGTGCGGCACAGCCCGATGCCCTGGGCGCCGAAGCGGCGGGCCCGCAGCGCGTCCTCGGCGTTGTCCGCGTTGGCCCGCACGCGCAGCCGGCGCTTGCGGTCGGCGAACGCCATGATGCGGTGGACCGCCTCGACCAGCTCGTCGGCGTCCTCGGCACCGGCGTGCATCCGGCCCTCGAAGTACTCCACGACCGGCGACGGCACGACCGGCACCTCACCGAGGTAGACCTTGCCCGTCGAGCCGTCGATGGAGACGACGTCGCCCTCCTCGACGATGTGCCCGCCCGGCACGGTCATCCGGCGGCGCTTGGTGTCGACCTCCAGCTCCTCGGCGCCGCAGACACAGGTCTTGCCCATGCCGCGCGCGACCACGGCCGCGTGGGAGGTCTTGCCGCCGCGCGAGGTCAGGATGCCCTCGGCGGCGATCATGCCGTCCAGGTCGTCGGGGTTGGTCTCGCGGCGGATCAGGATGACCTTCTCGCCCGAACGGGACCACTTGACGGCGGTGTAGGAGTCGAACACCGCCTTGCCGACCGCCGCGCCCGGGGAGGCCGCGATGCCCCGGCCGACCGTCTCGACCTTCGCGCTCTCGTCGAAGCGCGGGAACATCAGCTGCGCGAGCTGGGCGCCGTTGACGCGGGTGAGCGCCTCGGCCTCGTCGATCAGGCCCTGGTCCACCAGCTGGGTCGCGATGCGGAAGGCCGCGCCCGCGGTGCGCTTGCCGACCCGGGTCTGGAGCATCCACAGCACACCGCGCTCGATGGTGAACTCGATGTCACAGAGATCCTTGTAGTGGTTCTCCAGCGTCTCCATGATCTGCATCAGCTGGTCGTACGACTTCTTGTCGATCCGCTCCAGCTCCGCGAGCGGCACGGTGTTGCGGATGCCCGCGACCACGTCCTCGCCCTGCGCGTTCTGCAGGTAGTCGCCGTAGACGCCCTGGTGGCCGGAGGCGGGGTCGCGGGTGAAGGCGACGCCGGTGCCGGAGTCCGGGCCGAGGTTGCCGAAGACCATCGAGCAGACGTTGACGGCCGTGCCCAGGTCGTGCGGGATGCGCTCCTGGCGGCGGTAGAGCTTGGCGCGGTCGGTGTTCCAGGAGTCGAAGACCGCGTGGATGGCGAGGTCCATCTGCTCGCGCGGGTCCTGCGGGAAGTCCCGGCCGGCCTCGGTCTTGACGATCTTCTTGAACTTGGTGACGAGCTTCTTGAGGTCGGCGGCCTCCAGCTCGGTGTCGACCGTGACCTTCTTGGTCTCCTTGACCTTCTCCAGCGCGTCCTCGAAGAGCTCGCCGTCGACGCCGAGGACGGTCTTGCCGAACATCTGGATGAGGCGGCGGTAGGAGTCCCAGGCGAAGCGCTCGTCGCCGGCCTGCTTGGCCAGGCCCTGCACCGACTTGTCGGAGAGGCCGATGTTGAGGACGGTGTCCATCATGCCGGGCATGGAGAACTTGGCGCCCGACCGCACCGACACCAGCAGCGGGTCGTCGGCCTGGCCGAGCTTCTTGCCCATGCGCTGCTCCAGCGCGTCGAGGTGCGCACTCACCTCGTCACGCAGTGCCGCCGGCTCCTCGCCGCTGTCCAGGTAGACCTTGCAAGCCTCGGTGGTGATCGTGAAGCCGGGCGGGACCGGAAGGCCCAGGTTCGTCATCTCGGCGAGGTTCGCGCCCTTGCCACCGAGGAGGTCCTTGAGGTCCTTGTTGCCCTCGGTGAAGTCGTAAACGAACTTCACGCCCTCAACACTCTTACCGTGCTCAGCTACGTGGGGATCTTTGTTTTCCGACACGGGTCTCGACTCCTCGAGGACGCGGTGGCTGCCCTGACGGCGAGGAACATACCCAGATCAAAGGCGTCTGGGTACGTCCACTCGCGCGTCATACGCCTGTAACCACTCGTCCGCCAGCGGATCGAAAGTCAAAGCTCGGCAAGCGATCACAGCCGTATGTTTTCACTTCTTGAACGCACGAACCTCCATTGAGGCCGTTGAGCGCTCATGTGAGCGGCGTTCGGCACGATTGATTTCGCTCGATGAACGATCAAAGGGTGGCACTCAGTGCCACCCTTTGGAGAAGTGCAGCCGCTCAAGATCCGCTCATCTGAGCGCAACCCTTATCAAGGGTGGCGAGAATCACGCTGCCACAGCCGACGGAATTTCACCATGCGGACGCGTCTCGGGACCGAAATGTCCCCGTCACACCCCGAGCGCGCGCAGCCGCTCCTCCACCCGCTCGGGGGCGTAGAGGTGCTCCACGACCATCGCCCCGGCCCCGGCCAGCGCGGACCGCTCGCCGAGCCGTGACGTCACGACGTCCAGGTGGGCGGTGGAGCGGGGCAGCGCCCGCTGGTAGAGCAGTTCGCGCACGCCCGTGAGGAAGGGGGTTCCGGCCAGATCTCCGGCGATCATCAGCACCCCGGGGTTGAGCAGCGTCACCACGGTCGCCAGCACGTCCCCGACCCGGCGCCCGGCCTCCCGGGCGAGGCCGACCGCCTCCGGATGCCCGGACGCCAGCAGGTCCCGCACGTCCGAGCCGGAGGCCGCCGGCACCCCGGCCTCCGCCAGCCGCCGCGCCACCGCGCCACCGCTCGCGACGGCGGCAAGACAGCCGTAGGAACCGCACCGGCACAGCATCCGGGCGCCCTCCGGCACCCGGATGTGCCCGATGTCCCCGGCACCCCCGTCGATGCCCCGGAACACCGCGCCGTCCACCACGACCCCGGCGCCGATGCCGGTGGAGACCTTGACCAGCACGAAGGCGGAGCAGTCGGGATAGCCGGTGCGCTGTTCGCCGTATGCCATCAGGTTGGCGTCGTTGTCCACCAGCACCGGCACCTCGGCGGCGCCCGTGTGCTCGGTGAGCGCCCGGGCCAGCCGGTCCCTTATCTCGTAGCCGTCCCAGCCGGGCATCATCGGCGGCTGGACGACGCGGCCGGTCTCGGTGTCGACCGGGCCGGGCACGGCGAGGCCGACCCCGCACACCGACTCGGCCCCGCGTCCGGTCTTCTCCAGCAACTCGCCGAACCAGCGCCCGAGTTCGCCCAGCACGAGGTCCGGCCCGTCCTCGACGACGAGGGTGCCGGAGTGCTCGGCGAGGATCTCGCCGCTCAGCGACAGCACGGCCGCCCGCGCGTGCCGGGTGTCGAGGTCGGCGGCCAGGACCACCGCGTGCTCGTCGTCGAACTCCAGGGTGATGGAGGGGCGCCCGCCCAGCGGGGAGTCCACCGGCCCCCCGGCGCCCTCGCGCAGCCAGCCCGCGCGGAAGAGCCGGTCGAGCCGCTGCCCGACGGTGGCCCGGGACAGTCCGGTCGCCTGCTGGAGCGCACCCCGGGTCACGGCGCGGCGACTGCGCACCAGCTGGAGCAGTTCGCCGGCGCTCGCCTGGCCGGCACCTCGTCCCGTCCTGACGGGCCGTCCGGTCATGCACACCCCCTTGTGTTTCTCAACCTTGCCTTACATAGTGGGTTTTGCGTGTTAAATAGACGTAACCCCACGGTAGCCGCAGCCGAACCTGTCGGCCGGACGTCTTTCCGGAGAGCCCCGAGTGGACAGCACCGCCCAACGCGCCCCTCGTCCCACGGGACGAACCGTTGCATACGATCCGTCCAGCGCCGCGTCGCCCCTGCACGTCAGGGCCGCCGCCGTGCTGGAGGCCGCCTGGACGGGCACGTCCACCGTGCCCTCGCGCGGCCTGTATCCGCACCAGTGGTCGTGGGACTCGGCGTTCATCGCGATCGGCCTGAGGCACGTGTCGCCGTTACGGGCCCAGACGGAGCTGGAGACGCTGCTGGCGGCCCAGTGGACGGACGGGCGGATCCCGCACATCGTCTTCAACCCCTCCGTCCCGCTCGACGCGTACTTCCCGAGCCCCGACTTCTGGCGCTCCTCGACCGCGGGACGCGCCGCGGGCGCCCCGCGCACCGTACAGACCTCCGGGATCGTGCAGCCACCGGTGCACGCGCTGGCCGCGTGGCTGGTGCACCTCGCCGACCCCGGTCTGTCCCGGGCGCGCGGCTTCCTCACCCGGGTGTATCCCCGGCTCGCGGCCTGGCACCGGTATCTGCTGCACCGGCGCGACCTGGGCGGGGGCGGGCTGGTGTCCGTCGTGCACCCGTGGGAACAGGGTATGGACAACAGTCCCTGCTGGGACCTTCCGCTCTCCCGGGTCACTCCCGCCCCGGCCCGCTCCTTCCGCCGCGCCGACCTCGACCACGGCTCCCCCGAGGACCGGCCGACGGATCTGGACTACGGGCGGTACGTGCGGCTGGCGAGCGACTACCGGGATCGTGGGTATGCCGACGGACCGGGCGACTTCGCCGTGGAGGACCCGGCGTTCAACGCCCTGCTCATCGCCTCCGAGCACGCCCTGGCCCGGATCGCCCACGAGCTGGGCGCGGCGGGTTCGGCCCGGCAGGACCGCGCCGAGCGGCTCACCGCCGCCCTGGTGGAGCGGCTGTGGGAGCCGTCGGCGGGGATGTTCCTGTGCCGTGACGTGCGCGCCGGGGAGCTGATCCCCGAGCGCGGTGTCTCCGGGCTCGTCCCGCTGCTGCTGCCGACCCTGCCGCGCGACCTCGCGGCCACCCTGGTGCGCACCGTCTGCGGCCCGCACTTCGGCCTCGGCGGCACGACCCGGCTGGTGCCCAGCTACGACCTGCTCGGCGAGGCCTTCGACCCGCACCGCTACTGGCGCGGCCCGGCCTGGTTCAACACCAACTGGCTGCTGGAGCGCGGGCTGCGGCTGCACGGCGAGCGCGGCCGGGCCGACGCCCTGCGCAAGGGGATCCTGCACACCGCGGGCGCCTCCGGCTTCGCGGAGTACGTGGACCCGTACACCGGACAGGCCTGCGGCGCCACCGGCTTCGGCTGGACCGCCGCGCTCACGCTCGACCTGCTGCACGACCGGCCCGCAGGGGGCAGGAACGGCGTCACGGCGATCGATGATGATCAAGGGAGAGGACCGGGGTTGACTTCCTCCCCCGCCTAAAGGCGGGGGATTCCAGCGGTCGCCCGCTGGGGTTCCTGCTTCACCGACGACCGCCCCGTCCGGGAGGACTCCCGTTGAGGTCTTACACCGTCTCCACAGGCAGACGCCGCCAGCCCGGCGGCCAGAATGTTGCGTGCCGCGTTCACGTCGCGGTCATGCACGGTGCCGCACTCGCACGTCCACTCGCGGACGTTCAGCGGCATCTTCGCTGCGATCGTGCCGCAGGTTCCGCACAGCTTCGAGCTGGGGAACCAGCGGTCAATCACGACGAGTTCGCGCCCGTACCAGGCGCACTTGTACTCCAGCATCATGCGCAGGTCCGTCCACGCCGCGTCCGAGATCGCGCGTGCAAGCTTGCCATTCTTCAGCAGGTTGCGGACGGTCAGGTCCTCGATCACGACCGTTTGGTTCTCACGGACGAGCCGAGTCGACAGCTTGTGCAGGAAGTCACGGCGACGGTCGGCGATCCGCGCATGGACCTTGCCGACCTTGCGGCGGGCTTTCTCCCGGTTCGCCGAGCCCTTCGCTTTCCGCGACAGCTCACGCTGTGCGCGGGCCAGGCGAGCGCGGTCACGCCGCTCGTGCTTCGGGTTGGTGATCTTCTCTCCGCTGGACAGCGTCACGAGGGAGGTGATCCCGGCGTCCAGGCCGACCGCCGCATTTGCGGCGGGAACCGGGGTGATGGTGTCCTCGCACAGCAGGGACACGAACCAGCGTCCCGCCGCGTCACGGGACACGGTCGCCGTCGTCGGCTCCGTGCCCTCCGGCAGCGGCCGCGACCAGCGGATGTCCAGCGGCTCCGGCACCTTTGCCAGAGTCAGTTGCCCGTCACGCCACTTGAAGGCGCTGCGGGTGTACTCGGCCGACGCGCGGGACTTCTTCCGGCTCTTGTAGCGCGGGTACTTCGCGCGCTTGGCGAAGAAGTTCCCGAACGCAGCCTGAAGATGGCGGAGCGCCTGCTGGAGCGGGACGGAGGAGACCTCCGTCAGGAAGGCGAGTTCCTCGGTCTTCTTCCACTCCGTGAGTGCGGCGGACGACTGCACGTAAGAGACACGGCGCTGCTCGCCGTACCAGGCCCGCGTGCGCTCCTCCAACGCCTTGTTGTACACGAGGCGGACGCAGCCGAACGTACGCGACAGCTCAGCTGCCTGTTCGTCCGTGGGGTAAAAGCGGTACTTGAAAGCCCGCTTGACCTGCTGCGCCATGCCTCACATTCTATCAGCTCCCGTGTGAGCAACAGGCATCGACCGATGGACGGTACATGCCGGTCCGCCCTGGCGGCGAACCGGCTTCCTCTGCCCTGCTCCGCAGGAGCTTCGTTTCCTCCCCGGCCTGAAGGCCGGGGTATCCACGAAGGAGAGAGCCGATGACGGACCGGCATCATCTGCTCGTGCACGGCGGGACGTTCGCCGCCGTCGGCGACCGCGGCGACATCAGCGGCTACCGGGGCGGCAGCGCCCCGGACGGAATGTTCGTACGGGACGCGCGGCACCTGAGCCGGTGGCAGCTCACCGTCGACGGGGCCGTGCCCGACACGCTGACGCCCGTGGCCGACGGGGACACGGCGCGCTGTGTCCTCGTCCCGCGCGGCGGGCGCAACGAGCCGCCCGCGTACACGCTCTTCCGCGAACAGGCCGTCGGGGACGCCTCGTTCGTGGAGTCGCTGCGGGTCACCAGCAACCGCCCGGCGCCGACGACGGTCCGCCTCGCGGTCACGGCCGACGCCGACTTCACCGACCAGTTCGAACTGCGCGCCGACCACCGCACCTACACGAAGGCCGGCGCCGTCCGCTCCCGCCAGGTCCTCGGGCACGGCGTGGAGTTCAGCTACCGGCGCGGCGAGTGGCGGTCCGTCACGACCGTGACGGCCGAGCCCCAGCCGGACGCCGTGGAGGAGACCGGCACCGGCGCCCGCCGCCTGGTGTGGATCCTGAACCTCGAACCGCACGGCACGGCCGAGCTGGTCCTGCGGGTCATGGCCCGCCCGCACGGCGACAGGCGTGCCCTGCGCGTGCCCCGCTCCCCCGCCGCCCTGAAGGAGCAACTCCTCGACCGGGAGGGCCGGTTCACGGAGGGCGTGGCCCTGCCGGCCGGCTGGCCGGAGCTGTCCACGGCCTGCGCCCGGGGCCTCGCCGACCTGGCCGCGCTCCAGGTCCCGGCGAAGGGTCCGGACGGCGAGGAGCTGCGCGTCCCGGCCGCCGGTGCGCCCTGGTTCCTCACCCTGCTGGGCCGGGACGCCCTGCTGACCTCGTTGTTCGCCCTGCCCTACCGGCCCCGGCTGGCCGCCGCCACGCTGCCCGCGCTGGCCGCGACCCAGGCCACGGACACCGGTGTCAGCGAGGTCGCCCAGCCCGGGAAGATCGTGCACGAGGTGCGGCACGGCGAACTGGCGCACTTCGGCCAGGTCCCCTACGCCCGCTACTACGGCTCGGTCGACGCCACACCCCTGTTCCTGGTCCTGCTCGGGGCGTATACCGAGCAGACCGGCGACACGGGCCTGGCCCGCCGTCTGGAGCCGCATGCCCGGGCGGCGGTCGGCTGGATGCTCGACCACGGCGGCCTGACCTCGCGCGGGTATCTCGTCTACCGCGCCGACCAGGGCGGCCTCGCCAACCAGAACTGGAAGGACTCCCCCGGCGCCATCTGCTCCGCCGAGGGCACCCGCCCGGGCGGCCCGGTGACGGCCGCGGGCGCCCAGGGCTACGCGTACGACGCGCTGCGCCGCACGGCGTGGCTCGCGCGCACGCTCTGGCAGGACGCGACGTACGCGGACCTGCTGGAGCAGGCGGCCGGTGACCTGCGCGACCGCTTCCAGCGGGACTTCTGGATGCCGGAGCGTTCCTTCCCGGCGCTCGCGCTCGACGGCCGGGGCCGGCAGGTCGACGCGCTCGCCTCCGACGCCGGGCATCTGCTGTGGTCGGGCCTGCTGGACAAGGAGTACGGCGAACAGGTCGGCCGGCGCCTGCTGGAGCCGGACTTCTTCTCCGGCTGGGGCGTACGCACCCTGGCCGCCGGCCAGCCCGCCTACCACCCGCTCTCCTACCACCGCGGCTCGGTCTGGCCGCACGACAACGCGCTGATCGCACTGGGCCTGGCCCGCTACGGGCTGCACGACGAGGCCCGCGCGATCGCCCGCGGCCTGGTCGACGCGGCGAGCGTGACCGGCCACCGGCTGCCGGAGGTCCTCGCGGGCTACGGCCGCGACACCCATCCCGAGCCGGTGCCCTACCCGCACGCGTGCGTCCGTGAATCCCGCTCGGCATCGGCCCCGTTGGCACTGCTCACGGCGGTCGGCGGCGCCTGAGGGCCGCCCTCTCCGGGCCGGTTGGCCGGTCGTTTGCCCGGAGTTTGCCGAGCGCTGGCCCGGTGAGCTGAACACAGCTGCCGGGCGCCCCGTACGGAACTGCGGCGGACCCGTACCCCCACGCGGGTCCGCCACCTCGCCGCGTTCCGCACGGGAAGGACCTCCGGGTGCCTGTCTTCACACGCTTCAGCCGGTCGCCGCAGCCGGGCATCCCAGGGGCCGGGGCCGAGACGGAGCGTGACGAGACGGCGGCGGAGGTCCTCGCAGATGAGGTGGAGGCCCCCGGGTCCAGATTCCGGCTCGCCCATCTCCGCACCTGGCGCACGCGCCACCCCCGGGCCGCCCGTGCCCTCCGACTGACCACCACCACCCTCGCCGCCGTCCTGGTCCTCGGGGCCCTGCTCCTGCCCAACACCCTCCCGGCCGTCGAGCCGGACAGCTTCGCGCGGATCCCGGCGGAGGCGGTCATCGGGGCCGTCGTGATGCTGGTGCTGCCGCGCCGGCCCCGGCTGGCGGCGGCGGTGCTGTACGGGCTCGGTCTCACCGCGCTGACCACGGTGAACCTGCTCGACATGGGGTTCAACGAGTACCTGGGCCGGGGCTTCAACGCCGCGCTGGACTGGGACCTGCTCCCGGACGCGCAGGCGTACGTCGAGGACACGCTGGGCGGGGGCGTCGCGACCGCCGCGGCCGTCGGTGCGGTCGTGCTCGTCCTGCTCGTGGCGGCCGTCATGGTCGCCGCGACGATCCGGCTCGCCGACGTGCTGGCCCGCCACCGGCCCCGGGCGACCAAGGGCGCCCTGCTCGCCGGCACCGCCTGGGTCACCTGCTCCGCGCTCGGCCTGACGCTGTTCGGCGGCCCGATCGCCTCCGAGCGCGGGGCCGGGGCCCTGCGGGTGCACGCGCAGCGGACGGTGGAGTCGCTGCGGGACGAGGCGGCGTTCGTGCGGCAGTCGAAGGCGGACACCTTCGGCAACACTCCACCCGACCAGCTGCTGCCGGACCTGCGCGGCAAGGACGTGATCTTCACGTTCATCGAGAGCTACGGCCGCAGCGCCCTCGAGGACCCGATCATGGCACCCGGCGTCGACCGGGCCCTCGACACGAGCACCGAGGCCCTGACGAAGGCCGGTTTCCACGCCCGCAGCGGCTGGCTGACCTCGGCGACCTTCGGCGGCAGCAGCTGGCTCGGCCACTCCACGACCATGTCCGGCCTGTGGATCGACAACCAGCGCCGCTACCGCACGGTCACCGCGGGCGACCACCTCACCCTCACCAAGGCGTTCCGGAAGACCGGCGCGTGGGACACGGTGGGCGTCATGCCGGGCGTGCAGAAGGGCTGGCCGGAGGAGAAGTGGTACGGCCTCGACAAGCTCTACGACGCCTTCGACCTGGGCTACCGGGGCCCGAAGTTCAGCTGGTCGACCATGCCCGACCAGTACGCGCTGGAGGCGTTCCAGCGCCAGGTGCACGGCAAGAAGCGCGACAAGCCGCTGATGTCGTTCGTCATCCTGACCTCCAGCCACCAGCCCTGGGCGCCCCTGCCGAAGCTGGTCGGCTGGGACGACCTCGGCGACGGCTCGGTCTTCGACGCCGTCCAGAAGGCCGGCAACGAGGCGTCGGACGTCATCACCGACACCACCAGGTCCCGGCAGGAGTACGGCAAGTCCATCCAGTACTCGGTCACCAGCCTCACCCAGTGGCTGGAGCGCTACGGCACCGACGACACCGTCCTGGTCTTCCTCGGCGACCACCAGCCCATGGCCCGGGTCAGCGGCAACCGCGCCAGCCGGGACGTGCCGGTGTCGATCGTCGCGAAGGACCCGAAGGTCCTCGACAAGGTCGCCGACTGGAAGTGGACGGAAGGCCTCAAGCCCGGCCGCGACGCCCCCGTCTGGAAGATGAGCGCGTTCCGCGACCGCTTCCTCAAGGCGTACGGCTCCACCCCGCACGCCTCGGGAGGCTGATCAGCCGCCGGAGGTGTCCAGCTCCGCGTCCTCGCCGATGCCCGCGCAGTCGTACGGGTCCTTCAGCCAGCCGTCCGGCAGCACCACCCGGTTGTTGCCGGACGTACGGCCGCGGGGCCCGTCGGCGCCGGCGGGCCAGGGCTGATCGAGGTCCAGCTCGTCGAGACCGGCCCGCAGCTCTTCGAGCGAGGAGGTGATCGCGAGCCGCTTGCGCATCTCGGAGCCGACCGCGAAGCCCTTCAGGTACCAGGCGACGTGCTTGCGGAAGTCGATCACGCCCCGCGACTCGTCGCCGATCCACTCGCCGAGCAGCGTGGCGTGCCGGACCATGACGTCGGCGGCTTCCCGAAGGGTGGGTCGTGCGATGTCCTCGGTGCGCCCCTCGAAAGCCGCTACCAGGTCGGAGAACAGCCAGGGCCGCCCCAGGCAGCCACGGCCCACGACCACGCCGTCGCAGCCGGTCTCCCGCACCATCCGCAGGGCGTCCTCGGCCGACCAGATGTCGCCGTTGCCGAGCACGGGGATCTGAGGCACGTGCTCCTTCAGCCGGGCGATGGCGTCCCAGTCGGCGGTGCCGCCGTAGTGCTGGGCGGCGGTGCGGCCGTGCAGCGCGATGGCGGTGACGCCCTCCTCGACGGCGATCCGGCCGGCGTCGAGGTAGGTGATGTGGTCGTCGTCGATGCCCTTGCGCATCTTCATCGTCACGGGCAGGTCGCCGGCACCGCTGACCGCCTCGCGCAAGATGGCCCGCAGCAGATTCCGCTTGTACGGGAGCGCGGACCCGCCGCCCTTCCGGGTCACCTTCGGCACCGGGCAGCCGAAGTTCAGGTCGATGTGGTCGGCGAGGTCCTCCTCCGCGATCATGCGGACGGCCTTGCCGACGGTCGCCGGGTCCACGCCGTACAGCTGGATGGACCGCGGCCGCTCGCTCGCGTCGAAGTGAATGAGCTGCATCGTCTTCTCGTTGCGCTCGACCAGCGCCCTGGTGGTGATCATCTCGCTCACGAACAGGCCCTTGCCGCCGCTGAACTCCCTGCACAGCGTGCGGAAGGGGGCGTTGGTGATCCCGGCCATGGGGGCCAGGACGACGGGGGGCTGGACGGTGTGCGGACCGATCTGGAGGGGCGTGGACATTCCTCCATTGTGCCGTGCCATGAGTTGGCAAAATTCATTAGTTAGCCACACTATCGAAATCGGCTACGATGAAGCCCATGCCCGAGCTCAGCCACCGCCGCCGCATGCTGGTGCTCGCGATCTGGGTTCGCGGTGCTGGTGCTGGGGGCGGTGAGCAGTGGGCTCGGGGGACGGCCGAGCGGACGGCTCAGAGGCTGGAGTCGGCGGAGGTGCGGGAGGCGGCGGGATGTGACGGCGGCCGCGGCACGCGCTCGGCGTCGACCGGGGTATGAAGGAGACCGCGATCACCACGTCCGGCGCAACCCGCCCCGCCGCACGCCGAGCACGGCGAGAAGGCCCGGACGAAGCTGGTCGAGGGCCTGGCCGAGATTGACCTTGTCCGGGACATCGCGCGTGGCGAGGCTCTTTGTTGAGTGTCAATGGCCAACGGGGGGAAGCCATGCTGCGCATCCATTTCACCGGCAGTGATCTGGAAAGCGTGCGCATCGCCCGCCGCCCGGACCCGCTGTGGGAGATCGTGTGCAGTGTGTGCCGCTTACAAGCACGGGAGGGCGCCGTCGCCTTCGACCCGTGGCGGCAGACGGTCGCCGGGTTGGTCCGCCGGGACGAGACGGCCCGAGGGGCAGCGTCGGCGCTGTTCAGTCTGGTGCCGCGTGCCGCCTACTTCCCGGACTTCCTCACCCCGCCCGTCGAGGACGGTCCCGATGATCTCCAGACGGGCATCGACAGGGTGCTCGCGACGCCGCGACGCCGCCTGCGCCAGGAGCTGACCCTGTTGACGGCGAGCGGCGGACGGCCGTGGGCGGGCGCTGCACTGGCACGTGGTGACGTCACCGCGCTCACCGCGCTGGGCCGGAAACTCCGTACCTACCACCAGGAGTTCATCGCGCCGCTCTGGGACCGCATCAGCGCGGCCACGGCGGCGGACCTGGCCCTGCGCACCCGCGCCCTCGTGGACGGCGGTACGAGGGCGCTGCTGAACAGTCTGCGACCGATGGCGGTGTGGGAGCCGCCCGTGCTGACAGTCGACTACCCGGTCGAGCACGATCTGCACCTGCAGGGCCGCGGCCTGCTGCTGGTCCCTTCGTACTTCTGCTGGCGGCGCCCCATAACCCTGGCCGACGGCCAACTGCGACCTGTGCTCATCTACCCGGTCGACAAGACCCACTCGACGCCTGCCACTTCCACGGCGTCGCTGGCCCGTCTGCTGGGGCCCACCCGCGCCGCACTCCTGTACGAGGCTGCCACACTCACCTGCCCCACCACCTCCGAGCTCGCCGACACGACGGGGGTCTCCCTGCCGAGCGTCAGCCAGCAACTGGCCGTGCTGCGAGACAGTGGACTCATCACGTCCCGGCGGGACGGCAAACGCGCCCTGCACACCGCAACCCCCTTGGGCCGACGGCTCCTTGGCGGCTCTTGACGCCCCGGTTCCGGGTGAGCAAGCGGCGGATGTGACCGACGTTTTGGCTGCAGCCAAAACCACGCGCGTCCGGCGCCCAGGCCACCGCATGCTGCTGCAGGAAGCCAACCGCACACATACCAGGGGGAATCCGCATGCGCACACGTTCCGTCCTCGCCACGGCCACCGCAGCAACCGCCCTTCTCACCGCCGGCATGGTTCCCGCAGCCAGCGCCGCACCGGCCCCCGCAGGCCAGAGCACGGCGGCAAGTGCGCCCACGGTGTCACCGGCCGCGAGCTACTTCCACACCTCGGGCCCCGGCTACACCTGCCCCACCGGCAACCTGTGTGCCCGCGTATGGGACCCGACGGTGAACAAGTTCAAGGTGTTCAAGCTCTACGACTGCCACACCTACTCGCTCTCGAACTGGGGAGGTACCGGAGGCTACGCGAACAGGCAGACCGGCAGCCGCGCGACGGCGACGTTCTACGGGCAGTCCGGCAACGTCCTGAAGAACGTGCCGGTCGGGGATTCCAGCACGAGCTACAACTGGACGCCGGTGTGGAAGATCCGCAACTGCTACTGACCGGCTGCCTGCGGTAGCCGCTGACGTACGCGAACCGCCGGCCCGCTCGCCGGGGAGTGGAGCGGGCCGAGGTCACTCGGACCTGAGCAGCGACGGCCGGAAATCCGTTACCGCAGGTGCGCGGCGGTAACGTCACGTCGGCCTTTCGCTATTGCGTGCAGCTTCTCGAGGCGCTCTCGCGAGTCCTGGTCCGCCGGTACGTACGTGACGATCCGCGGGCCCGTCCCCGGCGTCAGCCAGAAGTCCGTGTGGTCGACGGTGATGCGGCCGACGTGGCGGTTGAGGAACTCCTTGCGCTTGGTGCGGTGGGCGACGACCTCGTGGCGGTCCCAGGCCGTGCGGAAGGCGGGGGACTCCGTGCGCAGTCGCCTCAGGAGCATCGTCCAGGCGGGCTCGGCGAGATGGCCGGCCATCGCGGCCCGGAAGCGCGCCGCCATCAGCCGCTGCGTCTCCTCCAGGTGCACGATCGACGACTGCCACTCGGCGTGCGTGTAGGACAGGACCATGCAGTTGCGGTCCTCGGGCGGCACCGCGTCCAGGTCGCACAGCAGCAGCCCGTACGTGCGGTTGTGCGCGAGGATGTCGTACCGGCTGTTCTGCAGGCACGCCGGGAACGGCTCGACCTGCTCCAGCACCGCCCGCATCGCCGGCGTGACCGACGGGCACGTGGTCGCCGGTGTCGGGTCGGCGGCCCCGGCCAGCCGGAAGAGGTGGGCCCGCTCGCTGGGGTCGAGCAGCAGCGCGCGGGCCAGCGCGTCGAGGACCTGGACGGAGACCTGGATGTCCCGGGCCTGCTCCAGCCACGTGTACCAGGTGACGCCCACGGCGGAGAGCTGGGCGACCTCCTCGCGGCGCAGCCCCGGCGTCCGGCGCCGGCGGCCGCGGGGCAGACCGACCTGCTCGGGGGCGATCCGCTCCCGGCGGCTGCGCAGGAACGCCGCCAGCTCGTGCCGCCGGACGTCCGCGTCACCGCGGGCCTCGGGCGGCTGGGCCACTGTCTCCTGCGCCATGGTCGTCATACCCTTCAGCCTGCCGCCGCCCGGACCCTGTTTCCAGGTGGCGCTGCTACCAGGATAAGAACACTCTGGTACCAGCCTGGGCGGCGCCGCAGGCTGATGACGTGACCACGGAATCCCTCACTTCACGTCCCATCCGCTCCCCCGCCGCCGCGGCTCCCGTGCTCGGCGGGCTCGGACTGTTCACCCTGCTGCTGGCCGCGGCGCTCCCGCTCATCGACTTCTTCATCGTGAACGTCGCCCTGCCCACCATCGGCGCCGACCTCGCAGCGAGCGAGTCGGTCCTCGAACTCGTCGTCGCCGGGTACGGGGTGTCGTACGCGGTCCTGCTGGTTCTCGGCGGCCGGCTCGGTGACCTGTTCGGCCGGCGGCGGCTGTTCCTCGTCGGCATGGCGGCCTTCGGGCTGACCTCGCTGGCGTGCGGACTGGCGCCCGGCGCCTGGTCGCTGGTCGCGGCCCGGGTCGCCCAGGGCGCGTCGGCCGCCGCGATGCTGCCGCAGGTGCTGGCCACCATCCAGGCGACCACGACCGGCCCCCGGCGGGCGAAGGCCATGGGGCTGTACGGCGCGACGGCCGGGCTGTCCATGGTGGCCGGGCAGATCCTCGGCGGGGTCCTGGTGGCCGCCGACATCGCGGGGACCGGCTGGCGGTCGGTGTTCCTCGTCAACGTGCCGGTCGTCCTCGCCGGGCTGGTCCTGGCCGCCCGCGCGGTCCCCGAGACCCGCTCCACGCGCCCGGAGCCGGTCGACGTCCCGGGCACGGTCCTCCTGGCGGCCTCGCTCCTCACGCTGCTCGTCCCGCTCACCGAAGGCCGGGCGGCGGGCTGGCCGCTGTGGACCTGGCTGTCGCTGGTGGCGTTCCCGTTCGCGGCGGCGGCGTTCTACGTCGTGGAGCGGCGGGCCGACCGTGAGGGCCGTACGCCGCTGGTCCCGCCGAGCCTGTTCGCGCTCACCTCGCTGCGCCGCGGGCTGCTGCTGGTGCTGCCCTTCTCCATCGGCTTCAGCGGCTTCATGTTCGTGATCGCGGTGGCGTTGCAGCAGGGCGCCGGACTCGACCCGGTCGCCGCGGGGCTGGCGCTCGCGCCGCTGGCGGTGGTGTTCTTCGTCTTCTCGCTGCTGGGCCCGCGGCTGGTCGCCCGGTACGGCACGCGGGTGGTGACGGCGGGCGCCGCGCTCCAGGGGCTGGGCCTGGCGCTGATGGCGGTGGCCGCCTGGCGCTTCTGGCCGCATCTCGGCTTCGTCGAGCTGCTCCCGGGGGCGGCGGTCGCCGGCGCGGGGCAGGCGCTGCAACTCCCCGTCATCTACCGGGTCATCCTCTCCGAGGTGCCGGCCGCACGCGCCGGTGTCGGCAGCGGCGTGATGATCACCACTCAGCAGTCGGCGCTGGCACTCGGGGTGGCGACCCTGGGCACGCTGTTCCTGTCCCTGGTCCCGGGGATGGGCATGCGGGACGCCCTGGTCACGACGCTGCTGGCGCAGCTCGCCGGTGTCGTGCTGACCGGCCTGCTGAGTCTCCGGCTGCCGCGCACGGTCGCTTGAGGTATCTCACGGCCTGATAAATCGCGTCCGGGAAAACCCTGTTGATGTTGGTCTTGCAGCACACTCCTTGCTGCGAGCAGACCGGATCCGCCGGATTCCTGGACGCGGGAGGCGTCATGGCGCAGATCGACACCAGCAAGGTCAGCCGCTGGGACCAGCACGGCCGGGAGCACGTGGTGCGGGTGCGGCGCACGGGCGTGCAGCGCACGATCAGATGCGACACCTGCGGCTGGCGCAGAGGCGCCCAGTTCCTGCCCTGGCTGAAGGCCGAGGAGCACCTGGCGGAAGCCCACCAGGCGACGGTTGACCCGACGGCGGCGTGAACGGCCGGGCGGGCCCTGCTCGGACATCCCCTAGTAGAGGATCGAGGGCAGGTACGCCCCGTCGGGCTGGTTGTACAGGCCGATGGTCATCAGGCTCAGCAGCTGCACGACCTCGAGGCCGTTGGACAGACACCACTTCAGCAGCACGCTGTCGCTCGCGGGGACGAGGATGCCCGGGCCGGCGAACTGCGGGGCCGCCGCGATCAGGGCCTGGAGATCCGGAGTGGTCTCGCCGACGGCGTGCGCGAAGAAGGCCAAGTCGGTGGCGTACCCGGTGACGCGTCCCGCGCGCTCGACGACCCGGGCAGTGCCCTGCTTGAGCCCGTCGGCGACCTCGCCGCCCCGGTCGACGCCGTGCACCTGCCGGCACACGTCGTTGCAGGCGCCGAGGTCCGCGTCCGTGGCCTCCCGCACGGTGTAGTCGGGCAGGGCACGCCCGATCGGCGGGCCCTGGACGCAGGCGATTGTGGCCCGGTGGACGAAGCCCAGGCTGACGTACAGCGAGAACGACCTGTTGTGGTAGCCGCTCTGCAGCAGCCGGATACCCGGCGCGGCGCGCTCGTCGGCCCGCCGCATCACGTCCCGCATCAGGCGGCGGCCCACGCCCGCGTTCTGCACGGCGGGGTCGACGGTGACGGGCCCGACCCCGACGACGGTCGAGCGTTCGTCGAGGAAGTTGCTGCCCACGATCCGCCCGTCGAGCTCGGCGACGACGCTGTAGAAACCGGGGTGCGTCAGGGCTCCTTCGATCACCGCGACACCCACGTCGGGGCTCGGGATGACGGGTGGGAACGCGTGCTCCGCGGCGATGCCGGCGAAGGCCTCGTAGCAGATCCTTCCGCACTGAGCGGCGTCGTCCGCAGT
The DNA here is from genome assembly GCF_044459945.1 of Streptomyces sp. NPDC050164. NCBI lineage: Bacteria > Bacillati > Actinomycetota > Actinomycetes > Kitasatosporales > Streptomycetaceae > Streptomyces > Streptomyces sp. NPDC050164. The sequence continues at coordinate 45,808 of NZ_JBITJK010000045.1, forward strand.
GCCCGGGCGCACTATGAGATCCACGACCGCCATCCCTCAGCGCCCCCGCGCGGCGACCCACGCCTCCCTTCCCATCCTGTGCCTCTGCCTGCCGGGGCGCACCCGGAAGCTACGGCGACACGGCGATCCCTTCAGGGCCGCAGGCCTCGCACCAGCAGGTCGACGACCGAGGCGAAGTCGGCCTCGGCCCCGGGCTCTTCCCACTCCCGCGCGTAGCAGGGGTCGTGGAAGCGCCCCGTCGCCTGGAAGACCGCGCGGGCCGTGGCCTGCGGGTCGGTGGCGGTGAAGTCGCCGGTCTCGATGCCGGCCTGGATGATGCGGGCCAGCTGGGACGTCAGGTCGGTGATGTGCTCACCCACCGCCGGGCCGTTCTCGTCCGTGAGGACCATGTACGTGGCGAACAGCTCCGGATCGTCGCCCGCCTTGCGGCGCTTCGCGGCGAACAGCGCGGCGAGCCAGTCCCGCAGCCGGGCCTCCGGGTCGCGGTCCGCGGCGACGATCCCGGACAGTTCCCCGGACGTGCGGTCCAGCCAGCGCTTGGTGACCGCCTCGCGCAGCGCCGCCTTGGTGCGGAAGTGACGGTAGACGCTGCCGTGGCTGACGCCGAGCGCGCGGGCCACGTCCACCACGGTGGCCTTGGCCGGGCCATGGCGGCGCAGCACCTCCTCGGTCGCCTCGAGGATGCGCTCGGCGGTCAGAATCTCGCTGGTCGGTGCCATGGCCCTGACCGTACCTGGAGCCCGCTTCAGCTCTCGAGGTGCGCCATCTGGGCCGCCGGGTAGCGGTCGCCGGCGGCGGCGCCGGGCGGTACGGCTTCCTCGATCGCGGCCAGGTCGGCCGCGTCCAGCGTCACGTCCAGCGCGCCCAGCGCCTCCGTGAGCCGGTCGCGGCGGCGGGCGCCGACCAGGGGCACGATGTCCTCACCGCGGCCGAGAACCCAGGCGACGGCGATCTGCGCGACGCTGACGCCCTTCTGCTCGGCGATCTTCCGAAGCGCCTCGACGAGGTTCAGGTTGTGCCGGAGGTTGTCGCCCTGGAAGCGCGGCGACATGGCCCGGAAGTCGCCGGCGCCGAGCTGCCGGTCGGCGGTGAAGTGGCCCGAGATCAGGCCCCGGGAGAGCACGCCGTAGGCCGTGATGCCGATGCCCAGCTCGCGTGTGGTGGGGAGGATCTCGTCCTCGATGCCGCGCGAGATGAGGGAGTACTCGATCTGGAGGTCCGAGACGGGTGCCGTGGCGGCGGCCCTGCGGATGGTCTCGGCGCCCACCTCGCTGAGGCCGATGTGCCGCACGTATCCCTTCTCGACCAGTTCCGCGATGGCGCCGACCGTCTCCTCGATGGGCACGTCGGGGTCGAGGCGGGCGATGCGGTAGACGTCGATGTGGTCGACGCCGAGCCGCTGGAGGGAGTACGCGGCGAAGTTCTTCACGGCGGCGGGCCGGCCGTCGTAGCCGGACCAGCCGCCGTCCGGGTCGCGCAGGGCGCCGAACTTCACGCTGACCAGGGCCTGTTCACGCCGGGCGGCGGGGGCCGCGCGCAGGGCCTCGCCGATCAGCATCTCGTTGTGGCCCATGCCGTAGAAGTCGCCGGTGTCCAGCAGGGTGACGCCCGCTTCGAGCGCCGCGTGGATGGTCGCGATGGACTCGGCCCGGTCCGCCTCGCCGTACAGCGCGGACATGCCCATGCAGCCGAGGCCGAGGGCGGAGACCTGGGGGCCGGTGGTTCCGAGTGTCCGGGTTCGCATCGTCATGCGTTCCACTGTGACATGACAGCTGACAGATATCAATATCTGTCATTCAATACTTGTCGGGGAATCCCGGCTACCGCGCCGTGAACGCCAGCTTCGCTCCCAGCGCCACGAACGACCCCGCGAAACCGCGCCGCAGCCACGCCATCACCCGCGGCCGCCCGACCACATGGCTGCGCACCGACGCGGCCAGCACCCCGTACACGGCGAACACCACGAAGGTCGCCAGCATGAACACCCCGCCGAGCCCCACCATCCGCACCACCGCGTGCGGCTCCCCGGGGCTCACGAACTGCGGCAGGAACGCGAAGAAGAAGATCGTCAGCTTGGGATTGAGGATGTTGATCAGCACACCCCGCACGATCACCCGCCGCGCGGACAGCGGTGCCGCCCGCTCCTCCACCACGAGCGCCTCCTTGTCCCGCACCGTCGCCCACGCCATGTACAGCAGGTAGGCGACCCCGGCGTACTTCAGCACCTGGAACGCGGTCGCGCTCGCGTGCAGCAGGGCGGCGACCCCGGTGACCGTGGCCAGCAGATGCGGCACGATCCCGAGCGTGCAGCCGACGGCCGCGACGACACTGGCCCGGCGCCCCCGGGAGAGCGCGGCGGCGAGGGTGTAGACGACGCCGGTGCCCGGCGTGGCGACGACGACCAGGGTGGTCAGCAGAAAAGCGATGCTCATGGACTCACCCTGGCGCCGCCCCGCCCGGGGATACAGGACCAATCGGCGCCGGCTCCGGGGGACCAATCCGGGGAGGCCTCCCCGGAGGCGCTCAAACGCGACGGTGCCGGGTCCCCGAGGAGGACCCGGCACCGTCGTACGACGTGAAGCGATCAGCAGCCGACCAGGCGGGCCGCCAGGTAGCCCTCGATCTGGTCGAGGGAGATGCGCTCCTGCTTCATCGAGTCACGCTCGCGGACGGTGACCGCGTTGTCCTCCAGGGTGTCGAAGTCGACGGTCACGCAGAACGGCGTGCCGATCTCGTCCTGGCGGCGGTAGCGGCGGCCGATCGCGCCGGCGTCGTCGAACTCGATGTTCCAGTTCTGCCGGAGCGCCTGGGCGAGGCCCTTGGCCTTCGGGGACAGCTCCGGGTTCCGGGACAGCGGGAGCACCGCGACCTTCACCGGCGCCAGGCGCTGGTCCAGGCGCAGCACGGTGCGCTTCTCCATCTTGCCCTTGGCGTTGGGCGCCTCGTCCTCGACGTAGGCGTCGAGGAGGAAGGCGAGCATCGCCCGGCCGACACCGGCCGCGGGCTCGATGACGTACGGAGTCCAGCGCTCGCCGGCCTCCTGGTCGAAGTAGGTGAGGTCCTGGCCGGAGGCCTTGGAGTGGGCGCCGAGGTCGTAGTCGGTGCGGTTGGCGACACCCTCCAGCTCGCCCCACTCACTGCCGCCGAACTGGAAGCGGTACTCGATGTCGGCGGTGCGCTTGGAGTAGTGGGAGAGCTTCTCCTTCGGGTGCTCGTACCACCGCATGTTCTCTTCGCGCAGGCCGAGACCGGTGTACCAGTTCCAGCGCTGCTCCATCCAGTACTCCTGCCACTTCTCGTCCTCGCCCGGCTTGACGAAGAACTCCATCTCCATCTGCTCGAACTCGCGGGTGCGGAAGATGAAGTTGCCGGGCGTGATCTCGTTGCGGAAGGACTTGCCCATCTGGGCGATGCCGAACGGCGGCTTGCGGCGCGAGGTGGTCTGCACCTGGGAGAAGTTGGTGAAGATTCCCTGCGCGGTCTCGGGGCGCAGGTAGGCGATGGAGCCGGAGTCCTGCGTCGGGCCGAGGTGGGTGGACAGCAGGCCCGAGAACTGCTTGGGCTCGGTGAACTGGCCCTTGTTGCCGCAGTTGGGGCAGTTGACGTCGGCCAGGCCGTTCTCCGGCAGGCGCTTGTGCTTGGCCTCGTAGGCCTCCTCCAGGTGGTCCGCGCGGAACCGCTTGTGGCAGGAGGTGCACTCGGTCAGCGGGTCCGTGAAGGTGGCGACGTGGCCGGAGGCGACCCAGACCTCGGGGGCCAGGATCACGGACGAGTCGATACCGACGACGTCCTCGCGCGACGTCACCATGTAGCGCCACCACTGGCGCTTGAGGTTCTCCTTGAGCTCGACACCCAGGGGGCCGTAGTCCCAAGCGGCGCGCTGACCGCCGTAGATCTCACTACAGGGGAATACGAAGCCACGGCGCTTGCTCAGGCTGACGATGGTGTCGATCTTGTCGGCGGCCACGGTGCTCTCTTCATTACGACGACGGGCGACGAAGCGAGTTGCTTCCAGCGAATGCTTCAGGTTACCGGCGGGGGCGCCCCCTCAATCAAATCGCTCCCCCTTCCGCGACCGCCAGGCCCCCTCCACGGAACCCGCTCAGCTCGTTTGTTGACAACGGTTTCCATATTTGTTGAAAATGAGTGTCATGAACGTACGACGACGCCTCATATCCGCCACCGCGGTCACCGCGGCCACCGCTCTCGGCCTCGGTGCTCTCTCCGCCTGCTCCAGCGACAGCGCGGCGACGGGCAACACGGACAAGTTCGACGTCGTCGCGTCGTTCTACCCGATGGCGTTCCTCGCCGAGCAGATCGGCGGCGACCACGCGAACGTCACCAGCCTGACCGAGCCCGGCCAGGAGCCGCACGACCTGGAGATCAGCACCCAGCAGCGGGCGCAGCTCGAAGAGGCCGACGCGGCGCTCTACCTCAAGGGCCTCCAGCCCGCCGTCGACGAGGCGGTCTCGCAGACCGGCATCAAGACGAAGATCGACGCGGCCACGCTGACGACGCTCGAGGACCACGGCAGCACCGAGCACAACCACGAGGGCGAGGAGGGCCACGCCGAGGAGGAGGGCCACGCCGAAGAGAAGGGCCACGCCGAGGAGGAAGAGCACGCCCGCGACCCGCACGTCTGGCTGGACCCGGTGAAGTACGCCGAGGTCGCCGAGGGCGTGGGCAAGGCCTTCGAGAAGGCCGACCCGGACCACGCCGCCGACTACAAGAAGAACACCGAGGCCCTGGTCGAGAAGCTGAACGGCCTCAACGGCGAGTTCGAGAACGGCCTGAAGAACACCAAGACCAAGGTCTTCTTCACCAACCACGCCGCCTTCGGCTACCTCGCCGAGCGCTACGGCCTCACCCAGGAGGCCATCTCCGGCCTCGACCCCGAGAGCGAGCCCAGCGCCGCCCGGGTCAAGGAGCTCCAGCAGGAGGCCAAGGCCGACGGCGTCACCACCGTCTTCTACGAGACACTCGTCTCCGACAAGACCGCGAAGACCCTCGCCCGCGACGCGAAGCTGAAGACGGACGTCCTCGACCCGCTCGAGGGCATCACCGACAAGTCCCGCGGCGACGACTACTTCCAGGTCATGGAAGCCAACCTCAAGGCCCTCCAGGCGGCCCTGGGAGCCAAGTGATCGACCCATCGGAGGGCGGCATGACCGAGCCCGTCGTATCCCTGCGCGGCGTCCGCGCGGACCTGGGCTCGCGCCCCGTCCTGCGCGGCATCGACCTCACCGTGCACCACGGTGAGGTCGTCGCGCTGCTCGGCGCGAACGGCTCCGGCAAGTCCACGGCCGTGCGCGGCATCATCGGCCAGGTGCAGACCGGCGCCGGCGAGATCGAGCTGTTCGGCACGGACCGCAGGCGGTTCCGCGACTGGCACCGCGTGGGCTACGTCCCGCAGCGCACCACGGCCGCGGGCGGGGTGCCCGCCACGGTGACCGAGGTGGTCTCCTCGGGCCGCCTGTCCCGGGCCCGCTTCGGCGTGCTGCGCAAGGCGGACCACGCGGCCGTGCGCGCGGCCCTGGAGCTCGTCGGCATGGCGGACCGGGCCAAGGACTCGGTCAACGCCCTCTCGGGCGGCCAGCACCAGCGTGTCCTGATAGCCCGCGCGCTCGCCTCCGAGCCGGAACTGCTGATCATGGACGAGCCGATGGCCGGCGTCGACCTGGCCAGCCAGGAGGTCCTCGCGCACACGCTGCGCGAGCAGGTCTCCCAGGGCACGACCGTGCTGCTCGTGCTACACGAACTGGGCCCCCTGGAGCCCCTCATCGACCGGGCGGTCGTCCTGCGCGACGGCTGCGTCGTGCACGACGGCCCGCCCCCGAAGGCTGTCGGGCAGCACGCCCTGCCCGGCCACGACCACGTACACCCGCACGCACCCGCGGGCGCCGAACCGATCCGCACGGGACTGCTGAGCTGATGGAGATCCTCGACTACGCCTTCATGCAGCGGGCGCTGCTCGCCGCCGTCCTGGTCGGCATCACGGCCCCCGCGGTGGGGATCTACCTGGTCCAGCGCCGCCAGGCCCTGATGGGCGACGGCATCGGCCACGTGGCGATGACCGGCGTCGGCCTGGGCTTCCTGCTGACCTGGTCCCCGGTGTGGATGGCCACCCTCGTCTCGGTCATCGGCGCGGTCCTCATGGAGCTGATCCGCTGGTACGGCAGGACCCGCGGCGACATCGCCCTCGCGATGCTGTTCTACGGCGGCATGGCCGGCGGTGTGATGTTCATCAACCTCGCGCCGACGGGCTCCAACGCCAACCTGACGTCGTACCTCTTCGGTTCCCTGTCGACGGTGTCCGAGTCGGACGTCACGGCGATCTGCATCCTGGCCGCCTTCGTCGTCCTGGTCACCCTCGGCCTGCGCCGGCAGCTGTTCGCGGTCAGCCAGGACGAGGAGTTCGCGCGGGTGACGGGCCTGCCGGTGCGCGCCCTGAACCTGCTGACCGCGATCACCGCGGCCGTCACGGTGACGGTGGCGATGCGCGTGGTCGGGCTGCTCCTGGTCAGCGCGCTGATGGTGGTGCCCGTCGCGGCCGCCCAGCAGATCGGCCGCAGCTTCGCCGCGACCTTCGTGATCGCCGTGGCCATCGGCGTGAGCGTGACGATCGGCGGCACCGTCACCTCGTACTACCAGGACGTCCCGCCCGGCGCGACGATCGTGCTGCTGACCATCGGCGCCTTCGTCGTGCTGACGGCGCTCGCGGCCCCGCTGGCCCGCCGCCGCGCCCGTGCCCGGGCCGCCGCGGACCCCGCCCACGACCCTGCCGAGTGCGCGATTCCGGCCACCCGGGAGACAGCCGACGAGGTCGGCGTCTGACCGCCCCCACCCCGGGCTGGCACAATGGCCCGGGCAAGGCAGACGTGAGGAGGCAACGGTGACGACCGCTGGACCGTCCGTGAAGGGCCGCGCCACCAGGCAGCGTGCCGCCGTGGCGGCGGCCCTGGACCAGGTCGACGAGTTCCGCAGCGCGCAGGAACTGCACGACATGCTCAAGCACAAGGGCGACTCGGTCGGGCTCACCACGGTCTACCGCACCCTGCAGTCCCTCGCCGACGCCGGCGAGGTCGACGTCCTGCGCACCGCCGACGGCGAGTCCGTCTACCGCCGCTGCTCCACCGACGACCATCACCACCACCTGGTGTGCCGCAACTGCGGCAAGGCCGTCGAGGTGGAGGGCCCGGCCGTGGAGAAGTGGGCGGAGGCCATCGCCACCGAGCACGGCTTTGTGAACGTGGCCCATACGGTGGAGATCTTCGGTACTTGCGTGGACTGCGCGGCCTCGGCGAAGTAGCGGAAACAGGGCGGCCCGGCCGCCACTTGAGAGGCTGCCGGGCCGGGCGGGGCCGGTGAGGCCTACTGCTGCTTGCCTTCCATGGCCAGCAGCTCCTCGTTCGGGATGGCCCCGCCGAACCGCCGGTCCCGCGAGGCGAACTCCAGGCACGCCCGCCACAGGTCGCGGCGGTCGAAGTCCGGCCACAGCACGTCCTGGAAGACCATCTCGGCATACGCGCTCTGCCAGATCAGGTAGTTGGAGGTGCGCTGCTCACCGCTCGGACGCAGGAACAGGTCCACGTCCGGCATGTCCGGGTAGTACATGTACTTCGCGAAGGTCTTCTCGTTGACCTTCGACGGATCGAGCTTCCCGGCCTTCACGTCGGCCGCCAGCGCCTGCGCCGCGTCGGCGATCTCGGCGCGGCCCCCGTAGTTCATGCAGAAGTACAGCGTGAGCCGGTCGTTGCCCTTGGTCTGTTCCTGGGCGATCTGGAGCTCCTTGGCCACGGAGCGCCACAGTTTGGGCATCCGCCCCACCCAGCGCACCCGCACGCCCAGCTCGTCCAGCTGGTCCCGGGTCTTGCGGATGAAGTCCCGGTTGAAGTTCATCAGGAAGCGCACCTCGTCCGGCGACCGCTTCCAGTTCTCGGTGGAGAAGGCGTACAGGGAGATGGCGCCCACGCCCATCTCGATGGCGCCCTGGAGCACGTCGAGCACCCGCTCGGCGCCGACCTTGTGCCCCTCGGTGCGCGGCAGGCCCCGCTCCTTCGCCCAGCGCCCGTTGCCGTCCATGACGATCGCCACATGCTGTGGTACGAGCTCTCCGAGCTTCGGCGGCCGCGCGCCGGACGGGTGGGGCTCCGGCGTCCTGTACTCCCGGCGCTGCCGCCCCAGGATCCCGCGTACGGCCATGTGTTTCTCGTCTCCTCGTGCTTGCTTGCTTCGCTTACTTCTCGACGTAGCGCAGGGAGCGCAGCCCGCGCTCCATGTGCCAGTGCAGATACGCGGACACCAGCCCGCTGCCCTCCCGGACGTACCGCGCCTCGCAGGCGTCCGCGGTCTCCCAGTCTCCCGTAAGCAGCGCGCCGAGGAGTTCCAGGGCCTGGGGCGAGGGTACGACGCTGCCGGGCACCCGGCAGTCCACGCAGACGGAACCGCCCGAGGCGACCGAGAAGAACCGGTTGGGCCCGGGCATGCCGCACTTCGCGCAGTCGGTGAAGCTCGGGGCGTACCCGTTGACGGCGAGGGACCGCAGCAGGAACGCGTCCAGCACGAGATGCGGCGCGTGCTCCCCGCGGGCGAGGGTCCGCAGCCCGCCGACGAGCAGCAGATACTGCTGCACGGCCGGCTCCCCCTCGTGATCGGTGAACCGCTCGGCGGTCTCCAGCATCGCGGTCCCGGCGGTGTACCGCGCGTAGTCGGTCACGATCCCACCGCCGTACGGCGCGATGGTCTCACTCTGCGTGCACAGCGGCAGCCCGCGCCCGACCAGCTCGCTCCCCTTGGCGAAGAACTGCACGTCGACGTGGGAGAAGGGTTCGAGGCGCGCACCGAACTTCGACTTCGTCCGGCGCACGCCCCTGGCCACCGCCCGTACCCGTCCGTGACCGCGGGTGAGCAGTGTGATGATCCGGTCCGCCTCACCCAGCTTCTGGGTGCGCAGCACGATGCCGTCGTCGCGGAACAGACTCATGACGCCATTCTCGCAGGGTCACCGCGTCAAGGGACCTCACCCCTGCTGCGGGCGTTGGCATACGCCGTCGCCGCGCGCAGCCGCTCGGCCGGGGTGGCGTGCCGGACGGCACCGGGGTCGGCGTCCCACTCCTTCCCGCCCCCGTACGGCCTCAGCTGCACGTAGGGCCCCTCATGCCCCATGACGATGCCGATGCGGCCGCTGCGGGTGTCCACGACGTACGCGCCGACCGGGGGCTTCATCGCAGCACCGCCGCGAGCCGCCGGGCGGTCTCCACGGAACACCGACCCAATTCCACGAGCGGACAGGGTGCTTCCCGCGCAAGACTTACCGGGTCCAGCCCCAATGACGGCAAGGTAATTCCGGCCTTGGCGAGTTCTGCCCGCAATTCTTTCACCGCATCCTCCGCTTCTTCGACGCAGAGCGCCGAGTGTCGTGCCTCCACCGTGCTCCCCTTCCTTTCCGGGTTTCACTCTTCGCATCCCCACGGTGACGCTCCGCGCCTACACTCGGGAGGGGTCTGTGCCCTACAACTGCGGTGCAGCACAAAGGGGTTCGGCAATGGCCAACGGTTCTCGGCAGGCGGCGTGGGAGTTCTTCGGCGCGGAGCTCAAGCGACGGAGGGAGGAGGCGGGCCTCACCCAGGTGGAGCTGGGCTCCCGGGTTTTCGTCTCGGGCGGCTACATCGGCCAGTTCGAACAGGCCATTCGCAAACCACAGCTGGACGTGGCCCGACGCATCGACGGGGTGCTGCAAACCGACGGTATTTTCGAGCGGTTGTGCAGGAAGCTGATTGACGATAAGCGGTATGCGGAGTATTTCGCGGCGGTTGTGGAGCTGGAGAAGCAGGCGACGCAGATCTGCGAGTTCGCACCGACGCTGGTGCCAGGGCTGTTGCAGACGGCCGCGTACGCCCGAGCGGTCACGGTCGCGGCCAACCCATTCGTCACAGACGAGTACATCGAGGAGAAGGTCACCGCCCGCCTGGAACGGGCGCGGATTCTCCAGGACGCTACAAGGCCCGAGTATTGGGTGATCCTGCATGAGAACGTGCTGCGTGTGCCGGTGGGCGGCGGCGAGGCGATGGCTGCCCAACTGGACCACATCGCACGGCTGATGCGGGAGCGCCATGTGATGGTCACGGTGCTGCCGTACGCCGCAGGGGCCCACCCCTGCATGGGCGGCATGCTGACGCTCATGGAGTTCGAGGACGCGCCACCCGTCGCCTATACAGAGACGTCGTTTTCGGGGACGTTGGTCGACAACCCGGGCGTGGTGAAGAACGCACGGCGCGCATACGATCTGCTCAGGGTCGCCGCACTGTCTCCTGAGGCGTCCCTGGCCCTGATCGAATCCGCGGCTGAGGACTACAGACGATGCGCAAGTTCGACCTGAGCAAGTCCTGCTGGCGAAAGAGCAGCCACAGCAACGGCGAAGGCGGAAGCTGCGTCGAGGTCGCCGCCGGAACGCCCGGGATCATTCCCGTCCGGGACAGCAAGAGGACCGACGGCCCTGTGGTCCTGGTCGGGCCGGAGGCCTGGAGGGCGTTCATACGCGAGGTCGGGGCCGCCGGTTCCCAGGCCTGAGGCCGGCTTCGTGGTCGCTCGGCGATGCGGAATGATCGTGGCGTGGATGCGGGCATGGAGACACAGAAGGCAGGGCTGGACGGCCGCACAGACACAGGCCTGGCATGGGCGATGCGCCCGGCGGAGCTGTCGGACGTCGAGGCGGTAGCGGAACTGCGGGCGGTGGTGATGCGCCCGGACCTGGAACGGCTGGGCCGCTACGACGCACACCGGGTCAGGCAGCGGCTGCGGGACGGCTACTCCCCTCAGCACACGTCGGTCATCACGGCCAAGGGCACGTTCGCCGGCAGCGTGGCACTGCGCCCGTCGCAGGACGCCCACTGGCTGGAGCACTTCTACCTCAGCCCGGACGTCCAGGGCCAAGGCCTGGGCTCGGCAGTCCTCCGCACCCTCCTCGACAAGACGGACACCACCGGCGACCTCGTCCGCCTGAACGTCCTCCAGGGCAGCCCGGCCCGCCGCCTCTACGAGCGGCACGGCTTCACCGTCGAATCCGAGGACCCGGTCGACATCTTTATGCTGCGCCGGCCGGGCGGGAAACGGTACGCCCAGAGTCCCGCACAAGGCGGCGCCCTTCCGCAGCCCCGCTAGTGGAGCAACCGGGCCACCCCCACCCCCGACCCAGGCCATCTCCCGGCCCGAACGCTCCGCTTGCGGCCCGCGCCCCCGACCGCCGAACCGCCACTCGCCCACCTCACCTCAGTGTCCCGCCCCGGGCGCAGCGCAGGCGCCGGCGATGGCCAGCGTGTCCCAGTAGAAGGGGCGGACCTCGGTGATCTGCCCGTCCTTCACCGCGATCGTCTGCAGGATGGGGAAGCCGAGTTCACGCCCGGTCGCCCGAGCCCTGGCACGGACCTGTGTGAGCACGACCGCGGTCTCACCGGTGGCGAGGAACTCCTGCTCCACCATGTCGAACGTCTCCCACACCTCGCCCATTTTCCGGAAGAACCGCGCCATGCCCTCGTGCCCGTGCCACGTGCCTCCGTAAGGCAGTGCATCTGCTTGATGCAGCTCGACATCGGGCGCGAAGAAGGGGGCGAGCAGGTCGAAGGAGGCCTCATCAGGGCCTCCGGCCGCCAGGTACTCCGCCTCAGCCGCGTACATGCACGTGAGGACTGCTACCGAGTCTGCAGGGGATGGCATCGTCATACGGCCAGCCTGATCACCTCAGGCCCATCCTGCTGGCGGCAATCGGACGTCGCGCTGTCCGGTGTGGCACCACCACGCACCACCTCGCGAGTCACGCCTCCACCGGGGGCGAAGACGCAGCTCCGGCACGACAGTTACTCCATCCAGTAGGGGGTAAACCCCCTGGAAGATCCGGGAGTTGCCCGGATGCCGGGTGGGGCGGGGAGCCGCCAGGCTCGTCCCGTGACCAAGAAACAGATCACGCGCAACGCCTCACTCGCCGCGGCCGCCGCCGTCCTGCTCGGGCTCACCGTCCCGCTGACCGCGTCCGCCGCCGCTGCCGAGCCCCTCAAGTGGACCCAGTGCGAGGGCTCCGATCTCGACCCCAGACAGCAGTGCGCCACCGTGGAGGTCCCGAGGGACTACTCCGACCCCGACGGCAGGAAGATCCAGATCGCCGTCTCCCGTATCCCCAGCGAGAAGCCCTCCGCCCGCCGTGGCGCGCTGTTACTCATCCCGGGCGGCCCCGGCGGGGACAGTCTCGGCGACCCCTCCGGCAAGGGGCAGAAGCTGCCACAGAGGGTGCGTGACGCCTACGACCTCGTCGGGTTCGCCCCGCGCGGCATGGCGCCTTCCACCGCCGTCGACTGCCGGCTCGACCCCGCCGACCTCGGCATGACCAAGCTCCTGCCCTGGCCGGCCCCGGACGGTTCCGTCGGCGAGAGCATGGCCACCGCGCGGCGCACGGCCGAGGCCTGTGCCCGCAACGGCGGCGAACTGATCCAGCACCTCAGCACCGCCAACGAGGCCCGCGACCTCGACCGCGTCCGGGCCGCGCTCGGAGACCGGAAAGTCTCCGCGTGGGGCATCTCCTACGGCACCTATGTCGGCGCCGTCTACAGCCAGTTGTTCCCGCACCGCACCGACCGCATCGTGCTGGACAGCAACAACGACCCCGACCCCTCCCGCGTCACCCGCGGCTGGCTTGCCGCCTTCGAGGTCGGGGCCGAGGACAACTTCCCCGTCTTCGCCAAGTGGGCCTCACGGCCGGGGAACCCGCACCGGCTCGCCCGTACCGCCGCCGAGGTGCGCTCCGGCTTCCTGCGCCTCGCCGACCGGCTGGACCACCGCCCTCTCCTCTGGCCCGGTGCCAACCCGCCGCGACTGGACGGCAACGCCCTCCGCCAGACCATGCTGACCAGCCTCTACGACCCCGACGACTACCCGGCCCTGGCCAGGACCATCAAGGCCGCCCGCAAGGGCACCGTGCCGCCCGCGCCCGAGAACCCGCCCGAGTCGGTCCTCCAGAACGTCGCCGCGGTCGCTGTCGGCACGAACTGCAACGACGTCGACTGGCCCGAATCCGCCGCCGAGTACCAGAAGGGCGTCGACGAGAGCCGGGCGACGTACCCGCTGACCGCGGGCATGCCGCGCGGGCCGATGGTGTGTGCCGCCTGGCCGTTCGAGCCGAAGGAGCCGGCCGTACGGGTCACCGACCGCGGACCGTCCAACGTCCTGCTCGTGCAGAACGAGCGGGATGTCTCCACCCCGCTCAGCGGCGCCCTCAAGCTCCGCCGGGCTCTCGGCGACCGGGCCGTCATGGTCACCGTCGACTCCACCGGCCATGCCGCCTACCTCGCCAACGGCAACGCCTGCGGTGACCGGACCGTCTCCCGTTTCCTGGCCACCGGGAAACGGCCCGGATCCGACGTCCACTGCGCGTGACGTCAGCGGTGGCCCGCCGCCCGGTACCGGCGGGCCACCGCGTGGAACGCCTCCACGCGGGCACCGGGTCCGCTGTCGGCCGCCGGTCCACGGCAGCGCGACCAAGGGATGAGCCGCCGCTCCGAAGGAGGGGCTCATCCCCCACCGAACCGGCGTACGTACCGCCGCTGCCAGGGTGTTTCCACCGCATGCCTGTCGTAGTGCCGCCGCACGTACGCCACCGCCTCCTCCCCCGGCACCCCGTCCAGCACCGCCAGGCAGGCCAGGGCCGTGCCCGTGCGGCCCCGGCCGCCACCGCAGGCGATCTCCACGCGTTCCCCGGCGGCCCGTTCCCACGCACCGACCAGCACCGCCCGGGCGGCCGCCCGGTCCGACGGGAGGCGGAAGTCGGGCCAGCGGAGCCAGCCGGTCTCCCAGGGGACCTCGGGAGGCTGCTTGCCGAGCAGGTAGAGGCCGTAGGAGGGGGTGGGCGCGGTGGGATCCAGGGGGTGGCGCAGGCCTCGGCCGCGTACCAGCCGGCCGGAGGGCAGTCGCAGGACGCCGGCGTCGCTCTCGCTCCACAGCTCAGTCACGCCCCTCATCATGCTCCGCGCCCGCCCGCCAGGGGGTGGGATCAGCCCACTCCCCGCGACGCCTTGGCCGCCCGCGCCTCGATCCCCCGGAAGTGCACCGCCATCGCCCGCTGCGCGCCCTCGACGTCGCGGGCGCGCAGGGCGGTGACGATGTCGCGGTGGCGGCGGACCGTGATCTCCGGGGACGGGTCGTCGGTCCAGCCGCGGGCGCCGGAGACCCGGCGGAAGACCGTCCAGAACGCGCCGAGGAGCTGGGGCACCAGCGCGTTGCCGAGGGAGGCGTACAGGATCTCGTGGAACTCGCGGTCGAGTTCCGGGAAGGAGCGGCCCGTGCCGCCCGCGGACTCCATGCGGGTCACCACGCCCTCCAGCCTGTCCAGCTCCGCCTCGGTGACCGTCGCGGCGACCCGGCGGATCAGGCCCTCCTCCAGTACCTCGCGGACCTGGAGGATCTCGGCGAGGGCGCCGGTGTCGTCGTCGTGCCGGGCCAGGGTGCGGAAGGTCAGGCCGTCGACGAGGGGGGTGAGGGAGGCCTGGCCGACGTAGGTGCCGTAGCCGTGTCTGATCTCGACGATGTCGAGGGCCTGGAGGGCTTTGAGGGCCTCGCGGACGGAGTTGCGGCTGACGCCGAGGTCCTCCATGAGTTCGGCCTCTGTGGGCAGCGGCGCGCCGGCGGTGAGTCTGCGGTCGAGGATGAGCTGCACGACCTGGCGTTGTATCCGGCTGGTCCTGGGCTCCTCGGACATGCGCCGCATCGTACGCGCCTCGGACGTCCCACGTCCCACCTCTGGCGGTACCCGACATCGGACCATCCCTGATAAGCCGTCAACTCACGCCATTTCACAGCACCATTGGTCCGACCTCTGACAGATACGCCATTCGTGTGCGATCCCTTGACCGCCCCCACGGCCGCTCCTATGGTCGCGCTGACCACAGGACGTAGGACGTCGTATCTCCTCTGCTCGCCCCCTCGTTTCCTTTCCAGACCTCTCGCTGGAGGACCCCGTGCGCGACGTGACCCACGACGTGCCGGCGCTGCACCGCCGGTCGTTCCTGAAGTACACCGGCGCGCTGGGCGCGGCCGCCGCCGTCTCCGCGTCGCTGTCGGCCTGTTCGTCCGGGCCGGAGTCCACCAACGACACCGGTGGCGGCGGCAGCGGGGCCAACAGGACGCTGACGGCGGTGATCGGCTACGGCAACGACGGCAGCTGGGACCCCACCCAGACGGCGTCCGCGTTCTGCATGGCCGCCAACAACCACATCTACGAGGGCCTGCTCGACACCGACCCGATCTCCCGTGAGCCGTACGCGGCCCTGGCGACCGAGGTGCCGAAGGACCCGGACAGCACGTCCTGGAAGTTCGCGCTGCGGGCGGGCGCGAAGTTCCACGACGGCAAGCCGGTCACCGCCGACGACGTGGTCTTCGTCTTCGAGCGGATCCTCGACCCGGACACCCAGACCCTCGCCAAGGGCTTCTTCGCGAGCTGGCTGAAGGAGGTCCGGAAGATCGACGCGCAGAACGTGGAGCTGGTGCTCAAGTTCCCCTTCCCGGACGGGCTTTCGAGGCTGACGCTCGCCAAGATCATGCCCAGGCACGTGTTCTCGCAGCCGGGCGCCTGGGACGACGCCATCAAGGGCAAGGCGATCGGCTCGGGTCCGTACCGGCAGACCGCGCACCACCCGAAGTCGAACACGACCTTCGAGGCGTTCGACGGCTACAACGGCCCGCGGGGGCCCGCCTTCCGGAAGATGAACTGGCTGACGATCGTGGACGCGGCGCCCCGCGTCGCGAAGATCTCGGGGTCGAGCGCGGGCGCGCAGATCGCGGACAACATCCCCTACGCCAACATCGCGCAGTTGGAGAGCAGCGGGCTGACGGTCGCCGGCGGGGCCGGGATGAACAACCTGTTCCTGATGTTCAACACCGAGCACAAGCCCTTCGACGACGTGCGCGTGCGTCAGGCCCTGCACTACGCCATCGACACCGAGAAGATGGTGGAGGTCGCGCTCAAGGGCCACGGGAAGCCGTCGAGTTCCTTCCTCGACGAGAGCAACCCGTCCTACCGCCGGGCGAAGACCGTCTACGACTACGACCCCGACAAGGCGAAGGCGCTGCTGAAGGAGGCCGGGGTCAGGGGGCTGAGCATCGACATCCTCGCGGTGAACGTGAGCTGGATCGTCGACTGCCTGCCGACCATCAAGTCCTCCTGGGACGCGATCGGTGTGAAGACGACCCTGTCCCCGCAGGAGACCACGGCCGTGTTCACGAAGATGGACCAGAAGCAGGACTACCAGGTCGTCGCCGCCGCCTCGAACCCCAACCAGTTCGGCCTCGACGCCGACCTGATCATGCACTACAACTACGGGCCCGAGAACCTGTGGATGCAGTACACGCGGTGGGCCGGCGATCCCGTCGCCAAGGCGCTCTTCAAGGACATGGACCGGGCCACCCGGGAGCCGGACCCCGAGAAGAAGAAGGCGATGGTCCAGGACTACATCGACGTCGTCGCCGAACAGGCCGTGCTCTACCCGGTCGTCCACAACGAGCTGATGACGGCCTGGGACCCGAAGCGGCTCAGCGGGATAAGGGCACAGCCCTACCCCGGCATCAACCTCCTCCAGGCCAAGTGGGCCTAGCCGACAGGGGGGTTGCCGTCACGTGATCGCCGTCGTCCGTATCCTGCTCCGCCGCATCGCCCTGCTCGTGCCGCTGATGCTCGGCATCGTGCTGTTCGTGTTCCTGGTGATGCGGTTCTCGGACGTCGACCCGGCGTCCGCGTTCTTCCAGGGCGCCAACCCGACACCGCAGCAACTGCACGACTTCCGCGAGGAACACGGCCTGCTCGACCCGCTGCCCGTGCGCTACGCCGACTTCGTCGCCGACCTGCTGCACGGCGACATGGGCACCAGCGCGCTGACCCGGGCGCCGGTGATCGACCAGGTCACCACCGCGCTGCCGCTCACCCTTCAGCTGACCTTCCTGGGCCTGGGCATCGCGGTCGTGCTGTCCCTCGTGGGCGGCGTGACCGCGGCGATCTACCGGGACCGGCTGCCCGACCAGATCATCCGGGTCGTGTCGCTGACCGGTGTCGCGGCGCCCGGCTTCTGGCTGGCGCTGCTGATGATCCAGTACCTGGCGGTCGACCTGGGCTGGTTCCCGACCGGCGGCTACATCAACCCGGCCGACTCCGTCACCGGCTGGCTGAAGACCATGACGCTCCCCGCCCTCGCCCTCTCCCTTCCGGTGGCGGCGCAGCTGACCCGGATCGTGCGGACGGCCGTGGTGGAGGAGCTGGACAAGGACTACGTACGCACGGCGATCGGGAGCGGGCTGCCGCCGCGCGTGGTGGTCGGGCGGAACGTGCTGCGCAACGCGCTCATCAACCCGCTCACCGTGCTCGGACTGCGCGTCGGCTATCTGCTGGGCGGCGCGGTCGTCATCGAGACGATCTTCTCGCTGCCCGGCATGGGCAAGCTGATGATCGACGCGGTGAAGAACGGCGATCCGGCCGTCGTCCAGGGCGTCGTACTGACCACGGCGGCCGGGTTCGTCGTCGTGAACCTCGTCATCGACGTCCTGTACCTGCTGGTCAACCCGCGACTGAGGGATGCGACCACGTGATGACCCGCATGATGTCCCGCAAGAGCCTCACCGAGGCGCTGTCCCGGCCCGGCGTACGGCTGCGCGGCTGGCGCCGGCTGCCGTTGCTGTCGAAGGCCGCCGTCTGCTTCCTGGCGGTCGTCGTCCTGCTGGCGCTGCTCGCCCCGCTGCTCGCCCCGCACGACCCGCTCGACCAGCAGCCGCCCGTCGACGGCACCGGGCATCCCTCCGCCGGGCACTGGATGGGCCAGGACAGCCTCGGCCGGGACATCCTCAGCCGGCTGATGTACGGGGCGCGCTGGTCGCTCGCGATCGGGCTCGGCGCCACCGGGCTGGCGCTGGTGGTCGGGGCGCTGCTCGGGGCCGTCGCGGCCACCTCGCGCAAGGCGGTCGACGAGACGCTGATGCGCTGCCTGGACGTCGTCATGGCGTTCCCGGGCATCGCGCTCGCCGCCGTGCTGGTGGCGGTGTTCGGCGGGGGCATCACGGTGCTGATCTGCGCGATCGCGTTCCTGTTCACGCCGCCGGTGGCGCGTGTGGTGCGGGCGAACGTCCTCGACCAGTACGGCGAGGACTACGTGACGGCGGAACGGGTCATCGGTGCCCGGACACCGCACATCGTGCTGAAGCACGTGGCGATCAACTGCGCCGCGCCCGTGCTGGTGTTCTGCACGGTGCAGGTCGCCGAGGCGATCGTCTTCGAGGCGTCGCTGTCCTTCATCGGAGCGGGCGTGCGGCCGCCCGACCCGTCCTGGGGCAGTGTCATCGCGGACGGCAAGAACATGGTGCTGACCGGCGGCTGGTGGGCGACCGTGTTCCCGGGTCTGCTGATGCTGGTCACGGTGCTGTCGCTGAACATCCTGTCCGAGGGGGTGTCCGACGCGTGGGCGGCTCCGTCGGCGCGGGAGGTGGACGTACCCGAGGACGACCGGCTCCAGGCGCCGGAGCCCGGCAGCGGGGAGGTCGTGCAGCTGCCCGGTCTGGCACAGGCGGCGCGGCGGCTGCGGGCCCGGGCCCGTCAGCTGTCCCGGCACGGGCAGCCGGTGCTCGCGGTGGAGAACCTCGCCATCGGCTTCGACCAGCGGCACGGCGGCGTGGACATCGTGGACGGCATCAGCTTCGAGGTGCATCCCGGTGAGGTGCTGGGCCTGGTCGGCGAGTCGGGCTGCGGCAAGTCGCTGACCGCGCTGGCGATCATGGGCCTCCAGCCGAAGGGGGCGCGCGTCGGCGGCCAGGTCCGGTTCAACCAGCGGGACCTGCTCGCCGAGCCGATGCGCGTACGCCGCAGGCTCCTGGGCCACGAGATGGCGATGATCTACCAGGACGCGCTGTCGTCGCTGAACCCGGCGATGACGATCCGCGCGCAGCTGAAGCAGGTCGTGCGGCGCGGCGGGCGGCGCAGTCCCGCCGAGCTGCTGACGATGGTCGGTCTCGACCCCGAGCGCACCCTGCGCAGCTACCCGCACGAGCTGTCCGGCGGGCAGCGGCAGCGCGTCCTGATCGCCATGGCCCTGTCCCGCGAACCGAAGCTGATCGTCGCCGACGAGCCGACGACCGCCCTCGACGTGACCGTGCAGGCCCAGGTCATAGAGCTGCTGCTGCGGCTGCGCGAGGAGCTGGGCTTCGCGCTGATCCTCGTCTCGCACGACCTGGCGCTGGTCGCGGACGTCACCGACCGGGTCGCGGTGATGTACGGCGGGCAGATCGTCGAGACGGGCGTGACCGCCGACCTGGTGGAGGCGCCCGCTCACCACTACACGCGCGGCCTGCTCGGCAGCGTGCTGTCGCTGGAGTCGGCGCAGGAGCGGATGACGCAGATCAAGGGGGTCGTGCCCTCCCCCGCCGACTTCCCGGCCGGATGCCGGTTCGCCGACCGGTGTCCACGGGCGAGCGGAGTCTGCCGGACGACGGCACCGGATCTGACGGGCACCCCGAGCCATACGGCGGCCTGCCACCACCCGGCCATAGAGCTGGCGACCACCGAGACCGAGGCGGTGTCATGAACGCACAGCCCGCTTTCGTGGAGCTGTCCGACGCGCACGTGGTGCACAAGGCCCGCAGCGGCGGCCTGTTCACCCGCGACCGGGTGTACGCCCTGACCGGCGCCGACCTGACGATCGCGCCCGGCGAGACCATCGGCGTGGTGGGCGAGTCCGGCTGCGGGAAGTCGACGCTGGCGAAGGTGCTGGTGGGGGTGCAGCGGCCGACGCGGGGGACGGTGTCGTTCCGGGGCCGCGACCTGTGGGCGATGCCGCCCGCCGAGCGCCGCAGGGCCGTCGGCGCCAGCACCGGCATGATCTTCCAGGACCCGTCGACGGCTCTGAACCGCCGCCTGACCGTGCGGCAGATCCTGCGGGACCCGCTGGACGTGCACGACCGGGGCACGAAAGGCCAACGCGAGTACAGGGTCCGGGAGTTGATGTCCCTGGTCGGTCTCCCCCGGGCGCTCGCCGACGCCCTGCCGGGCCAGTTGTCGGGCGGGCAGCGGCAGCGCGTCGCGATCGCCCGGGCGCTGGCCCTGGACCCGGACCTGGTCGTGGCGGACGAGCCGACGAGCGCCCTGGACGTGTCGGTCCGCGCCCAGATCCTCAATCTGCTGCTGGACCTGAAGGAACGCCTGGGCCTGGCCCTGGTGTTCGTCTCGCACGACATCCAGACGGTACGGCGGATGAGCGACCGCGTGATCACCATGTACCTGGGCCGGATCGTGGAGGAGTCCCCGGCCGCCCTGGTCACCGACCGGGCCCGGCACCCGTACACCCGCGCCCTGTTCTCCGCCACGCCCGGCCTGCTCGACCCGATCGAACCGATCCCGCTGGTCGGTCCGGTCCCGTCGGCGACGCGCCCGCCGAGCGGCTGCCCGTTCCGCACGCGCTGCTGGAAGGCGGACGGGACGTGCGCGCGGGCGATGCCGGACTTCTCGGTCGCGTCGGCCCCCGCCCACCGCTTCCGCTGCCACCATCCTGTCCAGGAGGACGAGTCGACCCGCGACCTCGTCCGCCGGAGCGACCCGATGGAGGCCCCATGACGTCCCACCCGCCACCCACCACCACCCTTCTGAGGCCGCGCTTCGCGCCTTCTTCTTTTTCGCTGACCGGTGTCATCCCGCCCGTCTGCACGCCCCTGACACCGGACCGCGAGGTGGACGTCCCCTCGCTGCTCAGGCTGGTCGACCACCTGGTGGCCGGCGGGGTGCACGGCCTGTTCGTGCTCGGCTCGACCTCGGAGGCCGCGTATCTGACGGACGGGCAGCGCAGGCTGGTGGTCGAGTCGGTCGCGGCCCACGTCGGCGGGCAGCTCCCGGTGCTGGCCGGGGCGATCGACATGACGACGGCCCGGGTCCTGGACCATGTCGCGGCGGTGACGGCGGCGGGCGCGGACGCGGTCGTCGTCACCGCCCCGTTCTACGCCCGCACCCACCCGGCGGAGATCGCCCGCCACTACCGCGTGGTCGCGGGGGCGAGCCCAGTCCCGGTGGTCGCCTACGACATCCCCGTCGCCGTCCACACGAAGCTGCCCGCGGACGTGGTCCTGGAGCTGGCCGCCGACGGTGTCCTGGCCGCGCTCAAGGACTCCAGCGGCGACCTGGCCGCCTTCCGCCAGGTCGTGACCGGGGCCAGGGCCCACCAGGGCATCACCGGCTTCAGCGTGCTGACCGGCTCCGAGCTGATCGTCGACGCGGCGCTCGCGGTCGGCGCGGACGGCACGGTGCCCGGCCTCGGCAACGTCGACCCGCACGGCTACGCCCGCCTGGACGGCCTGTGCCGCGCCGGGGAGTGGCAGGAGGCCCGTGCCGAACAGGAGCGGCTGTGCGCCCTGTTCGGCATGGTCACCGTCGGCGACCCGGCCCGCATGGGCCCCGGCTCCTCGGCGATCGGCGCCTTCAAGGCCGCGCTGCACCTGCGGGGCGTGATCGACTGCCCGGCCACGGCTCAGCCGCAGGTGCCGTTGTCGCGGGACGAGGTGGAGCGGGTCGGGAAGTACCTGGCCGCGGCGGGGCTGCTCTAGACCCGGATTTCGCACGTGCCTCGATCGGTTGGAACGAGGCACGTGCGGTGTCTGGTTGTCGGTGTGGTCGTTGATGTGATGTGTCGATGA
>NZ_JBITJK010000046.1:0-65100 GCF_044459945.1 Streptomyces sp. NPDC050164
CCCGCCCCCTTGCGCATACCTCATGCAGTCGGCATACCGCAGGGATCATGAGCCGTCAGCCCTTGCCGACACCACGCTTTGAAGCTCAGTAACCGCCTCGGCGGCAATGGCCGCTGGAGTAGGCGGCCTCACTGCCGTCGGCGTCACAGCTCTGCCCAACGGCTCACCCGATGGGCAAGACAAAGCACCAGCCCATCTGCGCGGAGCAGCGCCGCTGCCGTATGCGCAGCTCATCTCACTCGACATCGCCTTGGGCAGCGAACGCGCCGACGCGCTGCGCGCTGCACATCAAGCCATCACGGCGATCGACGGCGGCAGCGTCGCCGCCTGGCTGGCACTGGGCGAAGGCGCCTTTTCCTCGAGCGCTGACAAGCCGCGGCACCTGAAGCGGATGCCATCGTTTGCAGGTGACGTACTGGACCCTGTCCAGTCACATGGCGACCTCTTACTCCACATCACCGGATCCTCAGCCCGCGCTGTGCGGCAGGCCACCGAGCAAACGCTGCGTGCGCTGGCCCAACAGCAGGTGCGCTGGCGCGCGGACGGCACCCGTCCCGAGAACCGCACCGAGGACGGACGAGGCCTGTCCCGTAACCCGTTCCACTTCACCGAAGGGCATGGAAACCCCGCCACGGCGGCCGAGATCACCGAACGCGCGACCGTCAGGACCGGTCAGGGTGAGCCGTCCTGGGCCGTCGGTGGCAGCTACGAGGTGATCCGGATCATCCGGCTCGCCACCGGCTTCTGGGACCGGGACACCGTTCAGGAGCAGGAGCGCATCATTGGTCGCCGTAGGAACGGACGGTGGTTGGACGGCACACCCAGCACCGAGCGGGCCGTCTTCGCCGCCGATCCTCACGGCAAGACCACTCCACTCGACGCACACGTACGCCGAGCAGCACCCGACCGGCGCAAGCCTCCCCCGATGGTCCGGCGCGGCTACAACTACCACCGGGCGCCCGACGACCAGGGGCTGATCTTTTCCTGCTTCCAGAGTGACTTGGTGAAGGGCTTCGAGGCGGTACAGCACAGGCTGCAAGGCGAGGCCATGGCCAAGTACACCCTCACCACAGGAGGCGGCTACTTCTTCGTCCCGCCACCCGGCGACGCCTGGCTCCACGCACTGGAAGAGAACTGAGGATCTAGGTCAGCGGCGCACTGAAGTGAACCCGTGTCATCCGGGCTCAAGTTCCTGGGCGTAGCGACCCACGGTGGGATGCGGGTTTACGGCCCCTTCTGCAGGCGCTTGATTCCATCGATGTGAACCGCCGACGGAGCAGTCTGAGATCAGTTGTAGAGCCTGAGGTACGGCCTGAGCTCCTGCGTGGTTCGTAGTGCGGTGAGTGCCTGGTGAGTGGGCCGGGCGGCAGTTACTGCTGTTGGGGGTGCGCCGGCGGGTAGGTGGGAGGCGTTCGCACGCGCGGGTGGGACCGGCGATGAGGTCTAGTACTTCGATGGCGTAGCGCGCTGCTACACGGTCGCAGTCCTTCAGGGGCCATGCGCCGTGTAGGACTGGCGTCGGCTGACCTGTGCTTGGCTCAGTCCGAGCGCGGAAGCGAGGTCGGACTGTGTTTCTCCCGTCATCTGCATGAGTGCGGCGATCGCGGCCCTCACTCGTTCCCCCGACGACAGCACCATGGTGTTCAACCTACCGCTGTCTGTCACTGGTTCGTTCGCACGGCGTCGTGTTCGGTTAGTGCCCGGTGTGGTGTGGCGGGGTCGGTCAGCGTGGGCGCCAGGTGCGGATCTCGAGGTGGAGGATGTGGGCGTCTGCGCGGATGCGTCCGGTCTCCACGAGCCATTGGTGCACGGCGGCGGTGACGTCGCCGGCGGCAGCGTTGACGCGGCGGGCGAAGTCGGCGGCGTCGAAGCCCCCGGTCTGGGCGGAGCCGTAGGAGCGTTCTTCGGTGTGGTCGGAGCGTTGGATGACGTCGCGGCGGATGCCGGGTGAGTCGGTGCGGCTGCCGGAGGGGAGCAGGTAGCCGGTCTTGGCCAGGCGGACGGTGAAGGCCAGGCGCAGGCCGCGGCGAGCGGCTTCAGCGATCAGTGGGCGCAGGCGGGCGGAGCCGGAGGCAATGGCCTGGGCGCCGACGCGGCCGGTTCCGGATCCGCTGGGCGTGATGAGGACGGCTTTGCTTCGGACGCGGGCGCGGGAGCCGGAGGCGGTGGTGCGGCGCTGGGTGTGGCGAGCGGCGATGGCGGCCAGTTCGGTCAGTTCGGTGATGCCTGCGGTCTCGATGGCGGTGAGGACTTCGCGCAGGGCGGTGACGAAGGCGGCTCCTTTGTTCTTGGTGTAGAACTGCGAGACGAGGGAGGGGTCGCGGTCGATGATGCGGGCGATGTCGCGTTTGGTGTAGCCGGCGGATTGGAGGCGGTCGGCGAGTCGGGCGGCTTCGTTGGGTGCGGTCTGGGGGGCGGATCGGCGGTGGGGCGGCATCAGGCCTCTTCGGGTGTGCTGTTCAGGGCGTGGCGGCCGGTGTCGCGCAGGGTGAGGAGTTCTTCTTCGCTGGTGGGTGCGTTGACGGGGCCGGGGAGGTGGCCCTTCATGAGGTAGTCGCCGGGCCGGTGGCGGTGGGGCCAGTTCTGCGGTGTGGTGAGGTAGACGGCGTCGGTGCGGAAGGCGACGACGGTGCCGGGCGGGGTGTGCAGGGCTCCGGCGTGGGTGTCGTCGTCGCGGTGGTACTGGGTGAGCAGGGCGGCGCGGGCGGCGGACCAGATGGCGGCGGCCCATTCGGGGTGGGCGTTGGGGTCGCGGGCGAAGCCGGTCGGGCGCTGCCAGGTGATCTGCTGGTCGTCGAAGCCGATGATTTCGGCGTCCGGTGGGACGTCCCGCTCGGCGGTGCGGGGGGTGGTGCCGGTGACCATGCGGGGGCGTTGGGCGAAGGAGCCGATGCCGTAGAGGAGGATGGAGCGCACCGCGCGGGAGGCGAGGTGAGCGGCCCGGGCCTGTTGGGCGTCGCCTTGGAAGTGGGCTTGGGCGGAGAGGTTGGTCCAGGTCTCCTTGAGCTTCTTGGACCAGTCGTCGAGGGGTTTGCCTGCTTCCCACAGGATGCCGTCGACGATTTCGATCTTCCACGGCTGGATGGGGTTGGTCAGGGCGGCGTGGACTTCGGGTCCGCCGGCCCAGGTGGTGAAGGTGGTGCCGGGGGCGTGCGGATAGTGCCAGGCTCGCTCGCCGGGGGCGGGGGCGGGCAGGAGGCCGATGTGGTTCCACCCGTCGGGCACGGTGACACGGATGTGCCAGTGACCGCAGCCGTAGAGGGCGTCGTGCTGTTCCTTGGCCGACCAGGAGGCGAAGGCCTTGCCGGTGATGCGGCGGGGGGCGCCGATGGGGGATTTCCAGGTGTGTTTGGCGTAGGCGAAGGTGCGGTCGTATTCGATCAGTGCGGGCAGTTGCTCGGGGACGCGGGGTGGGGTGATGAGTTCGTTGCGGCCCTGTCCTGCGGTGGCGTGCAGCAGCCCGCGTAGTTCTTCGGACAGCACGGGGAAGCCGTCGGCGTGTTTGCCCCTGCGGGGAATGGTGCGGGTCCACAGGTCGCGGCCGGTCTGGGAGGGTGAGCCCATGATGACGGCGTCGCTGAAGTGGCGGCGCAGTTCTTCCCACAGCAGGCGGAAGGCGTCGCGGACGATGCCGGGGTGGTCGGTGTCGTCGAGGTCGAACCACTCCCCCACGCTGCGGATTTCGACGTGGTGGTCGCCGTTGTCGCGTTGGTAGCGGGCGACGGGGTTGCGGGCGTGGACGAAGTGTCCGGCCATGCGGTCGCGGCCGCGGCCGGTGTCGGTGCGCCAACCGGGGGTGGGGGCGTTCAGCCAGGCGGCGACGGCGTCTTTGAGGTAGGGGTAGCGGTCGGCGTCGCGGTGCCAGGGGGCGCCGGCGGTGATGTAGATGCGTTGGATGCTGTCGGGGACGGTGTGGAAGACGGCGGTCAGGATGGCTGCGGCCGACCGGTCGCCCAGGTCGAGGCGGACGGTCTGGTCGCGGTGGACGAGGATCCCGGTGGCGGTGTCCAGGAAGACGGTGGGTCGGGCCTGCTGAATGAAGTTGGGGTACTGGGAGACGAGGCCTGAGGTGGGTGTGAACCAGCGTCGGGTGTCGGTGTCCTGGGGCAGGGTGGGCAGGTCTCGGGGTGCGCCGTGATCGGTCGGCTGCTTCAGCGGCGCGCAGGGCGCCGGATCTGGTGCGGGGGTGGCCGGGGGTTGGGGATCGGGCCGGCTGTTTTCCGCAGCGTGGGGCGCTGGGTGAGGGTCGGGGGCGGTGATGTCCTGGGGGGCGAGCTGGGGGGCCAGGGCGACGACCTCGGCGATGCTGAGCCCGGCCGCGGGGGCGATCCGCTCGGCCGTGGCCTTGTCGTGTGCGGCCAGGGTTGTGACGGTCTTGTCCCGCTGGGTTTCCAGGCGGGCCAGGGCGGCCGCAGTCTTCTTGATGTCGTCGCGCAGCGTGCGCAGCTTGGCGAGGCCGTCGGTGTAGGTGGTTGCGTCCATTGTGGTTCCTCGTGGGCCGTCGTCAGCTGGCGGTGTCGGGGGTGACGTAGGCGATCGCGCCGCCGGAGTGGGATTCCAGCCGGGTGCCGAGCAGCAGGGCGGCTGCGGCGCGGTCGTCTTGTCGGGCGGAGGGCAGTTCCATCGTGGGGGCGGCGAGGTCAGTGATGTAGCCGGCCAGGCGGGCGCCGGGGAAGGCGTAGCGGCCGTTGTCGTTGCGCTGCCAGGTGTCCAGGCCGGTCAGGACGGCGACGACGTATCCGGAAAGGGTGACGGGCAGTATGCCGGCGGCGGCGATGCTGGCGGGGTCGCAGCGCCACCAGCCGCGCAGGCTCTTGAGAAGGTCGTCGGCACCGAGGCGGGGTGCGTAGCCGATCCATGTGCGGTCGTCCTCGTGGACGCGGCGTGCTGCGTCGACGCGCAGGACGGCGATTTCCCTTGCGTTGAGGCGGTGCAGGGGGGCGTGCGCGCGTTGGTGGAGTGCCTGGACGACGTGGAGGGGGAGCATGACGCGGACACCACGGTGGGTCAGGCCCGGCAGGACGTCGGCGCGGATCAGGCGGCGCAGGGTGGTGATGGCGCAGTCCAGTTCGGCGGCGGCCTGTCCCGTGGTCAGCAGCACGGCCATGCGTGTCTCCTCGGTGGTGTGACCTGCAGGATGTTAGCGATACGCCCAGCCATTTGCAAGCCCGATCAGATATCTGATCGGGCTTGCAAAAGCGGATGGATGGTCACAGGGCGTTGAGCCGGGCTTCGTCAGCGGCCGGGCCGACCGCTCCGATCTTCAGCAGCCGGCTTTCGATGGCCTGCTCGCTGCGGCCGAATTCCTTGCTGAGTTCGGGGGTCAGCAGCCCTTCGGCGCAGAGTCGGGCCAGTTGCCGTTCCTCTTCGTCGCTCCAGCGGGCGTGGGAGTTGGGGTGGACCATGCGTCGTTGCTGCATGGCCTCGGAAAGGGGCCGGTTGGCGGGGCGGCCGGTGTGCTCAACTCCGGGCGCGCGGATCAGTCCCTGGCGTTTGAGTTCTTCGTAGATGGCTTTGCGGGTGCAGCCGAACTCCGCAGCGAGGATGGTGAAGTCGCGTTCCTGGCGGAAGCGGGCTGCGAGGCGGGCGCTGTCCGTGGGGTGCCACGCGGCGCTCTGGCGGGGCGGTGGGATGGGGGCAGGGGTGGCGAGGGTGTGTGCGGCGGCGTCCAGAAGGCGGGCCAGGGGTGCAAGGTCGTCATCGGTGACGGCGCCGCACAGTTCCCCCTGGATGTCGCCCTGCCCGCTACTGATGGTGAGTTCCAGCGTGAGCTGTCCGTTGGCGCATCGGGTGCCGGTCAGGACGTAGCGGCGGTCGGCTTCGGTAAAGGCGGACTCCAGGCAGGGCGCCGGTGCGGGGTCGGCTGGTGCTGGTTCCTGGGTCGCTGCGGGCAGGGGGGCGGTGCCCATCGGGTGGGCGAGGAGGCTGTGGACGTGCCAGGTGGCCTGGAAGTGGCCGCCGGTGTCGAGTTGGTAGGTGACGGGGCCTGGTTCGAGGTCGGTGACGCCGTACAGGACGGTGAGCTGCTGCCCGGCGAAGGGGCTGTGGGCTTCGGGAGTGCCGGGCACGGGCTGGTAGGTGAGGATGCCGCGGTCGGGTTGCTCGTCAGGGTTGAGCAGAACGGTGTCGGGATCACCGTGCCAGCGGCCGTTGGTGTCCTGGAAGGCGTAGATGAGGGCCATGAGCGGGTTCCGGAAGGTCAGTAGTGGAATTGGATGAGGTGCAGGTCGCTGATGGTCACGGCGGCCTGTTGCTGGTCGGGGGGCAGGGCGCGGAAGAAGTAGGCCTCGCCGATGCCGTCGGCGAGGATGCGGCGCAGTTCGTCTTCTTCGGCGTCGCGGTGGCGGGCGTCGAAGAGGTGGCGGGCGTGGTGGGCGGGCAGGTCCTCGATGACGCGCAGCAGGCGGGGGTCGTGAAATTCGCCGCTGAGGGTGGTGTAGGCGAAACGGGCGTGGAGTTGGGCGGTGACGCAGCCGCCGTGGTCGAGGATCTGCTGATGCGCACGGCGGCGGACATCCGGCTGCCAAGTGCGGTGGATCTCGCGCTCGATGAGGGTGGCCTGGGCGGAGGTGAGGTCGTCGAGGTCGCCCTCGGCCCATCGGGTGAGGGTGTGGGGGTAGGCGAACAGGCGTGGCGCCAGGACGCTGGGGCTGGCCTGGCGCAGCAGGTGGCGCAGGCGGGTGGCGGGGCGCTTGGGGGGTTGTCGTGTCCAGTGCCGGGCGTCGGCGAGGTCGAGCGCGTGGGAGACGGAGGTGTTGGGCAACGGCACGGTGGGGGTGGTCTCCTGCCGGGGGTTACCGGGGTCGGTGCTGGTCGTTGTCCGCGGTGAAGGGCCAGGCGGGGGCCGGGCTGGGGATGCGGGAGGCGGGCATGGGCATGGAGGCGGTGCCGAAACTGGTGGGGGTGGAGCCGGTGCCGGGTGAGGCGGCGGCTTCCTTCGTCCTGCGGCTGGCCCACCTCAACGAGTTGCCCGTGAAGGAGGTGCTGCGGGAGGCGGGAGCGCACCGGCCGCCCCGCGAGCTGGATCCGTGGGCGCAGGAGGTGTTCCTGGGTGACCAGGCCGCCGCGCGGCTGGCGGTGATGGCCTGGCGCACGCCGCAGGAGCTGTGCCGCGCTCTGCCCACGCTGGCCGCCGGCACCGGTGGCGGCCGCCGCCCGTCGGTGCGGGTGAAGCCCTGGCCCGGGCAGTGGACGCCGCTCGAGCCGTGTGCGGCGTGCCTGACCCGGCACGATGACCTCGTGACCCCGGTGGTGCTGGCCGGCGGCGATCCGTGGCAGGTGTGCGTGCGCCACGGCCGGTGGCTGCGCAGCACTGCTGGCGGCGGCCCCGCCCAGGTCTCTCTGGCCGGGCTTGAGGAAGTGGTGCGGGCGCATCGGCGCCGGGTGCGGCTGCAGCAGCGGGTGGGACCGTACGCGCGGGCGCTGCTGGCCGATGCGCTGCAGGTGACCGCGGCCTGGTGGCAGGGCCGCCAGATGGGCTCGGAAACGCTCTGGGCGGGCCGGGAGGAGGTGCTGGGCACGGGGCGGCAGCGGTGGGCGGTGCCGCTGGTCGTCTATCCGGAGGCCGTCATCGTCGCCGAGGCCATGGCCGTGTACGAGCGGCAGCGGCACTGGGGCCGGGAGTTCGCAGGCGATGCACCGGGCTGGGTCTCGAAGCGCTGGATCGCCTTCGTGGGCGAGCGGCTGGGCATGCCCGGCCCGATGGAGCACGGTGGCTACCGGATGCTGCGCCAGTGGACGCTGCAGCATCGCATCACCGCGCCGGTGGTGGACCGGCTGGCCCAGCCGGCGCCGCCGCCCGGCTACCGGAGGGGGCATCTGCCGGTGATGGATCCGCATTGCGGCCTGCCGGAACGAGGGGCGCTGGAGGACGCCTCGTGCCTTGACTGGCGGCTGGGCCGGCCGGTGTCTGCCGCGGGGTGAGAAGGAGGCGCCCGCCCGGTGCGGGCACTGGACACCGTGGGCGGGCTGGGCGTTCACCATGACGGGCAGGTGTCTTTCAGCAGCTGGGCGGGGTTGGTGCCCTCGGCGCAGCGGGCCGTGTACCAGTGCAGCGGGCGCACTGCGACGGGAAGGACGTGGCCGGGCGAGATGCCGATCTTGAAGTCGCTGTAAGGGGTGTCGGTGATCTCGGTCAGGTGCGGGGTGCGGGTGGCGTAGACGATGTGGCTGCCGGCGACGGCGAGGGGCCAGTAGCCGCTGCGGGATGTTCGGGCGAGCTTGCGGTGGAGGTTGGCACGGGCGTTGGCGACGACTGCGGCACGCAGGTCGGGACGCCAGGAGGGCTCCTTGGGGCTGGGCCAGGCGGCCAGTGCGGCCTGGTCGGGCGGCTGGGCCAGGGCCTCGAAGGCGCCCTGGGCGGTGGTGTGCAGGGCGTGCAGCAAGGCCCGCTGCAGAGGGTCGGCCTGAGGCAGGTCGGTGAGGGCGGCCAGAAGGTCGGGGATCTCCAGGGTGGCGGTGATGCCGAGGCGTTCCAGGACGGTCAGGCGGGCCAAGCGCAGGTGGTCGTACCAGGGGGACAGGTACGGGCCAGTCGGCCCGGGGCGCAGCCAGCCCCGGACGGGTTGTAGCTGTGCTGCGCCCATCCGTAGGGCGGCGTAGGCGACGGCGGGTGTGGTGTGCCAGGCGAGGCCGGTGCCGGCGAAGGCCGGGGGCAGCAGGGGGTGTTGGGGGACGGCGGAGAGGTCGACGAGCCAGCTGCCGGGTCGTTTGGGGTCGAAGGGCGGGTGGTGGAAGTGGTGGGCCGGCCCGTCGGCGACTCGGATCTCGTTGCTGCCGGCGAGGTGGAGCAGGTTCACCGCCAGGCACACCGCGTATACGCGGTCGGCTTCGTCGGGGGCGGGATGGCGCCACCAGTCGATGTCGGTGTCGGCGAGGGCGTCTTGCTCGGCGCGGTGGCTGGCCAGTTGGTGTCCGGGCGGGGCCTCGCAGGGGGCCGGGTCGACGGGCATCGTCAGTGCTCCGCGCACGCCCGCGGTCAGCTGGGCGCCGGTGGCGGTGTGGCGGTGGGCGGGCGGGCGCAGGTCGCGCATGAGCTGGTGGCCGCAGGCGCCCGGGGGGCCCAGCGGAGTGCGCACGAGCGAGGCGTACTGGCCCAGGACGGCGGCGAGTTCGCCGGGGGTGAGCCGTTCGGGCAGGTTCCAGGCGTCGTGGTGCAGGGCGCCCCAGTCGGTGATGGCGAGGTGGACGCTGTCGCAGGCGGGGTCACCGGCGCTGGGGTGCAGCCGCGTCCAGGGGCCCAGGCCGTCGGCGTCGGTCTGCCAGCCGATCGCGCGGGCCTGCTGCAGCAGCGGGTGGTCGCTGCGCGGATGCCGTGCGGGCAGGTCGGGCAGGCCGGCGGGCAGCGCCAGGCGGGCGCGGGCGGTGCCGGTGAGCACCAGCAGCGGGCCGGGTGGCAGGGCTTCGCGGCGGACGGGGGCGGCGCCGAGCGGGGTGTTCACTGCCCAGGCCAGCAGCCCGTGCAAGTCATCGGCGGGACAGGTCAAGGTGCGGCCGTCGGCGAGGCGGGCGATCAGCCCCGACGGGCCGGCTTCGAGGACGGCCAGGGGGCCGTCGGACATGCCTCTGGCCTTGATCGGCGGATAGGCCAGCCGCACCGTGGGGCGGGCCTCGAGCGGTTGCCGCTGCTGCTGCGGCGGCGCAGGAGTGCTGGCTCCTGGCCATGCAGGCGTTGGCCGGGATGCGGGTGAGGCCGGCAGGGCCCGGTCGACTTCAGGTGCGGGGCATCTGGTGCCTAGGTGCTGGGGGTGGCCGCCGACACGGTGTTGCGTGGGCTGCTGGCAGCGGCGGCACGGTGCGTGGGCTGCCTCCCGGGTGGGGATCTCGTGCCGGAGAACGCCCAGCGCGGCCCAGTCGGGTGCCTGGGCCGGCAGGGGGTGAGGCCCGGCAGTACCTTCCTGCCGGGCTTCCAGGGCAACCAGCAGATGCCCGTAGATGGCCGCAGTGTCGCCGCGTGGGGTGGTACTCCCCCGTTCCCAGGCGCGGACGGTGTCCTCGCTCACGCCGCAGGCGTCGGCGATCTGATGCAGGGACAATCCGGACTGGCAGCGCAGTCTGCGCCGTTGCGCTGGCAGGGGCAGGCCGCCGGGCGGCGGCCCGGGCTCTGAGATGGCGTCGAGGTCGAACAGTCCGTCCACGATTGGGTCGGCCCCCCACTGGTGCTTGGTCCGGATGCGGCACTGCTGGTCACAGCAGATGCGCTTGGCAGCGCAGCATGCAGGAATCTGCAAAGCGCATGCGTCACACGCAAGAACGTTCCGTTGGGCGCCGACCTGCACAGATGCCGCGGACGTGGGCCGGAGATCTGCTCCGTTCGAGCGAGGCGCGCGCCGGGTGTTGTCCTGCGCCCCCCTTTCCCGGCCTTGTCGGTACGGGTTCACCTGGTACAACGGCCGGTTCGCCCGTGTGATCGAACGGCGCGCGGGCGCGGCGCGCGCTCGCTCGTTCGAGGGTGTTCGACCCGGATCGCTTTCTCCAGGCGCAGTGGGCGGCCACGGTGATCGGCATCGCCCGGATCGATCACACGGGCGATATCCGTGCTGTCGCATTGTGAGAGGTGTTGAGCGTGGCTGAGGTGGTGTGGGCGCAGTTCCTGTCCCCCGCTGGGCGGCTGCTGAAAAGACCCGTGAGCCAGGTCTGTCAGGAGCGGCTGGAGGAGCGGGCCGAGGTGTGGAGACCGACGCGGTACCGGGGCCGGCGGGCGATCGCCACCTGGTGGCGGCCGGCCGGGCAGGCCCGCCTCGCGGGCTGCGCCACCCTGGGTGCCCTGGAGGCGGCGCTTTCCTTGGAGTTCGATCCGCAGGTGGTGTCGTTCACGGGCTGGCCGGTGCGGCTGGCCTGGGCGGACAGCGAGCAGGGGTACGTGCCGGACTTCTTCGCCCGGCTGGCCGACGGGCGCGCGCGGCTGCTGGTGTGCCAGACCTCGCAGCGGGCCGCGGGCGACTGGGAGGAGGCATCGAGGCTCCTGGAGGCGGCCGGCGAACAGGCCGGCTGGGAGGTGCGGGTGCATCCGGACGCCGAGGACACGGCCGCGGCTGCGAATCGGCAGCGGCTGGCCCGCTACCGGCATGCGCGGCTGGCCGATGTGGACACCGCGCGCGTCCTGCACCAGGTGTTCGCCCGGCCGCGCCCGTTCACCGACGGGGTGACAGCGAGTGCCCTGCCCGAACTGGCCACGGTGGCCCGGGCGTTGCATCTGGTCTGGATGCGCGAGCTCCTCATCGACTGGAGCACCCCGTTCGTGCCGGCGCGCTCCCTGGTGTGGTCGCCGCAGGGGGTGCGCTGATGGCGGTACACGCACCGGCTCGGCCGGATGTCGTGGCGGTGGGCAGCGCCGTGCACTGGCACGGCGAGACGTATCTGGTGACGGCGCTGCAGGGCATCAAGGTGCACCTGCTCAGCCAGCACGCCGACGGCGAGGACGCCGTCGTGCTGCTGGACACGCTGCACCGCTCCCCTG
The DNA here is from genome assembly GCF_044459945.1 of Streptomyces sp. NPDC050164. Lineage (NCBI taxonomy): Bacteria > Bacillati > Actinomycetota > Actinomycetes > Kitasatosporales > Streptomycetaceae > Streptomyces > Streptomyces sp. NPDC050164. Next base: position 11,459 of record NZ_JBITJK010000046.1, read on the forward strand.
GCTTCCGCGTGCTGGACGCGCCGGCCTCAGACGACGGCCCTGCCCCGCCGTCGGCGTCCGCGCGCCGGCCCTTGGGCGGCGCGGAGCTGCTGGAGGGGCTAACGAAGGAGGCCCGCAAGGAGGTCGACTTCTGGCTCGACCATGTGCTGGAAGTGCACACGGGACTGCCCGGATTCGCCGCCCCGGGCACTGCTCCGCGCCCCTGCTACGACCCCGAGCACACCACCCTGCGGGACCGGTATGCGACCAAGGCCGCCGAACTGCGCGCCGCGCATCACCCGGTGTCGGCGGCCACGGTGGAACGCAAGCGGCTGGCCTGGCTGGAACAGGGCGTGTGGGGGCTGGTCGACAAGCGGCGGGTGCGCGGCCCAAGCCGGCACGGCCGCGTCGACGAACAGGTCGTCAAGCTGCTGCGCAAGGTGCACAAGCGGCACGAGAAGAAGTCCATCGGGACCAGGTCACGGCTGTTTGAGCTGCTCAGGAGGGCATGCGTGCGCAAGTTCAAGAAGAAGGCGGAGCAGCTGATGCCCTCCCGGGCGACGTTCTACCGGCTGCTGGACCGGCTCGGGATCGTCTGCGGAAAGCAGGCAGCCGCCCGGCGCGGCGACGGCAGCCACCGCCCCGAACCGCCGTTCACGCTGGCTATGGCCACGGCGCCGGGCGAGCAGGTGCAGATCGACACCACCTCGCTGGACATGCTGGGCGTGGACGAGACCGGACGCATCGTCTCCTTGGAGCTGACCGCAGCCATCGACGTGGTCAGCCGGTCGGTCCTGGCCGCGGTCATCCGGCCCAAGTCCAGCGGCACCAAAACCAGTACCACCTCCCGCCGTCACGGCGGGCGGGCCACCAAGGCCGTGGACGCCCTGCTCCTGCTGGCCGAGATGTGCACCCCGCAGCCGATGCGCCCGCACTGGTCGCTCAAGGCGAGCGCCAAGGAATCCGACCTGCCCTACGCCCAGCTGGTGGAGGCCGACGAGCGGATGGAGGGCGCGGCAGCCCGGCCGGTGATCATCCCGGAGATGATCATCATGGACAACGGGAAGGTGTTCGCCGGGCGTGCCTTCATGGACGCCTGCGCCCAGCTCGGCATCTCCGTACGCCCGGCCTGCGCCTACTCCCCCACCCACAAGGCGATCATCGAGCGGACCTTCGGCTCGATCAAAAGCCTCTTCAGCCAGTTCCTGCCCGGCTACACCGGCAAGGACCTCACCCACCGCGGCAAGAACGTCGCCAAGGAACGGCTGTGGCGCATCGACCAGATCAACGACTTCCTGCAGCAGTGGATCGCCCTGGGCTGGCAGCAGCGCCCGCACAGCGAACTGCGTAACCCGTTCCTGCCGTCCATGCCGCCGCGCACCCCCAACCAGATGTTCGCCGCCCACGTCGCCAGCAGCGGCTACGTCCCCCTCCGTCTCAGCGCCGAGGACCGGCTGCGGCTGCTGCCCACCGCCTGGGCGCAGGTCACCGACAAGGGAATCCGCCTGAACAACCGCACCTACGACAGCCGCGCCCTGAACGGCTACCGCAACGCCCGCTCCGGCTGGCCGGGCAAGGGACAGCGGTGGCCGGTGCGCTACCACCCCCACCAGCCGGAGAAGGTCTGGCTCGACGACCACCACAACGGCGCCTGGGCGGAAGCCGAATTCGTCTACCAGCGGCTGATCGGCGACACCTGGAGCGAACACATCTGGGACCAGGCCACTGCCGCCCACCTCGACAAGGGCGGCCACACCCGCGACGAGACCGCCATCGCCCGCCTGGTGCGCTCCCTGCTGGAGCGCGCCGGCCGCGGCCCCTCCCGCACTGCCGTACCGGGGCCGGTCCCCGTCGAGCGCGGCATGCAGGTCTCACCGGCGCCGGTGCAGGACCCCTATCGCGGCATCCCCGCCCCCGCCTACCACAGCGTGGCCAGCCTGCCCGTCATGGACGTCGACCCGCGCGAGCTGTACGCGCCGGCTGTGCGTCTCGCGCTGCCGGCCAGCCCGTCGGGCCCACCCCAGCCGAGCGAGGGCCGCGGCCACGCCTCCGTCGAACAGTCCTAGCTCTCCTTCCCCGTCTGCGAGCGGTGACCGGCGCGGATACCGAGCGCCGGCCACCGCCGACTGTCTCCAAGGACGCATGCCATGGCTTTCCCTCAAACCCCTGACGCCACCAGCCGGTTCCTGCCGCCGACGACCCACCCGGGCTGGCTGGCCCAGCTCGACCGCGTCATCGACCCGCCCGACCTGGCAGCCTGCCCGCAAACGGAACACCCCCTCGGGCTCGACGACCCACGCATCCTCTACCACGCCACCATGCGCACCGTGCAGACACCGGCCCTGACGAAAGCGGTCGCCGTCGCACGGCGACTATGGCTGGTGGGCGGCCCCCGCAGCGAGGGGCCCCTGCACCTGGCCGTCGACGGACCGGGCGAGACCGGGATGACCACGGTGCTACGGCAGATCGGCCGGGCCTACGAGGGCCTCATCCGCGACCGGCTGCCCGCCGACCCCAAACGGATCCCTGTCATCCACATCAACACCCCGCTGGCCCCCAGCAGCAGGCTGGACATGTCGGTCCCGTTCGCCGAGTTCCTGGGCCACAAGCACACCAAAGACCCCGAGACCAGCCAGCGCAGCACCGACATGACCGGACCCGTCTGCCACGTCATGAAGACCCGCGGCACCCGCCTGGTCCTCGTCGACGGCATCGACCGGCTGGACAACTCCGAACTGAAGACGGCCTTCGACTACTTCGGCTACCTCGCCGCCGAATGCAACGTTTCCTTCGTCTACTGCGGGCCCGGCGCCCGCGAGATCGTCAACGAGGCCCGGCGCGGCAAACGACCCGCACCGCCCGACGGCGGCGGCGCAGGCGGCATCCCCACCCTGGCTGTCACCCCGATCCCCTACAGCGCAGACGACTACGAGTTGTTCCACCAGGTCGTCAAGGCCCTCGATCAGGACCTGCGCCTGCACCAGCACCGTCCGGGCGACCTGCTCAAGCTCGCCGCCCACCTGCACCGTCGTACCGGCGGCTACATGAAGCCGCTGTCGTACCTGGTGTGCCAGGCCGCGCAGGAGGCCATCGAGACCGGCATCGAGGCCATCACCGAGGAGCTGCTCGACAGCCAGCTGGTGGGCCGCTTCGATGATGATCCGATTCTGCAGATCTGACACGCATCCGTTCAGATCATCCGCTCGTTGCACTCCATGTCAGGCACCGCTTACGGCAGCGCGACAGGCACCGGCAGCCGCGCTCTGCTAGACACCCCGCCCCCGTCGGCGGCCGACCTGCCGCCACTTCCCCGAAGGAACCTTCTCCCCGTGGCCAAGCGCAAAGCCAAAGCCGCCCGCCCCCGCCAGGCGCCCACCATCGTGGTAGCGGACGCAACCGAGATCGGAACCTCGCCAGGCGTCCTCATCGTTAGAACTGGTCCCCTCACCAAAACCCCCACGGTCCTCACCCTGCCCGCCGAGACCGTCGACTCGTTCGTGTCGACCTTGCAAAAGGCAGCCTGCGCAGCAGAAGAGGAGTACTGGGGCCTTCTGCCCGCCTTCCGAGCTGGGGCCGCCAGTGAGGACAGCACCGAGTTGGCACGAGCCAAGGAGACGTGGCTTCTTTCCCAGCCCTGGCAGCAGGAGATGCGGCGGGTACTGGGCCAGCGGAGCGATCGTCTGTTCTTCATGGACTACGTCGGACACGTCGCCGTCGTCGCAGCTCCGCCCTACGCGGCCACCCCTCACCTGCTCATCTTCGACCCGCTGCAACTCCACCGGCTGGCCCCAGCGTTCCGGCAGGCCGCCGACCGGGCACGGCACAGCCCGCCGGCCGCCACGGCCGATCCAGTGCAGCGGCTTGCCGCGGCGCACCTCGAATGGTCCTCCCTCCCCTGGCCGCGCCACCCGGTCGCCCTGCCCACCCAGCAGCAGGCAGACACGGTCATCACGGCGCTGCGCACCGAATTCCTGCGCCGAACCCCGCTCCTCAAGGAGCACTGAACGCTCCCGGCCAACCGCCCAGCCTGTCCTCGCGGGTCGCGGTAGCGCGCAAGCGGGCCGTGCTGCCTGCCGGCCAGGTCGGTCCCCCAGTGCCGCTGCGGCCCCATAGGCCCCAGGCCGGACAACGGGCCTGTCCCTCTCATGTCTCTCTTTTCTCTTTCCCCCCAGGCGCAGCGCGCCGCACTGGCGTGCCGCGCCCCACCTCAGAACAGGGAATGCCTGATGGAGCAGTACCGCACATGGCTGGAAGTGCGTTTCCGAGATGACGACGGCCAGGACGGCCCCTGGCAGCGCTACGACCAGGTGATGGATCCCTACTACTCGCAGGCCCCCCGCAGCGAGCAGATGTACGAGGACGACAGCCAATGGCTTCCGGGCACTGTCCAGGAACGCGCCCAAGACGATCTCAACGAGGCTCTCGACACCGTCATCGACGAGCAGTACCTCGCGCGCGTGGTACGCGATGGCCCAATGGATGTGCGTGTCCGGCTCGTGGAAGAAGGCTCCGGCGACACCCCTGACAAGGTCATTGCCGTGTACACGCCGTCCCCCGAGCAGGAAGCCCGGGCGTATCTGAAGTCAGCCCTGAGCGGCTACGACGACGTACGGGACGATCTGCGCTGGCGGCTGCTGCGGGCATACCGGGCGGGTGTCGCTGCGGACGAGCTCATCCGTGAGACCGCTGGACGGATCGAAGCCGCCGAAATCCACGCCCTGTTCGAGGCTGACCGGCTAGCCGAGGCCGCCCGCGCCGTCATCGCCGGCTGGGAGGACCCGGAGGATCGGGCAGCGGTGATGGTCGGGAGGGACAACTCTGTCCTTGTCCTGCTGCGGACCTCATTCCAGCAGGAAATCAACTACGAGGAGATGTGCCGCAGCGACGGCCACTACGGGTACGAAAACTGCGAAGACGACGACTGGTGGGGATACAAGGACGGCGTGCGCGACGCTGAAGCGCTGTTGCAGCTCCTGGCCGAGCACTACGCGGTCACTTGCGGTGGCCGCCCGGCGACGGCGTCCGACCTGGCCCCGACGGATCCCGCTCAATGGGGCCAGGTACGGATCACTCCCAAACCGTCCCTGGCTCAGGCACCCTGTCTGCTGCAGGCGCCCTGAAAGGTTCCTGGTGGCTGGTGCGGGATGCGCGCGCACCCCGCACCAGCCACCAAGGGCCGCGCGTCAGCACGACCGCCAGTGAGGCGAATCCCCCCGCTCAGAAGGGAGGTTCGGCATGGACACCCGCGCCGGCTCCGCGAGCCGGGCACCTGGGAGTGTTGCAGGGCCAGTTGCCGGCGATGCCCATCGTCGTGCGAGCTGACGCAGCTACGGACGGCCATCCAGCCGCCAAGCCGATGGAATCCCGCGGCCCGCACCAGGCGGCCTCAGGGTGAGTCCTCCTCGTCGAGGTCCAGAGCGGTCAGACGGCATCTCGAGCCACGGAAGTCCAAGGCCTCTGCGGCCAGGAAGGCGCCGAGGCCGAACCCTTCCCAGGGATGGTCCAGTTGCACATTGAAGAGCACCAGGAGGTCGTAGTGTCCTTCCAGGCCAAGTTGATGGATCTTGCTACCCGGTCCTCCCAGGCTGCGAAGACCCTCGACGCCAGGGGCCGAGCTGTACTCCAGTCCGTCAACGCTCCCAGGGTGTGTTCCTCTTGCCACCAGCCCATACGCGCCAGTGTTTACAAGAGAACTCCAGCCTCAAATCCTGTGGAGGACCGGGCAGTTTCAGTGGGTCGAGCGGGCCGATCTGCCGGGGCACGCCCCGCTGCTCACTGATCGGCACGGGCCGGGGGGATCACGCAGTGCAGGAGACGAACCTGGTCTGCGTTGATCGCCAGCTCGTGCTCTTGGTAGTCCCAGTCGTCGGCAGTGTCGGCGTCGGCAAGGTTGAGCCGCTCGGCGAAGTACTGGGCGTGCTCGGCAGCGGGCAAGCCCGCCGTGACCGCGGCCTCCATGAGCTCCGCCATGAGGTCACCTTCGACATGGCTCACCCAGTCCCGCTCCTCGCGGTGGCGCACGGCGAACAGGGCGGTCTGCTCGCGGACAGTCTCGTCACCGCCCGCAATCGTGTGCGCCTCGCACAGAGTCCGGTAGCAGGCGGGCCGTTCAGGGCACCGAGGCTGGTCACAGAGTCTGTGAGCGTCACCCCAGGGTCCTGCCCCGAGGTGGAAGCGCCGCCGGGTGTCGCTGATCACCACGCCGTCCAAGCTGGCGGTCTCGATCGAGAGCTTGCGCTGCTCGAGCAGCAGACAACCGGATGCCAAAAGGTTGACGGCAGCCAGAACGCTAAGGGCTGTCCCGTAACTGCTGGTCACGGATGAGATGATCTTGCTGTGTCTGGTGTGATCACGGCGTCGGAGCCCTCCTGGATAGCCCCGTTCACCGGGCTGAGCCCGCGCCAGTTCGGCAAGCTGATCACCGCTCTGCGGCGTGAAGGTGCGGACCCGGTGCGCAAGGGCCGGCCGTGGAGCCTGCCGCTGGAGGACCGCGTGCTGCTGGTCGCCGCGTACTGGCGGACGAACCTGACCCTGCGCCAACTGGCGCCGCTGTTCGGGGTGTCCAAGTCCGCCGCCGACCGCATCATCGATCACCTCGGGCCCGCGCTCGCGCTCCAGCAACGCAAGCGGTTCCGCAAGGACACCGTGCTGATCGTCGACGGCACCCTCGTCCCCACCCGCGACCACACCATCGCCGAGCAGTCGAAGAACTACCGGTACTCGACCAACCACCAGGTCGTCATCGACGCCGACACCCGGCTCGTCGTCGCCGTCGGCCGACCGCTGCCCGGCAACCGCAACGACTGCAAGGCGTGGGAACTGTCCGGCGCGAAAGACACCATCGGGAAGGCCACAGTCATCGCGGACGGCGGCTATCGAGGCACCGGCCTGGTCATCCCACACCGCCGCGAACGCGGCCAGGCCGACCTCCCGGCCTGGAAGGAAGAACACAACGCTTCCCACCGCAAGGTCCGCGCCCGCGTCGAGCACGTCTTCGCCCGCATGAAGGGCTGGAAGATCCTTCGCGACTGCCGACTGAAAGGCGCCGGCGTTCACCACGCCATGCTCGGTATCGCCCGCCTGCACAACCTCACCCTCGCCGGGTGACGCAGAAACTGGCAGGTCACCCAGCCTGCCAAAGATCATTTACGGGACAACCCTTAGTGCGGGCAATAGGAATTCCCAGGATGGCCGAGTGATAGACCACCCAGTCGCTGCAGCGGTGCGCGGGAGTGCGGGAGGACTCCTCGATGAGGGCCCAGGCCGAGAAGGGAGTGGCGGTGGGATTGCTGGGCGGTGATGCGAGCGGGTGGGTACTTGCAGTGCCATTCACGGCGTGGCTCCGTTGCATGTGGGGCTGGAGGGGTCAGAGGTGATGCATGTCGGTGCAGGGGCAGTGCGAGCACGGCTCACCCTGCCCTGCGTTGCCGGGATGGCACGACCAGTCGTGCCCGCAGGCGCACAGGATGCCGCCATTGGCGGCGGAGAAGGAGCAGATGTTGCAGGCCGCGCTCTCCGGCTGAGGGCTTTCGGGGGAAGAAGTCCGGAGCTGTTCGGGCAGGTGCTCGAGCAGCTCCCGCGGCAGGGCGGAGCGGCCCTGGTTGAGGACGATCTCGCACAGCTCGTGGTCGAGCCAGGCTTGGGCTGGATCGTCGGTGTTGGCGATCAGCCAGCTGCGGAATCCGGCCGGCGCGTCGTCCAGAAGTGCCAGTTTCCCCCGGCTGGCAGTCTCCAGTACGTGGGTGAGGCGGGTGGCGAGTTCGCCACCGAGCTCGTGGCGGTCGGCTGCGGCCTTGCGCGCGTGCAGCAGCACGCTGGTGCCGTGCGGCTGGAGGGTCAGTTCGTTGGGCAGAGCGGCGCCGGATGCCCCGTTCACGGGATCGGTGTGCCAGGGGAGGTCAGGCGGCTGGTGTACCAGTCTGTGAATGTCATCGGGTCGGCAGTCTGGCTGCTCCATCCCCAGTCGACTACACAGCCGCAGGCCTGCTTCAGCGGCGTCCAGGCGATCTGCGCCGCGCGTGTCTTGGTGCTTCGGCGCTGGCTGGCGTCGTGCAGTCCGCGCAGCTTGTGGCGCGGCTTGTTCTTCTTCGTACGTCCCATGGATGACCCCTGCTTCGTCACGGAGATGACCTGGCCCCTTTGGCCGACGGTGTCTCTTCCCACAGGACAACGACCGATGAGACGAAGAGCGGTGAATGTGATCACCTTCTCGCTACTTCGTGTGATGGTCGAGCATGTACGCGATCCCGACAGTTAGGCGTATGACGCCCGTTCCGGCAGGCTCCGCTTCTGCCGTCGGACAAGGGCGTCTGCCTGGTGATGACGTCACGTCAACTCTCCGCCACGATGCCGGGTTGACGCTTCGCAAGACCCCCCGCAGCACCACCTGTGGGTGCCTTCCAGCGGGCGCTTCGGGATCGTGCGTGGGCAGCGCGGTGTCGTGGCGGCGGTCTTTCCCTCGGAGGTGCCTGCGCGAGGCTGCCCGGCCGGAAGGTCACGCCCGAGAACGCGGGGTGGCTGATCATCCGTGCGGATGAGATGCGACGGCGCCCGTCTCGTGCGGCGCGCGCTGTTCGTTGGCGCCAGGGCACTCGGCCATGCGGGCCGGGCGGAGGGAGATGTGCGCGGTGCGTAGGCGGTCTTTCATCATCGAGCGACACGAATTCCAGGTCCAAGGCGACTGGGTGGGTCAGGTTTTCACCGGCGTGGTGACCTTGCTCGTGGGCTGTTCCGGGTCCGGCAAGTCGACGGGTTTCGAGTCGCTGCTGTATCCGCTGGGCCTGAACAGCGGGAAGATCATGCATGCGGTGCGGGCGTGTACCCAGGTCCGTCTGGTGTTCCGTGTCGGCGGTACGCGGTGGCAGGCGACGCGGCCGGCGGTGCACCGGGGCGGCTATGTATCCTTCGAAAATCTCAGCGACCCGGCGGTCGGCGAGGTGCGTCGGCCGGTCGCTCGCGGGCGCGGCGGCGAGCAAAGCGCCAGCGAGTTCGTGATGGAGTTGCTGGGGATCCCGATCCTGGGCAGCGGCGGGGGCCGGGTCGGGCTGGCCGAGGTGGAGCGGTGGATGGCGCTGCGGCAGTCCACCATTGCCACCGCTTACCTGGGCGGAGGAAGCGACGCGGTCCGCCGGCTGACAGGGCGGGTGTTGCTGGGCCTGCACGACGAGCACATCGACGCCCTCCAGCAGCGGTTTCAGGAGGCCAAGTCGGCCCACGCACAGGCGAAGGCGTCGGCCGCGGCGATGCTCGCGGCGCGCCGTGACGCCGGGCTGCCCGGCCCGATGGACCTGGAGGCGACCGAGCAGCTATGGAAGCAGGAGCACGCGGCCGCGGCCGAGCGGGTGAAGCAGGCTCAGGGGGAGCTGAGTAAGCATCAGCGACACGTGGCCGAGCTGGACAAGCAGCGCGACCAAGCGAAGACGGCACACCAGTCGGCGCGCCGCCATACCGGCGCTGTGGAGGAGCGGCTACGGCAGGCCCTGCGCCATGAGGGACGTCTGGAAGGCCGCCTGGAGGGGCTCCGCAAGCAGGCGTCCGTGCCGCAGCACTGCCCGCAGTGCACTCAGGTGCTGCAGGCGGACGGCCTTCCCAATGACCACTGCCGGGTGTGCAAACAGCCAGACGCGCTGCACGCGCAGCGGCTGGCGGGCCAGGCGGCCCTCCTCGCGGAGGCGGAAAAGTCGCTCGCCTCGGCCCGGCAAGCCTGCGGGCGGCTGGAAACCGAGCTGGCACGGGCACAGGAGACGGAAGATGCGGCCCGGGAAACGGTACGGGCGGTAGAGCAGTCGATTGGTGACTTCACGCGTTCCACCCTCAACCCTTGCCGGGCGTCCGCCCTCACGCACGAGAAGGAGGCCGCTCACCTGGCCGGACGCCTGGAGCAGCTGCAGGAGCGCATCAAGGAGGTCGGGGTGCTGGCGGCGCTGGAGGCAGAACGGGACCGGCTGCTGGAGGCGAAGGACCAGGCGCACGAGGCGTGGAAAGAGGCGGAGAAGAAACTCGCTACCGAGCTTAAGCGTCTGGTGGAGCAGTGGTCGCACCACTTCCTGGCCCGGCTCAGGGCGGTCAACCCCGACGTGCGCCACGCCCACATCGACCCCGAGACGTTCCTGCCCCACGTGGACGGGCTGGCCTTCGACGACCAGGCGGTGGCCGGCGGCCCGCAGACCCTGGCCAACCTCTGCGCCATGCTCGCTCTGCGCGATCTGGCACGTTCGGTGCCGACGGTGCTGCTCCCGCTGTTCTTCATGGTCGACTCGCCGCTCAGCGGCCTAGGCGGCCAGGGACTGGACGGGCAGATGGCCGAGCGGCTCATGGAGCAGCTCGCCGACGCGGCCGCCGACGCGGACGCGGACGGGACGCCGATGCAGATCATCGCCGCGGTCAACGATCCTCTGACCCGCCCGCTGACCGGGGTGCGCGAGATCCGCCTGGACCGCAGCAACCGCTACATCCCCGCCCAACTGGAAGGTGAGGCAGCCTGACCGACACAACAGTCAGTGCGGCTGGCCGACCGGGTCTTCGCGTCCGTCGGCCGGCTCGCCAGTCAGCCGGCGCGCGGCACGGGAGTCGTAGTCGGGCGCCAGCAGGCGCTGGACACCGGCGACGTACTCGGTACCCGACTGGCCCCCAGGCGCCGCCAAGACGCCGGCGTGGACCAGGTTGGCGGACACGACCCGCATGGTCGGTACGGTCGGGCCGGACCAGCCACGGAAGTCGGGCACGTCCACCGTGGGTGCTCGGCCCGACGCCCGCCATGCAGCCTGCCGCACCTGGCGGTTGCCGCTGAAGGCACGGTGCGCCGCGAGGTCGGCCAGAACCCGTGCCGTGGTGCCCGCCGCCAGCCTCAGCCGTTCGTCCGTCTCCGGTGCCACATCCGGCCCCAGCGCGCGCAGGGCCTGGGGGTCCAGCCGCAGCAGCAGATCCGCCATCGGCTGGGTGAGCATCGGGGTGGGCAACAGATCCGCGAGCAGGAAGCGCACCTGGTCCTGAAGCGGGTGCGGAACGTCCAGGTGGCAGTGGGCGACGGCGGTGGCAAGCAGGCAGACCTCCGGGCGCTCCCGCCCGTCGCCGTGGCAATGCTCGAGCATGAGGCGCAACTGGCCTTCTTCACCGGCCAGCAGTTGCAGTGCGGATGCGGCCGGAGTGTCGCCCAGCCACCGGATGAACTCGGCCGGGGTCTGGACCAGCCCGCCAGTCTGGGCCATGCGATACCAGGGTGCGGCGGCATACATGCACCAGGGCACGAGTCCGATCATCTGCTCCAGGTGATCAAGGTCAGTGCGTGGTCGACGGAGCGCGATGGAGCAGATGCGGGAGCTCACCTCTTGGCGGGGGCCTTTGTCGCCGTAGCTGTGGAGGTTGTGCAGCTCATAGAACAGCGCATCGGCCGTGTGGCTCAGCGGTGCTTCCAGGCGCTCGACATGCTCCCGGGTGTGCCAGCGTTCGGAAAAGCTCAAAGCTTCGCGATCGATGTCGGGCAGCAGGGGGATGTGGGTCCTGACCGGCTCAGGCAGACGCATCACCGTCGGGGAGCTCGGCGGGAGAGGCCCGCCCAGACGTGCGCGCAGGCTGGTTGCCATCTCAGCCCAGGCGGTGGCCGCGTCGGCTGCACGTTGCGCCATCACCCGTTCTTGGCGCAGCCTGCGTCCCTTGGCAGCGCCTTGCTCGTTCAAAAGCGGAACGCCCGCGGCAAGGCGCTCGGTCAGCTCCTCCTGAAGGACACGCTTCACTTCGGCGGCCGGCACCTGAGCTCGGACGACCTCCACCGCCGGGGTGTGGCCGGCTTCCTCCAGCTCACACACCCAGGTGGCCACCGCATGGGCGGTGGGCCGCTTCTTCAACACAGCCTGCGCGAGTGACAGCTGGGTGGGGACGGGGATCTGGCCCAGATATCGCTGGGTGTTGTCCCGGGGATCAACCAGCGCGTAGATGACCCGGGCGCCGGCGGAGGAACTGGTTGTGGACATGAGCGTCGATGCTAGAGGGCGGGACACCGCCGAAGGGGGCAGCAGCCACCCCTGCGAGTGGTGCCATTCCCCCGGTGACGTCGTACCCCCTCGAACGGGCGTTGACGAAATCACGGTGTCAGCACCCGACCTGCTCAAGATCCGTCGGCGCGTCGCACGCGCGTCGGGCGGCTCGGCACCGCAGCTGGCGGCCCACGCACCCGGGACCACGGAGGGCCAGCGAAGGCGTCCAGATGCCAGCAGACCGGTTCTGCCCGCAGTTCTCGCGGGCCGCAGCCGACGCGCCCGGGATACCGGGCTGAACGCTGGCTGTCTCCTGCCCGCCGAGGCGGGGCCACGCCTTGCTCGTCTCCCCGATCCGATCACAGGCCGGGGCTGGCCCCGCCCTCCCCGCCCCTTCGGCTTCCGCGCCGCCCCTAACGGGCGGGCGCTCAGGGGGCGGACGATCGCGAGGTCGCCGTGACGCTCAGGTAGTGGGCGTATTGTTCTTCGGTCAGCCGCTGCCCCGACCAGCCGCTGCAGAACGAGCACATGGGCCCGTTCCACCGCCAGAACTCCCCCAGCTCCAGCAGCTGGGCGAGGGAGATCCGCTCCAGGTGCGGCCCCAGAGATCTTGCATGCTGGCAGGCGTCGCCCACCCCGTGGGAACGGCCCATATACCGGCCGTGCAGGTTCGACCCGTACACCCACACTCCGGCTAGCGGCCCCAGCCTGCTGGGATCTGCCCGGAAAGGGCTCACGTCAAAGGAGTCAGCGGAGAAGGTCACCGCGTCGGCAAACGCCTTGTGCAGTCCGAAGTGGACGTCTCGGATCCGCGCGCCCAGGCCTCGCAGATCCGTTTCGCTCGTCACTTCGGCGGCCAGGGCCAGCGCTGTTCGCTTGTCGCGGCTGTCCCACCCGGCCTGCTGGCAGCGGCCCTGCAGATAGAGCAGGGTGTCCTGGGCGCGCACACTCCCGATGGTCTTCAGCCAGCCCTCCCGCGGCCGCGGTTGCTGATCCACCGCAAGGACTCCTCGCGCTGCCGCACTCGTCGGCTCGGGAACGGGCTCGGGCTCGGGCTCGGGCTCGGGCTCGGGCTCGGGCTCGGGAACGATCGTGAGTGCGGTGGCTTGTGGACGGTAGGCCTGCGCGAGCTGGAGCAGTTCCTGCCGCTTCTGGGCCAGCAGCTCACCCGGCTGCCGCAGGGCGGGGTCCAGCAGGTAGATGCCGTCCTGGAAGTGGGTGAATCCGATGCTCTCCCACAACGCAGCGATCTTGCGGCGGGCTTGCTGCCGGTAGGACTCGGACACCTCCTCCCGGTTGTCGGGCCACTCGGCCATGCCGGGTTCGGCGGCCACCGCGCAGCAGCCGCCGGACAGGCGCCGGATCGCCTCTGCTGCAAGGACGGGACCGAGTCCGAAGCCGCGCCACAGCCGGTCCAGGACGACTCGGTCGAGGATCAGCAGGTCACCGACCGGGCATTCGATGGCTTCGTCAAAGGCATCGGTGTACTGCCCGGTCCGGGGGTCGAGGAGGGTGGAGGCGATGGATTCCAGATCACCCGACTGGGCGTCGGCGGCCTCCCATCGGTTGTCCGCGGTGTAGTCACGCAGCCGGCACAAGAGCAGGTAGCCGATCTCCGTGCCCTCCTCGATGGCCCGCTCGCAGACCTCGCTGCACCCCTGGGGGCACTCCTCGTCCTCTTCGTGGAAGAGGCGCACCGAGACGTGCCACTGCTCCAGGGTGTCCTCGAAGTCGTAGGGCTCGATGGGATGGCCGTGCGTGTAGACCAGGCGCAACCGAGCCGGGTCACCGGGCAGTTCGCGTGCTGGACGGCGGGATGCAGTCATGTCTGGGGAGGGTAGTGGGCAGGTCTGACAACCGCCGCGGATGCGACCCAGAATGAAAGACTTGTGCCCGTCCGGAGCGCGCGTGGCGCAGGCATCCTGTGGGTCCTGCGCTGGCCTGCCGGGAAAATGGTGCTGAAACGCCTTACCCAGACGTGCCGACCGGCTATGGTCTTTCACGGACCCGGGTTGTCGATCGTATCGACGGCACCAGTCACGTTTCGATTCTTGCGCTGCCCGGAGATGCGGCTGTACCGCGCCTACCAGCAGCTTTCCCTGTCGTGTGCGGTTGGCCCCTGGCTGGCCGCGGTCGTTGGAGCGCTCCTGTGACAGCCCCACCGGTTTCGGCCGTGCCCCGTACGTTCTTCTGCGAGCACGCAAGCAGCAAGAGCCGTGTCCTTGTCCTGCTGGCCCATGCGAATGGGCCAGCCTGCGTGCAGGCCGTGTTCACCTGCCGGGATGCCCACGTGGCCCAGCATGCGGCCCGGTTGCTGTCGTCCGCCGCTCTCAACGGAGCCCTCACTGAACGGCAGAAGATCACGGCACACAAGATCGCCACGGCGCTGCCGGACGCCCCGGCCTCGTCCTTCCGTCAGGCCCTGGAGCGCGCTCGGGCCGGCGTGTGGCCAAGCGCCGCCCAGACGTTGTTCGCGTGGCCCGCCGACGACCCGCTCGAAGAGCCGGCAGAGGACGAGCCCGAGCTTCCCGTCTCGGCGACCCGCTCACCGAAGGACGCCCGGCTGGCCGACCTGCCGGGCCCGGTGGTCCGGGTGGTGCAACTGCGTGAGTTCCACGTGTACGACCAGACCAAGGTGCTCGCTGCCGCGACAGCCGGCGGCTGGGAGCCGATGCCGGATGAGGAACTGGGCGAGGACGATCCACACGACCTCGTGGGCGCGGTCATGTTCGCTGCCGAGACCACGGGAGAGTTGCCCGGCATGGACTGGCTGACAGATGCGCAGGAAGGCGGACTGCTGCTGTCCGCACGGGGAGACGAGGTCGCCGACTGGTCGACCGAACCTGTACGCATCAACTTCGGTACCGGCTGGCGGCTCCAGCAGGCCGCCAACCCCTATGCTGCTTCCCCGCGAAACCCCGGTGCCACTGCGGCTGTGCCCGAGGAGCCGCAGCCGGACTTCGCCTCGCTGTTCGCCTTGCCCGCGGCATGCGACTGCGAGGAGGAAGACTGCCAGAAGTGCCGCTGGACTTTCACGCCGCGCACGGCCGATCTGCTCTTCAGCGCGCTGGACGAGCTTGCTGAGGCAGCCTACGACGACGCCGCCGAGTTGGGCGATCGTCCCGTCACCGAGGACGATGACGGTGCCTGGGGCTTCTTTGCCCGTCTGCCACAGGTGACGTGGCGCCAGAGCATGCAGTGGCGGCGCAACGTGGCCCGGGCCTGCGACGATCTGGCAGGCGACCTCAAGCGCGGAAGCTGGCCGCGGCCCTCCTGCGCGGCCGAGGAGATAGTCTTGCACCTTGCCCTCGGCGACGCGCCCGCCCACCTGGAAGATGGCGGCAGCGCGCATGCAGCGCTGCCCAAGCACCGTGACGACTACGACTTCGACGCCTGCTCGGACTTCTTCTTCCAAGACCACGACGTGCTGTGGCTGTACGACAGCAAGTACGGCGAGGGCTCCGGTGGAGCGGACGGCACGGAGTCCTCTCCCATCCCCCCCGCCTTGCAGCCGGACAACTGGTTCGAGGACTTCCTCAACGTCCCCCGGCGCTCTCCCGAGCGCGCACACCGGCGCTGAACCCCGGGCACCGTCCCGGCTGCGGAAGCCGATCCCGTGACTCTCGCATCTGCCTTCCCCGGCCTGCCCGGCCCACCGCCGGCTGGTGCCCAGATCCGCAACAGAGAGCCCTTCGTATGAACGTGAGCACCCAGCCCGTGTGGGCTGAAGAGCGATTCGAGCACAACAAGGTCCGCCAACTCCTAGTCCCCGGCAGCACGCTGAACGTCACGGACGAGGACGGGCTACTGCGTGTCTCCAACACCTACGGCAGCTGGCCCGCGGTGCGCACGGCATCTGACGCAGCCAATGGTCTGACGGCCGTGCTGCCCAGCCGCTCCGGCCGGGATGTGCGCTGGCAGGGCAGCCTTGCCTGTGCGCCACAGACGGTGGTGGAGTCGTATCGGGAGGCCATCGGCTTTCGTCCGTACGGTGAGCCGCGCAGCCTGCGCCGCCCGCAGATCGGCGCCCTGCACGCGGTGATGGGCCATTGGGCCGCGGGGCTTGCCGATCCCGGCATCGTGGTTATGCCCACCGGCACCGGCAAGACCGAGACCATGCTGGCGTTGCTGGTGGCGGCGCGGATGGAACGGCTGCTGGTGCTGGTGCCCAGTGCGGCGCTGCGGGACCAGATCGCGGGAAAGTTCGAAACGCTCGGCATCCTGCAGCAGGAGGAGATCGTCATGCCCGCCGCCTTGCGGCCGCGGGTGGGCCGGCTCGAACGCGGGTTCAAGGACCCGGAGGAGGCGGCCCGGTTCGTTCAGGCGTGCAATGTCGTCGTCGCCACCCCACAGATCCTCAACAGGAGCGTGGGAAATGTGCGGATGGCTCTGCTGTCCTCGTTCTCCCATCTGATCGTGGACGAGGCGCATCACTCCCCCGCGGAAACCTGGGCGCGGGTAATCGATGACTTCTCCGAGCGTCCGGTGCTGTTGTTCACCGCCACCCCGTTCAGGGAGGATGGCCGCCGCCTGCCCGGCCGTACCGTGTTCCGTTTCCCCCTGCGGGAGGCCCAGCGGCTGGGCTACTTCACACGCATCAACTACCGGGCGGTGTTCGGTATCGAGGACGTCGACCGGGAGCTGGCCGAGCTGGCCGTGGGCCAGTTGCGCGCCGACCGGGCAGTGGGGCACGACCACTTGCTGATGGCGCGGGCCGAGAGCATCCCGAAGGCGGAGGAACTCGGCTTGCTCTACCAGGAGTTGGCGCCCGAATTCAATCCCACCGTGGTCCACCAGAACGTGGGCGTCACCCGCCGCAAGGCGGCCGTGCAGGCGCTGCGGGAGCGCGAGTGCCGCGTCATCATCTGCGTCGACATGCTCGGCGAGGGATTCGACGAGCCCGCCCTGAAGATCGCGGCCATGCACGCGGCCCGCAAAAGTCTGAGCCCAATGATCCAGTTCATCGGCCGCTTCACCCGGGCCGCGGGCGGACTGGGCGAGGCCACCGTTTTCGTCGCGCAGGAACCGGGTGCAGGCGCCTCACCACTGCGCCGCCTACTGCGCGAGGACGCCGACTGGAATCATCTGCTGCGCGACCTCACCGACCGCGCCACCCTGGCCGCGGAGGAGACCAGCGCCTTCGACACCACCTTCACCGGCGCGCCCGAAGACGTAGCGGTCAGCGTGCTGGAGCCGAAGATGAGCGCGGTCGCCTACCGCGCGTCCACCCCGGAGTGGAAACCCGAGGCCGCCCTCGCGCTGTGCAAGGACAACGAGCGCGTCCTGGACGACCGGATGGCCCTGGGCGGCGAGGACTCCCCCGTCGCCTGGTACGTCATCGAACGCCGCACCCCGGTGCGCTGGGGCGCCCCGCAGGAGTTGGAGCAGGTCGTCTACGAGCTGATCGTGCTCTACTTCGACACCACCAGGCGGCTGCTGTACATCCACGGCTCGGAGAAGTCGAGCACCTACAAAGACCTGGCCGAGGCAGTATTGGGCGAGGACTGCGAACTGATCAACGGCAAGCGCACCTTCCGGGTGCTGGCCCGCCTGGACCGGCTGGTGCCCACCAACGTCGGCCTCAAAGACGCCCGCGATTACTTCACGCGTTTCTCCCTCCACGTCGGCAGTGACGTCTCGCAGGGCTTCACCACCGCCCAGGAGCACAAGAGCCAGACCCACATTGCCACGTCCGGCTTCGACGACGGCGACAGCGTCTCGATCAGCGCGGCGCACTCGGGCCGGTTCTGGTCCCCCACCACCGCGCCGAGCCTGAAGGCCTGGACCGACTGGTGCGACCAGCAGGGCACCAAGCTGCTGGACAGCACCATCAACCTGGAGCAGGTCTTCGACGGGTTCATCATCCCCGAGGACATCACCGCACGGCCGCCGTACGCGCTGCTGGGCGTGGAATGGCCGTGGCAGGTCTACCTCGGCTCCCGCGACCGGTACACCCTCACCTACGAAAACGTCCGTTACGCGCTCACCGACGTCGACTTCGAGGTCGACGACTACTCCCCCACCGGCCCGTTCCTGTTCTCCCTGACGACCCCCGCCTGGCGGGTCGCCTATCAGGCTGATTACGGCACCAAAGGCCTAGTCTACCGGCCGCGCGAGCAGGACGCCGTCATCGTCTCCAGCGGCCCCACTGCCGAGCCGGAGCCGCTGGAGGAATGGCTCAACGCGCACAGGCCCGACCTGTTTCTGGAGGGCGACCGCCTCATCGACGACGAGGGCAAACTCATCGCCCCGCGCTACGCCCGCCGCCCCTACGACCCGGCTCTGCTCACGCCACTGGATTGGCAAGGCGTGGACCTCAGCAAGGAGTCACAAAAGCCCGAGCGCCGGACCGACTCCATCCAGTACTACATGTCGGCCCACCTGCAAGCCACCGGCTCCTTCGACGTCCTCCTCGACGACGACGGCTCGGGCGAGGCAGCCGACCTCGTCGGTCTCAGGGTCGACGGCCGCTGCCTGGATGTGACGCTCGTGCACTGCAAGTACTCCTCCAAGCCCGCGCCCGGCAAACGGCTGAACGATTTGTACGAGGTGTGCGGCCAGGCCATGCGCAGCGCCAAGTGGCGGCGCGGGAACGCCCTGCCCCTGCTGGACCATCTGCACAACCGAGCCATCCGGTACGCCCAGCGCAACGGCGGCATCTCGGCATACGAAGTCGGCGAACCTAAGGCCCTGTTCGCCATCCGTGACCAGGCCCGCCTGCTGCGGCCCCGCTTCCACACCGTCATCGCCCAACCCGGCCTTCAGGCCCGCAAGGCCACCAACGAGCAACTCCTGCTACTTGCCGGCGCGGAAAAGTTCGTCCGGGACACCAGCGCCGGCGACTTCACCGTCTACTGCAGCCGGTAGCGCCACGGCCCGGACACGCGGTCGGGCGGCTGCAGGCGTTGCCCGGCTGTCGTCCTCATGTCCACCCGGACGATAGGCACGCAGGTGCTGCTCCGTCGCGGGCAAGAGCGGGGTGGCCCGGGAGGGAGATTGGGCTCGTGCATCGTCTTTGCGGAGACGTCTGCCGGTTTGGCCTGCATGATGAGTTCTTGTTCGTACGGCCTGAGCGTGATCGGGCCGAGTGTGAAGGGGGATGAGAGTGAAGCACACGCCGCAGGGGACGGTTGCGTTGCCCCGAAGGATGAGCCACCTTGAGGTTGACCGCCGCGGCTATCCGGTGATTGCGACGGTTGACCGCAGCCCGCAAGAGGTGCATTTCGGAGGCATCAGCGAGCGGCGCAAGCTGGCATTGGCCGCGTTCGACTGGTGTGCGGTGTGCGGCATGCCCTTCGCGGACGAGCTGCGCTGGCAGATGGTCTTCCAGGACGGGCCGTTGCCGGCCTCCGTCATCAGCGGGGAGGCCCCAGTGCATGAGGTGTGCGCACTGTATGCGGCACAAGTGTGCCCCTACCTGTACTCCCATCGCTCACGCCTGGGAGACGAGATGCGTAAGGGAACGGTGCGCGACCCCATGGTGCGGTTCGCGGGCTTTAGGTCCACCAGCGCAGTGCACGCCTACGAGTCGCAGTTGCAACCCGGCATCTTCACCCTGCACTTCGAACACCGAGGCCAGGCGGATGAGTTCTCCTACCGCACTCCGGACGAGATCAGCGGGCGGTTCTCCGATGCCCTGGAGCAGGAGGAGGACCTTCCAGTCAGCGATGCGGAAGGCGTGCTCATCCGGTTGTTCAACCGGCTGGATGAGGGAGGAGAGGTGGCCGGTGCGGCGCTCGCGGCAGGGGCCGCCTTCGCCCGGGACATCTTCGAGGTGCAGGGATTTGGCCCCTACCGCGGCAAGAGCTACGCGACCGTCGCCGGACTGCTACTCAAAGGCACCGAGCAGGAAATCCGCGATTTCTCCAGCGGCGCAGGGGACGAGGCATTCAGCGCCGTCGGCCCCTGGGTGCTCGAGCGGGACGGCCAGTTTCCCACGCCGTTGCAACGCTGGCGCGCCCGCGGCCAGAGCATGGTCCGCCGCCCCGCCCCTTCCCTGCCACAGGGGCCCGGGCGCAATGTGACCAAGAACGCTCCCTGCCCCTGCGGGTCTGGGCGCAAGGCCCGCCGCTGCCACCCTTCCGGAGTTGCCGGCTAACAGCGCCTCACGCAGCGCCCGGCTGAATCGTCCCCGGCCGACCGGTGTCGGTACTGTCCCGCGATGGACTCGGTATCGCCTGTCTGCAGCACAACATCGTGCCGCACCATGCCGACGGGTCGTTATAGGCAGGCAGGTGTTGAGGCGCCGGACGGAAGAGGACTGCGATGTCATACGGCTATGGCGGAGGCCCGAATTGGCCGATGATCCGCGCCAAGCAACGCGCTGAGAGCGAGGCTGACGATGCCCGCCGTCGCAGCGCACAGCTGCAGGCAACGGCATCAGAATGGCAGGCAAAGTTCGAGGCGCTGGCCGAGCGCGTGCGGGAAGCCGCGGATCGTGCAGGCGGGGAGCACCAGCAAGAAGACGGCTGCTTGTGCCGCTCCTGCTGGGATTCGGTGATCACGATGATCGTTGAGGAGCCGCGAGCCGGGGAGAGGGCCACCGGGCATTTCGGCAACTCCGCCGGCACGCTCTCCTTCGACGATCTGTTTGGCCGTTCCACCCCACCGGGGCGCAACTGACGAGTCCGAGTGGGCGTCGCCGGCTGTACTGCCGTCGGCTGGGCCAACGACAGCGCCCGCGCGCTATCGCGCCGCCCGGCGCTCGTGTGGGGAACGCCCTCGACCAGGGCGTTCCCCACTGCCGGGCCGTCAGTTCCGAGTGACAGTTAGGGTGCGCTGGTCAAGGTCGAGGTGGACGACGCCGCCGTTCTGCTCGCGCAGCCGGCGCCAGGCGGTGTAGCCGGTGAGGATGGCGTGCTCCCAGTCCGCGGCGCGGCAGATGCTGACCTCCAGGTGGGCGGTCATATGGCCGATGGTGGCGAGGAGTTCGTGGTCGATGTGCTTGATGTCGGCGAGGTAGCGGTGGCGGGCGGCGTAGGAGAAGACGAGGGCGGAGATGCCTTCTTCGATGGCGATGGCGCGGCCGCCGTCTTCGGCTTCGTCGGTGCGGGGGGCGCTCTTGCGTTTGCGGCCCAGCAGGAAGCGGGTGACGGGGGACCAGCCCAGCACGGTGGCGTGGGCGAGGTGGAAGATGTCGTGGAAGCGGTAGTCGTCTTCGACGTGGGAGGCGCTGGTGAGCGGGTCACCGGCGGGGGTTCCGTCTTCCCGGGTAAGGATGATGACGGTGCGGCCGGCGTCGGTCTTGGTGGGCGTGAAGGTGAGTGAGGTCTGCCGGGGCAGTTGCTCGTGGGCGGGAAAGCCGGCGTCGAAGGGGGCGTGCTCGTCGCGGGGGGTGGGGCGCCAGCGGTCCTTGGTCTTCTCCAGGTTGGCCGCGGCGACGTCGTCGAGGTCGAGTCCGAAGCGATGGGCGAGTGCGGCGACGTACCACAGGACGTCGCCGAGTTCTTCGCGTAACTGGTGTTTGCCCTGCTCGAAGGCAGGTCCGTCGCGCAGGAACTTCTTGTAGGCGGTGGTCAGGGATCCGACTTCACCGGCGAGGCCGAGGAGGGGGACGAGTACGGGATCGGTGCCGTCCACGGGGGGCTGAAGGGTTTTGAGGGCCGCTTCCTGGTAGCGCTTGAAATCCACACTCACACCTGTCCGATCTTGAGACAACTTTGTTGGCTTTCTCGACAGTGTGTCGTATGCTACGACAGCGCCGTTGGAAATGCAGACGATTGGGGAGAGTTGTCGAACACAGGCACACCAAGCATGGACGACATCACCTCGGTCGTCATCGGCTTCCTCGCCGAGCACGAGGGCGTGTCGCCAGACGAGCTCCGCTCCGAACTGGAGCAGGGCGGCCAGGAGTTGCCCGTGGATTCGCTTCTGGTGGTCGAGATTCTCACACGCATCGAGGAGCGCTACCAGGTCGCCATTCCCGCAGACCGGGAAGCGGCCCAGGCGACCGGGTCGGTGCAGGCATTCGCCGCGGCGGTCCTGGACGCGATCGAAGAAAGGCAGCAGTCATGACCCCTCCCCCTTCCGATACCCGTGACCGCGATCCCGAGCTGGTGCGGCTCGGTGAACGGCTGAAGAAGACCCGCGACTACTTGAACATGTCCCAGCAGTTCGTCTCGGACTCCACCGGCATCCCCCGCTCGGCCATCAGCGACATCGAGCGCGGCGAGCGGCGTGTGGACAGCCTGGAGCTGAAGAAACTGGCGCGCCTGTACCGGCAGCCGGTCGCCTATTTCCTGGCCGAGGAGAAGGACGCCGACGCCAGCGAGTACTCGCTGGCGGGTCTGCCGCGGGCGCTGGCCCAACTCACCGACGGGGATGCCAAGACCGTGCTGGAGTTCGCCGAATACCTCACACTCCGACGCGCGGCAGAACGCGAGGAACAGGACGCCGACGACGGGAGTCCGACGGCGTGAACTGGGGCTTAGCACACCGGATCGCGTCGATCGCAGCCGTCCAGGCGCACCGCGACCTCGGCATCGACCGCACGCAATACGTTCACGTGCACCGGGCGCTGGGAGCGGCGGACGTGATCGGGATGGCGCAGCCGATGCCCCGGCTGTTCGGCGTGTACTTCTCCCCCGCCGACCGAGGGCCAGCCGTGATGCTGAATGCCTCGCTGAACGCGGTCACTCAGCGGCACACTGCCGCACACGAGTTGGGCCATCACCGGCTGGGCCATCGCACTGCGGCGGACCAGGAGCTCGATCCCGCGTTGCGCTGGGGCAACGGCAGCTGGCCCGAGGAAGAGAAGACGGCGGAGGCGTTCGCGGCGTGGTTCCTGATGCCTCTGCCGGCGGTGCGGGCGGCCCTGGAAAGGATTTGTGGCGGCCGCCCGTCGTCCCCCGAGCACGTCTACCGGGTGGCGCGCGAGCTGGGTACGTCGTACGCCGGGACGGTACGTCACCTGGTGAATCTCCGGCTGCTGGATGCCGGCCGGGCCGGCCGGTGGGCCAAGATCCCTCCTGCCGGCCTGCGTAGCTCACTTGCGGGAGGGGCCTCGCTGCCCGGGCAGGCCCAGGTGCACGTGATCACGACGGCTTCCGAGGGGCAGACGGTGTACGCCGACGCGAGCGATGTGCTGGTGCTGCACCTGGACAACGCGGTCTTCGACGTACTGCCCAAGGGACTGGAGCGATGGACCAGTGATGGCACGACGCCGCTGGCGAGCGCCGTGGTGACCGACGAACTCCCCCCGGGCGAGCAGGGCCTGATCGAGGTCGCGCTGCCGATGCACGACGCCGCGCTGCGGCTGACGGTGGTGCGCGATGCCCCGCGTGCCGGGGTCGACGAGACCTGGCCCGACTGAGCCCGGCTCCCCGGACCACACCCGTATGTGTCAGGAGGACTGATGCACACCTTCACCGTGACCGAACGCGACGTCACCCAGGCCTGGGTCGCCGCCTGCAACAAGCTGGACCGCAAGGACAACCCTGACCGGACCGGCCTGCACACGGTGGTGCGCATCTCCGATCCGACAAGCGACGACCTGGTGTTCCGCGCCGAACTGGACCGGCTGCGCACCACTCGCGGGCTGTGGCCGCTGGAGACCGTGGCCAGCACCCTGTTCCCCGCGGCCCTGGCGGCACGGTGTGCCGGCCCGGATGATCTCGCCAAGCGCTACCGGCAGATGTATCAAGTGATCAAGCGTTACCCGGGCAACCACCGCGGCACGTACTTCGGCCGCCTGGTGTCCTACCCTACGGCGTCGAAGAGCGGCGTCGACCAGCTCGGCACCGTCATCGGCCGGCTGCGGGACCAGGCCGCGGGCACCAAGATAGCCGCCGCCTACGAGATCGACATCACCGCAGCCGCGGACACGCAGGAGCCGGCGCGGACCTGATGGTCCACACCGCGGGGAAGGACAACAGCTACATCGGCTTCCCCTGCCTGAGCCACATCTCCCTCCAACTGGACCGCGACCGGCGGGTGCACGCCGCGGCCCTATACCGCAGCCACTTCATGTTCGAGCGCGCCTACGGCAACTACCTCGGACTGGGCCGCCTGCTGGCCTACATCGCCCAGCAGGCCGAACTGGCCTGCGGGTCCCTGACCGTGGTGGCCGGCCACGCCCGACTGGACGGCCCCATCACCCAGCTGCGCCCCCTGCTGACCGGCACCGGCCGCCTGGCGGCATGACGGCAGCCGCCCTACGGCGTGCGGGCGTCACCCGCGGCAAGCTCAGTGTCCGGGCGGCTCGTTGAGCCGCCACTTGGGGGGAAACCAGGCCGGTACCGGATCGGCCTGCTGCCGGTAGGTCTGCTTAATGCGACTGCGGCCACTGATCCCGGCGATGTCCGGATGGGCGACCCGGGCATACTTGTCGACCTCGCAAAACAGGTTTTGGCAATCGATCAGCTGCAGCGGGCGCCCTCGCAGTCCCGCGAAGGAAAGGCCCAGGCGGGCGAAGTGCTCGTCCTGAGTGTCGGCCATGTAGCGGATGACGTCCGCCTCGATGCCGTCGGCTGATGCCCCGAAGCACTTGCGGATCCCGTCGCGCGCCCCTGGCCCGGCGACGACGAAGTCCATCTCCGAAAACGGCATCGCGGCCGCGTAGTTGAGATCGATCACGAACTGGTAGGCCAAAAACGGCCCGATCGCCGGGAAGCCCAGCAGGACCTGGTAGGCGGCCTGCAGCGTCGGCGCGGACAGCACACGCTGCGGCGCGTCCGCCTTCATCATCATCTCCAGCAGCCGCAGATGGTTCTGGTGCTTGCGCTGCTCGCCGAGCTGCGGCGGGGGCACGATGTAGGCGGCCGAGTACAGCCGCTGTCCCGCGGTGAAGGCCTGTGAGAGCACCCGGTCAAAGGTCCGGTAGTCGTAGGCGTCCCACCGGACCTCTCCCAGCGCGGCGTTCAGCAGCTGCCAGGTCGAGGTCTTGTTGAAGATCTTGAACAGGAGGGTCCGGAAGAAGACTTCCTCCCACGTCTGCTCGCCCCGGTAGATCACGCCGCCGATCAGGTCTTGGCTGACCCGGTCGGCGGCCCGGAAACAGTTGGTGAAGCGGTGTCGCTGCAGGATCGGGTCGTTAGTGAACGGTCCCGATCCCCCGGCAAGCCGCGCCTCGTAGACCTTCTGTCGCGCCGCCGCGAAACGCCAGTAGGTGTCGAACACCGGCGTCAATGTCAGCGTGCGGCCCGCCACACGGATCTTCCTCGCAGGGCCGCGGTCTAAGACCCGTTGCTCTGCACGCTCTTGCAGCACCGTCACCATGGGGTCAATATATATTCGATATAGATAGATGTCAGCGAGGGGGACGTGTGGAATTGCTGTGGCAGCGTCCACGACGCAAGACGCTGGTCGACTGGCCGGAGGACGTGGACTCAAGACTGGACGTCCTGGTCCGGGCCGCGGCCGCGGCCGGGGAACAGACATCGCGTTCACAGGTGCTGGCCGCACTCGTCACGGCGGCCCAGGTCCGTCCCGCCGTCATTTCCGAACTCCTCCACTCGTACCGCCAGATGCCCGCCGACGCCCTCGAAGCGGACAACGCGCGCGAGGACCTGCCGTCCGTACGCTCTCCCGGACGCACCCGCGGCCGGCGGTGACGTCACGTCGTCAGTCCCGGTATCTCACCCGAGTGCCTTCGACGCCCCGGTCAACGCATTCAACGGCCATGAGGTCACGGCTGCGTGCGCCGTCCCTTGATAGGCGGCTATCCCACAGGCGAGCCGGCTGCCGATCCCTCCTACAGCGGGCAGCAAGTCATCGATGTGCCCACCGTGTCCCGGCCGGCGGGTGTCTGATGGCCTATCAGGCACGCGCGGACCAGCGCTCTGTGATCGAGAGCGCTGCGCCGGTGCTGGTGGTCAGCGGCGGCGCCGGCATGGGCAAAACCACGACCGCGGTCGCCGCCGCCCGCGCCCACCTGGAAGCGGCAGACGAGAACCTGCTGCGACTGCGGCAGGAAGCCGCCCGGCACGGGCAGCGCGCCCGACTGCCCGCCGCGACACGGGTGTTGTTTCTTTCCTTCTCACGTACCGCCGTCGCCCAGATCATCGACCGGGCCGCGAACGTCATCGGAGAGCTGCGACCGCGGCTGGAGGTGTGTCGACCTTCCACGGCTTCGCCTGGAGGGTCATCACAGGCTTCGGTGCACACCACGGTTATCCACCCCCGCAGAGCGTACTCAGCCAGGCCAACCAGACCGTGCCCGGGGCCCCTCCCGGGCTGACGTACAACCAGCTCATGCCAGCCGCCCGCCGACTGCTGGCCCTGGACAAGGTCCGCGACCACTACGCCGGGCGCTACACCCTCGTCATCTGTGACGAGTTCCAGGACACCGACGCTACCGAGTGGTCCTTCCTGCAGCAGATCGCCCCCGCAGCGCGTCGCATCCTTCTGGGCGATGTCAACCAGAGCATCTACGAGGGTTCGTTCAAACCCGGCGTGAATCCCGCCGCCAGGATCGCGGACGCCCTGGCCCTGCCCGGCGCCCGCCGTATCGATCTGGAGGCGGCCAGCTATCGTGACCCCTCCGGTGTGCTGCCCGCCGCCGCGGAAGCCGCCCGCCAGCGCCGGTTCACCGACCCCGCCCTCCGCATGGCCGCGCAGCAGGGCCGTCTGGCCGTCACACGGATCACCGACGACACCGACTACGCGCAGGTCATGGAACTGGCCCGCGCCACCCGTCAGAAGAAACACACCGTCAGCATCTTCACCCACACCAACATCGCCACGACATCCCTGTCCGACGCCCTGACCGCGGCTGGCTTGGTCCACGAACAGGTCGGCTTCCCTGAAGCCCACGCTGAAGCCCTCTCCGCCCAACTCGCCCTTATCCAGTACGCGCTCGGGCAGAAGCGCACCCAGGTGCGGCGAGCGCTCGCTGTGTTTGTCACTGCCTGCCTGCGTGGCGGCGGACTTCCCGCTCTCGCAGCGCAGATGCTGGACAAGTCCAACGCTGCGTTGGAGCGCGCCCTGCGGGCCCTCGCGCAGGATCTACGCTCGGCGGGGACCGGCCCGAACGCCGACATCGACCGCCTCACCGACATCGTCACCGGCGCCTACGCACGCATCGGAACCTTCCGCGGCCAAGAGGCCTGGCGCCAGGCCGCCCCCACCACCCGCCGCGCACTGCGCCTGCTCAAGCAAGACCAGAGCATCACGGCGGTGGCCGAGGAACTCCACCGCGCCCGCGACGAGACCCTGGTGGGCGACACCCGGCAAGGCCCACGTCCGGTGCAGGTGATGAACCTCCACCAGACCAAGGGCCGCGAGGCCGACACCACGATCCTGCTGCTGGCCGACGGTGAATGGTACGGCCACGAAGGAGAACCCTTCCCCATCGGCTCACGGCTGCTCTACGTCGCCATGACCCGCGCCCGCCACCCCGCACACCTTGTCGTCTCGGCCAACGCTCACTCTCTGTGGGCGCCCCTTATCACCTCCCTGGAATAACCTTTCCCACTCAACAGTCTTCAGCGTGTGCCGAGAGCGGCGGCCGACGGGCCATGCTTCGGTTGTCCCTATGTTGCGGCTGCAGCGGAGCGGCCCACCGGGCTGATCCGGGGCCTCAGACGTCCGGGTCGAGCACGGGGTTCCAAGCAAACCAGTCCAGCGCTTCGGCTCCCAGTTCGTACGGTGCGTTCAGGAACGCTCGTTCCACCTCGGGCAGATCGTCATGAACGACGGCAGGGGCCTGCTTCAGGATCTCGGAGAAGTCGATCTTGTAGTCGGTCCTAAGGCGTTCTACGAAGCCGGGATCCCGTCCGTGAAGTCGGTCCATGGCAGCGCGTACCCGTGGCTCCCAGGCGGGCATCCCGAAGTGGTCGCAGGCACCGAAGCCCTGGAAGGCGGCCAGGAGGAGGAACTCCTCGCGGGGGAACGTCTTCTGCAGGTACATCAGGTAGTCGGTGGACTTCTTGGCGTGTTTCTTGATCTCGCCCAGCGCGCCGTATCCGAACTGCGTCAGCGTGCCTGACGTACCGGGCCAGACGAGCTCGCGGTCGAGGATGCGCTTCTCGAACCGCAGCAGCGCATACTGCTTGGGGCTGTTCACCGCCTCGAGGGCCTGGTGGTAGACCCAGGTGTTGCGGGCGAACATGACGCCATCGTGCAGCTTGTTGCGCCGTCCCCTCGCTCCCGCGTGAGCGTCTTCGATGGGCCCGTTGCGCCAGACGAACTGGGTGATACCGACCGCGGCGGCGTTGGCGAGGTTTCCGCCTTCTGCGCTCACGCCCAGTGCGCTCAACCGTTCCCGTGCATACGTGATCACGGCTGCGTGGTCGTAGTCCCCCACCGGCTCTCCCCTCCGCGGCGGCAGGCTCCCCCCACCGTCCCACTCCATTATCGTCGGGCAAGGGGCTTACAGGTGATGGGCTTCGGAGCAGGCGGAAAGGCGCACAGGCGCCTTCCGCTCGTGCGGCCTGCGCTATCCGGGGAGTTGGCCCATGATGAGGTCCGTCTGGAGCTCTTCGGGTGTGAGAGCAGAGCGCTGCGGGCCGGCGGCTTGGCGCCAGCCGCCATTGACGTACCAGGAGTCGGCGGCCAGTGCCCGGTAGAACGCGCTCTCCCAGCTGTTGGGGTTGGTGTGCGTCCACGCCTCGGCCTGCGATGCAAGCAGGCGGCCGACTCCGTCGCCAGGCAGGGCGGCGAACATGAAGGAGAGCGTGGAGAGGTGGCTGCCGACCTGGAGCGCGTAGCGCTCGCTGAGGTTGAACAAGTCGAGGTGGGCCTTCAGTCGGGCGACGAACGCCGGGGCCCATGCAGCGGGCGCGTCGACGAAGAATTGCGCCGTCATCGGCTTGGTCGCGGTCTTCCTGACGAGACGTGCGGCAAGCCAGACGGTGCGGGAGAACTCGTCGAAGTAGGGGTGCAGGGCCTGGGCCTGGGCGGCTGACGGTGATGCGTCCGCCTTTCCGGTGTTGCAGTCGCGGCAGGCGGGCACGAGGTTGGCCGGGACCACCGCGAGCAGCGGGTAGTCGACCTTGGGGAGCTGGTGGTCGAGGGTCTCGACCTTGCCGATGCCGCACAGCGGGCAGAGGTCCTCGGCCGCGTTCTTGATGGCGTTGTAGATCTCGTAGCCAGGGGTGCCCTTCTTAGCCATGCGGTCGGTATAGACCTTGCGGAGCTGCTTGCGGTCCGTGGCGTCACCGGGGCGCGCTGCCATGTCGGCAAGGTCATGCAGGGTGTGGTTCTTCGCTGCCGCCTCGTACTCCTCGCCGGCCTCAACGACGGCTTCCTCAAAAGTCTTCAGGCGTGACTTGGCCGCGGGCCGGGCGATGCTGATGCAAGTGGTGTAGGTGGTGCGCACATCGAATGCGGGCAGGTCCATGCGGCGCATCAGTCGGTTCCCCCCGGTGTATCGGCCGTGCCGTCTCCTGTGCTTAGCAAGGCGCTCAGGACGAGCCGCGCCTCGCTCCCCAGCCGGTCCCCGAAGTGGGCGAGTACGTCGTCGTAGGTGTAGCCCTGCCTGGTCAGGCGGCGCAGTTCCTGCAGGAAGCCTGCTTCTCCAACCTCAAGGCCGAAGACCTCGTGGGTGAGCATGCCGACGTTCTCGCCGTAGGTCTGGATGCGGGGTCTGGCGGCCCCGAGATGCCGGCCGTGGCGGCGCAGGATCCACACGCAATGCGCTGGAATCTCCTGAAGGACGACGGGAGAGTGTGTGGCGACGATGGCGAGGCCGTTGCGCTGGGCCAGCAGGTCCGACAAAGCCCGCATGAACGCGGCGAGCAGCGGCGGGTGGAGGTGGGCCTCGGGTTCATCGATGATCACCAGAGTGCGTTCGTCGACGTGCTCGACCAGCCGGGTCATCGTGAGCAGGACGATCTTGTGCCCGGAACTGAGCCCGCGGAACAGAGCCCGCGCCTTGCGGGCGCGGCTGCGTGGGCTGGTGACGCGCTGGAAGTCCTCCAGCCATCCTTCCTCCAGGAAGCCGCTGCCGGAGTAGTTGAGCGTCTGCAGGGCCTCGGTCCATCGGAGGGAGCGTTCGCGGGTCATGCAGGCGTCAAAACTGTCGCGGAAGTCCCGGCGCAGGGCGGTGGGTGTCTTGAACCGGGGCGAGCGGGCGTTGTTGACGCGCAGGCCCACGTAGGACGCCGTGAACATGTCGTCGCCCTCGACCAGGGGGAACTCGTCGAAAGCACTGAACGATACGGTGACGAGGTTGGCGAACGAGCGGCCGTCACGACCGTATTCGATGACACGGCCGAGGCCGGGCTGGGGCTCCGCCGCAGCGACGGCCCGGGCTAGGTGAGACAGGAGGAAAGACTTTCCCACACCGTTGCGGCCGGTCAGAGCGTGCACGTTGGTGGGGGGCTGGGAAGCGGGCTGGACCCGGAACTGCAGCAGCACCGGCTCGGTGCCGGGGGGTGTGGGCGGCTCGTAGGCGATGTCGAAGGAGACCCTGCGAACGCCGCCATGAGCGATGCGGCGCCATTGTCCCCGGACGGTGGCCAGTTTGATGCCACGCAGCAACGACGTGCGGGTGACGTCCGCAGGGGCCGTGCGCAGGATGTCCTCGCTGAA
Source organism: Streptomyces sp. NPDC050164 (assembly GCF_044459945.1). Taxonomy (NCBI): domain Bacteria; kingdom Bacillati; phylum Actinomycetota; class Actinomycetes; order Kitasatosporales; family Streptomycetaceae; genus Streptomyces; species Streptomyces sp. NPDC050164. Next base: position 41,881 of record NZ_JBITJK010000046.1, read on the forward strand.
GGCCATGTCCCGCAGCGCGACGAGGACGCCCTCGCTGGTGGAGGCGGAGACCTCCTGGAGCCGCTCGTAGTAACTGTCGTCCTGGCCGAGTGAGAAGAAGCGGTGGTCCAGTGCGGTGAACCGGTCCGGTAGGGGAACCGTCAGATTCCCGTCCGGCCCCATGGAGGTGTGACCGATCTTCACGGTGCCGATCTCACGGGCCGCGCCGTCCTCCACCAGGAACAGAGTGAAGGTAGTGCGGTAGCCGTAGTCGTCCCACCTGTCACGGACCAGCAGCGCGTCGGCGTTCCCACGCCATCTGTCGAGATCCCCGTAGTTGATCACTTCGAACCGCACGTGTCGCTCCGCCCCCGATTCATCCCACTGGCTGCCCTGATGCTAGACAGCCCCTGTGCCAAGCCGGGCTCCGGGGAGCCGTCGCGCTGGGACTCCGTCCCACCCTGAAGGCTTCCAGGCCGCCCTTCACTGACCCGTGAACTGCACGCACAAGCACCGCCGGCCGGCCTGGAAGGCTCCTGCCCTGCACCCGTGTCGCGTACAGGCACTGAACGGGCAGACCTCGCGGCAGCGGCGGTGGCGCGAGGTCTGCCCGGGGCGAGCTTCGCCAGTCAGCCTCTAGCGCCACGCACCGGGATGCGTCGCGATCGCCAACCGGGCTGCATCCAGGAACGCTTGCGTCTGCCGCTCGACAGGAGCGGGTCCCAACCTGCTCAGCGCCTCCTCGTCCCCGTCTGCCGACATGCGCTCGATCATTTCGCGGTCTTTGCGGATGAAGTCCTTCTCCAGGGCATCTGACACCTCGGCGGGCTCCTCGCGGACGTCCTGGACAATCACCAGGACGAGGCGTTCTCGGGCATAGCCCACGGTCCGCACCCGCCACCCCAACTGCCGTGCTGCACGACGCATCGCGGCCCGGATGAGCGCCATGCCTCCCAGCATCTCTGCATCGGCCGGGTGAAGATTGGCCTGCAACGCCCCGCCGTACCCGCTGGCTCCTGGAGGGCAGGTCGACTCAAGCACCGGCTTCAACGCCTCGGCCAGGGCAACACAGCGCGGGTCCTTGGACAGTGCCGGCCGCTTGACCGTGGCTGCCTTCGCCGAAGCCGTTTTCGTCGCTGCAGCGGTCTTTGGCTCCGCACCGGAACGGGCCTGCCTCGTCAGGCCGGGTGCCCCAAGGTTGTGCTGCAGGACGACGAGAGCCTGCTCCATGCCTTCATGATCGAGCCGGGCCGGGAGGAGCCCAGCCTCGCTGCAGGCGATCACATGGGCCAGAGCCTTCTGGTAGGACAGCGACTGAGCGACAGCGAAAGCCCGTGCCAGACGAGTGCGGTGAGTACGACCGGACATCACGATCCCAATAGGCCTGCACTCGCAGCAGATACATCCCACCGCACCATGCATCCGGCAGGCCTTGGACGTGAAGGGCCAGATCCGAACCGGGGTACATCGTCGTGGTCCTGGCGGCGGCCGGGTTCACCCGAGGCGGTGGCCCTAAGGGTGGTGTGCGCCCACAAACGCAGGCCCCAGTATGCCATCGCGGTCGCCTCCAGCGCTGGGAATCCGGCTATCTCCCATCGCGCCATCCAGCCGCCCCGACGGCCTGCGTGACGAGCGATGCCTTCTCAACAGAGGCATCCTGCCAGAGCTCGGCCAACACTTCCCAAGCTCATAAGCACCACCACCAAGGGCGCCTGCGAGGAAGCGCTCACCGAGCTCGACCATGATCAACACCCTGGGGCACACTCCCCCAGCGCTGCCACGGTAGGCGTTCTCAGCGCACTAGCGGCAGTCTCACCCAATCTGCAGGATCGCAGGTCAGACGCCTTGCACACGGTCCAGAAACTGTCGCAGTCTACTTGCGGCACCGCAGGTCAACGGAGTCCAGTCACAGCAGCATTGGTGAGACATCACAGGGCACCGGGCCCCGATGGTCGCGGTGTGCTCGCTGGAGAACGACCCGGTCCTCAACGAGCTGGGGGTGCGCACCACCACCAACCCGATCCAACTCGCCCTGTGGGCAGGGACGGGGCCGGTCGTCGTGTTCGCCACGTACGCCTCCCTGGTGGACCGCGAGGACATCGACGCACCCGAGGGCCAGCGGAAGGTTCGCGGGCCGCTGGAGGCCGCCCTGGCGGGCGGAGAGCGGCTCTACGGGCAGCAGATGGCCCGGTTGGACCTCGCCATCGTGGACGAAGCCCACGGTACAGCAGGTGATCTTGGCAGGCCGTGGGCGGCGATCCACGACAACCAGCGGATCCCCGCCGACTTTCGGCTCTACCTGACCGCCACCCCGCGCATCCTGGCAGCTCCCCAGCCGCGAAGGGGCGCGGACGGCCAGGAGGGGGAGATCGCGACCATGGCCGACGACCCGGACGGCACCTACGGCGCGTGGCTCGCAGAACTCGGACTCTCGGAAGCGGTCGAACGCGAGATCCTCGCCGGGTTCGAGATCGACGTCCTGGAGATCCGCGACCCCTCGCCGGTCGGGGAGTCGGAGGAGGCCCGGCGGGGCCGGCGCCTGGCCCTGTTGCAGACCGCGCTCCTGGAGCACGCCGCCGCATGGAATCTGCGCACCGTCATGACGTTCCACCAGAAGGTCGAGGAAGCCGCCGCGGTTGCGGAGAAACTGCCCGAGACGGCGGCCGAGCTGTACATGAACGGCGCCTCGGATGAGGATCTGGCGAGGGCAGAGGAGCTGCCGAAGTCGTCGATCGACGCGGAGTTCTACGAGCTGGAGGCCGGCCGCCACGTCCCGCCGGACCGGGTGTGGTCGGCGTGGCTGTGCGGCGACCACCTCGTGAGCGAGCGGCGCGAGGTCCTGCGCCAGTTCGCCAACGGCATCGACGCCGCCGGCCGCCGGGTCCACCGCGCCTTCCTCGCCAGCGTTCGCGTGCTCGGGGAAGGCGTCGACATCACCGGCGAACGGGGGGTGGAGGCCGTCTGCTTCGCCGACACCCGCGGCTCGCAGGTGGAAATCGTGCAGAACATCGGCCGCGCGCTCCGGCTCAATAGGGACGGCAGCATCAAGGTGGCCAGGATCATCGTGCCGGTGTTCCTGGAGCCCGGCGAGGACCCGACCGACATGGTCGCCAGCGCCTCGTTCCGCCCCCTTGTAGCCGTCCTCCAAGGACTCCGCAGTCATGATGAACGACTCGTCGAGCAGCTCGCCTCCCGCGCCCTCACCCACGGACAGCGCAAGGTCCACATCCGGCGCGACGAGGACGGACGGATCATCGGGGCCGGCGGCGAGGTGGGCGAGGACCAGGAGCAGGACCACACCGACGGTGCGGTCGAGTCCGCGCTGCTCCACTTCTCCTCCCCCCGGGACGCCGCCACCATCGCCGCGTTCCTGCGCACCCGGGTCTACCGGCCGGAGTCCCTGGTATGGCTCGAGGGCTACCAAGCCCTGCTGCGCTGGCGGAAGGAGAACGAGATCACCGGCCTCTACGCCGTCCCGTACGACACCGAGACGACGGTGGGCGTGACGAAGGACTTCCCCCTTGGGCGGTGGGTGCACCAGCAGCGCAAGGCGCTGCGCGCCGGTGAACTCGATCCCCACCGCAAGGAGCTGCTGGACGCCCCGGAGGCCGGGATGGTGTGGGAGCCGGGCGAAGAAGCCTGGGAGACCAAGCTCGCCGCACTCCGGTCTTACCGGCGGGCCACCGGGCACCTTGCTCCGCGTCAGAACGCGGTGTGGGGCGAGGGCGAGCCGATGGTGCCGGTGGGTCAGCACATGGCCAACCTCCGCCGCAAGGGCGGCCTCGGCAAGAACCCGCAGCGCGCGACAGTCCGCGCTGCACAGCTCGCGCAGATCGACCCGGACTGGAACTGCCCCTGGCCACTGCACTGGCAACGCCACTACCGCTTCCTCGCCGACCTGGTCGACGCCGACGGCAGCCTCCCCGACATCGCCCCCGGGGTGCTCATGGACGGCGACGACATCGGGCGGTGGCTGGCACGGCAGAAACAGCCGACCACTTGGGCGCAGCTGTCCACCGAGCAGCAGGAGCGACTGTCCAAGCTGGGCATCAAGCCCGCCGAGGCGCCGCCACCGGCCCCGGCAGCAACGCGGGCGACAAAGGGCCCGAACAAGGCTCAGCAGGCGTTCCAACGCGGCCTGACCGCCCTCGCGCAGTGGGTGGAACGGGAAGGCGCCCACCGGCCTGTGCCGCGCGGCCACACCGAGGAAATCACCGTCGACGACGGAGACGAGCCAGTGGTCGTCAAGCTGGGCGTATGGGTCTCCAACACCAAGACCCGGCGCGACAAGCTCACGGCCGATCAGCTCGCCGCCATCGCCGCCCTCGGACTGGAATGGGCGGGGGCGTAGAAGCCTCTCAGGCTACTGTGCGTCGATGCAGGGCCCTTGGGCACGGTAGCGCGCGCGGGTTTCCGGCCAGGGTGTCGCGCTGTCGTGGCCGAAGCAGCCGACGCCTCCGCAAAGGGGTCGTGAGTCGCGCGCCGGTCTGCCGTTGATCAGCGCCACTCGCCCGTACGCCTCGTAGCGCTCGCGGGTGTTCTCGCCGTCCACAAGATCGTTGGCGAGCTCCTGCTTGGTGGAGCGCACGAGATCCGCGATCGGAATACTCCACCTGCTGCTGATCATGGCTACGAGCTGCGTCTTGGAGTGGTCGCGCATCAGAGCGTTTCTCCGCTGGAGCAGCTCGTTGGCGAGCTCGACTTCGGCTGCGGGTATCGGCGTGATCGAGTCGCGGATGTACTCGGGGTCCTCGTCCGCGTCGAAGATCATGATGCAGGCCGCGTGCGGTGCGAAGACGACGATCTCATCTGGATTCTCAGCCTGCGCCTCGGCGGTGGCGCGTACCCAGTTGAGGGCTTCGTGGTAGCTGAAGTGTGTGCCCTGCTCGCGTGCGGTGCGCTGGAGTTCGCGGGCGCGCTGCTGCTCGGTAGTGCGTTTGGTCATGGGCGGGTCCTCTCGGCACCGGGTCCTCGCCCCCACACGGCAACCGCGGCTCGATGGATCCTCAGGGTGTTCGTCAAGCGGTCCGTTGATCCCGGAAGACCTTCCACCAGTGTTCCGGGCAGTGTGGGTGTCCGGGTGCGGTGTGGGCGTCGGCGAAGCCCAGGGCGTCAGCCCTGCGGGCAGGATACCGGCTCGGCCGTCGGCTCTTCCCTTCGTCAGTGAAGGCGGTGGCGTTGTCCTCGTACGGGTCGTTCGGCTCATGTGCGTGCCGGACGGCGTCGCGGACGAGGCGTAGTCGAAGGACCACGCCAGTTCTCCATCCGGCAGAGCTCTCCCGCCTCACCTTTTTTTGGGGGGCTCGATGCAAGAAGGACAACACCGGGATGTCGGCGACGTCCGTCGTGACCCGCACCGCCAGCTTGTCGCTGGTGCTCGCCCAAGGGCTCGTAGCCTGCGTCAGCCAGCGCTGTTCCGAGAATGCAGAAACTGGCAGGCGGGGGCGGGTGATGCGGGAGAACTGACGCTACGGACTGCAGGGTGCCTGTCGCTTGGAGAGGCGGACGTGGGACAGATCGAGCGGGGGCTTGAGCGTGCTTTGCGCACCCGGACCATTCCCTCAAGTACCAGGGCCCGCCTGCGATTTTTGCTGACGACGCACCAGGTTCCACCCGGAGGGTGGCCACGGTGCTGGGGGTGTCGCAGCGCACTGTGCAACGGTGGGTGACGAAGAAGTCCGGAGCGCGTCGTCCGCCGGGTCCGCTGCAGGTCCGGGCGATTGAGGAAGCGGTTCTGGCTCGGTGGCAGCCCCGGATACGGGCCCGTCGGCGTGCACAGGCCGAGGCGGAAGGCTTCGTCTTCCATACCCGGGCGCGATTCGGTTTCGCCGCGCCGACAGGGTCTTCGGACGATCCGCGGGTGCGGTGGATCACCCAGGACCTGCCGGGAGAGGTGGCCCGGGAGCTGTTCGCCGCTCGGGATGCCGGCGCGGGCGAGCAGCAGCAGACGGTGATCCTGGCTCGGGCGCTGGGGCACGCCTACTTTCGCGAATGGGGCCGCCGGGCCCACGGTCTGCATGTCTCTTTCAGCGACGTCGAGTTCGCTGACTTCTCGATCGGCTGAGCCTGCCCCGTCGCGTAACCGCGTCAGGGTGTTCAGCGTCGCGAGGGCCTGACGCGACTGGCCGGCATCGCTTCGTACCTGTCGGCTTCCCGCCGCTCGCGCCAGTCCCACTCCACACGGCCGACCGGGCCTTGGCGACGGGCCGCGGGTGGCTGTGGCGGGCGCAGTCTGGCCGTCTCCGCCACGCGCAGCAGGTGCGCACGGTCCCCTGGCGCGGCGAGCAGCTCCTGGTCCTCACCGGAGACGAGCCTGGTGAAGCAGGCCGCGGCCTGCAAGAAGACGCGCGCCCAGTCGGGTACGGGGTAGGCGGGCAGCCGTCGGTGTAGCGGGCGCGGTCGTGCAGGGCGAGCGTGGCGGCGGCGTCGTAGTCGCGGGGGCGTGCGGTGGCGAGTTGTTGGAGGGAGGCGCCGGTGAACAGCGCGGTGGCAAGGGCCGCGGCCAGGCGAGGATGGGCGGTCGCCGCGTGAAGCCGGTGAGCGACGCGCTGCGCGGTGTGCGCGGTGAGAGGAGCGAGCGGTGGGCGGTGCCGCCAGGCGATCGGGGGCGGCGTGCACGGGGCGGTGCAGGGGCGGGGGCTGTCGTAGGAGATGAGGCGGTCCAGTGCGGGCAGGGTGAGCCATCGGCTGGCCGGCCCGGCGGCCTCGTCTGCCGGCGGGGGTTCGCTGATAGGCGTGCCGTAGTAGTGGCGGCGGGCGGCCTCGAAGTCGGCGGTGAGGGAGTAGTCGGCCGTCCGCAGGGCCTGGTGCAGAGCGGCGGGAAGGTGTGGGCGGTGGCAGACCAAGGTCAGGTGGATACCGGTGAGGGCATGTAGCTGCAGGAGGCGCATCGCGCGACGGGTGGTGAGGTGGTGGGCGCGCAGGACGGTCAGCCGGGTGACGGGCAGGGCGGTGATCCAGGCGGCAGCGGCTTCCCAGGCGGGCTGGCGGCCGCCGGGAAAGCGGCCCGGGAGTAGGGGCGGTTTGCCCAGAGCGGCGAGAAGGTCGTGGGCGAGGCCGGTTTCACTGGTGGTGCCCGGGCCGGGGTGCAGGGTGATCCGGCCGGACGGCGGATGGTGGGCGGCCAGGGCGGTGTGCGTGTGCAGCGCGTCGTCGTGGCGGTCGAGAACCACGGTGACGGGCGGCAGCGGTGGGGCGGGAGGCATGGGCGGTGTGGTCAGGCGAGGCGGCTGAAGGCCCAGCGCAGCAGCTCCTGGTTCACGCGGGCGCGACCGGTGCGTGCCAGGGCGGTGCGGGTATGGGCGGTCAGCTGGGCCCAGGCGCGGAAGTTGCCGTGCGCGGCGTGGCTGTCGGCGAAGGCGATGTCCTCAGGCTCGGCGTCCGCCCAGACCGGGTGGAACAGAGGCATGGCCTCGAGGACCTCGTCGGGGTTGAGGCGGGTGAAGTGCTGCCAGATGAAGATGCGGGAGGAGAGCATCGGTTCACGGCGCAGCACGGTGTGGCAACCCTCCCCGCCGACGAAGATGATCGCGAGCTGGGTGGAGGGCTCGTCCCACAGGTAGCGGAAGTATTCGAACGCCTCCCCGTTGAGCCACTGGGCCTCGTCGACGAGGAAGGTGCGGGGGCGTTCGGCCAGGGCCATCTTCAGCAGGCGGTCGAACTCGCTGGGGTGGCGCGGTGGCTCGCCGGCCAGGTCGAGGGCGGTGAACAACTCGTAGCGCACCGCACGGGCCGTGGGCCGGGCACGGAAAGTGATCTTGCGGACGTCCTCGCCGGGTTCGAGTGCGCGCAGGCAGATGTTGACGGCGAGGGTCTTGCCGAAGCCGGCACCGCCGTGGATGCACATCATCGCGCGTGCGGCGAACCGTGTCGGTGATGTTGTCCCGGGCGGTGAGCAGAGCACGGGTGGTGACCACGGAGGCGTCGGGCAGGTCGACGTACTGGTAGGTGGCCGCGGTCACGAGGCGTCTCCGTCTTCGTCGGTGGTGGGAGGTGCGGCCCGTCTGTCCGGGCTGTCCGGGGCTGTAGCGGTGGAGTCACGGCCGGACGGGGCACGGGGCGGGCCGGGCCGGCGTGGTCAGCGCGGCCAGGGAAGCCGGGGTGCGCCAGTCGGCCGGGGGTGCAGCGGGCGGGACGACGTCGGGCAGCGCGAGCTGCGACAGGCTGGCGTCGGCACTCTGGGCGAGTTCGGCGTCGGCCTGCGCACCGGTCAGCGCGCCGAGCCGCCGAGGGGGCTCGGCCTGGGTGACGGCGGCGTAGCGCTCCCGCTGGGATGCTTCGAGGTCCTTCTTCAGACGGCGGCTGCGGGCGGCCCGTGCCCGCCGTACGGCTCTGACCTGTTCCTCGGTGGCCTGGTCGGCCAGATCCGCCGGCCCCAGGTAACGGCCGGTGACCGCGTGATAGACCTCGATGCGGTGGTCGTGGCGAGGCATGAACCGGACCCTGACCCGGATCCCGGCCTGACCGGTCATCCACGCACCTACGTAGTCGCGTCTACGGAAACGGACTCCGCGGGTGGTCAGCGTGCGGGTACCGGCGTCCTCCAGGGTGAACGTCCACAGATCCGCGGCCGGCACGTCCCGCAGCGGAGTGGGATCGTCCTGCCACACCTGAAGCGGGGTCCTGCCCCGCAGCGGTTCGGGGCGGTGCTCGGTGTTCCACCACCGTGTCCAGTCCAGCAGCCGGGCGGTGAAGTCCTCGAAGCTGAGCAGCACCTCGTCCTTCGGCCGGGAGGGGCGTTTGCCGGGGCGGGGCTGGCGGGCGTAGCCGGGCAGCGCGGCCAGCAGCATCGGCTCCACCGCCCGGTTCAGGCCCTCGACCGTGCCCTTGAGGTGCGGGGTGTAGGCGGGCAGGTCCTCCACGGTGACGTCCAGGAGATCGAAAGCGGCGGTCACCGTCCTGGACAGGAAATCCTGCCCCGGTCCACCCGCACCTTTTGAGGCAGGCCGCCGAACGGACCGTAAGGGTCCTCGCGCAGCACCGCGGAACGCAGCGCGGCGAGCACCGACTCCCGCGACGGATGCCCGGGCGTGACGGCAACGCCGGTGATCGCGTTGGTGGCGCAGTCGGTGAACCACGTGATCCACGTCCTGCGGGCCCTGCCCTCGACGTCGACCAGCACCGGAACCTGTACGTGGTCGGTCTCCCACACCTGGTTACGCCAGCCCCGCGGCCGGGCCAGGAACACATCGTGCTTGCGCGCCGCGCGCTCTCCTCCCGCGAGCCCGGCCCGCTCCCCCGGCGTCAGATCACGGCGGATCGCACGGTGCAAGGTGGGCAGCGACGGCGGCGGAGCCGCGGGCGGGGACTGCCGGGCCGCGCGGGCCGTCAGCTCACGATGAACCGCCGCGACGTTGCCCTTCCACAACGCGAGCAGGCGGCGTACTTCCGGGGTGACGGTGAAGCGGTCCCGGCTCTGGGCCCGCGCCCCGGGCTCTGCGGCCGCGGCTTCATCGCGCTCGGCCGCGGCCAGCCACCGCCACACCGTGCGCTCGGTCACCTCCAAAGATTCGGCCACCAGCCGCACATGCCGAGTCGTCAGTCTCTGGTCCCGCCGCAGTGCGAGCAGCCGACGGCACGGCAGGACCACGCAGCGCCGTCACAGAGGCAGAAGGCAGCCCTCCACGCCCGTGCGGACCGTCCCCGGCCATGCCGGAGCCAGCTGGGCCCCTACCCGGCCCGGGGGTGCCCGTCACAGTGGCCCCATGAGCCGCGAGCAGACCCGTTCCAGTATCCGGCGGTCCACCACGGCACGGCTCTTGCCGTAGATCTCGGCGGTCAGATGCGAGGTGAGCTTCGCCCAGGTCCGGAAGTTGCCGTGTCCCACATGCTCGTCCAGCCACGCGACATCGTCCGCGGCCACGTCCTCCCACAGCGGGTGGAAGGCAGCCACCGCCGCTGCCACCTCGCCTGAGCTGAGGCGCGGCACCAGCTCCCAGGTCAGCACCCGAGAGGCCAATGCGGGCACGCGGCTCAGCGCCCGTTCGTTGCCCGCCCCCGCGAGCACGAGAGCCGTGTCTGCGTCCGTGTGGTCCCACAGCCCGCGCAAGAACTCCAGCGCCGGCCCCGGAAGGCGCTGCGCCTCGTCTAGCACCAGCACACGAGGCTGTCTCAGCGCGTCCACCAACGCGACGTCGGCCTCCCCCGCCCCCCGCGGCAGACGCCTGCCCAGCTCAAGAGCGTCCGCCAGCACACGGCGCAGCTCGGGAACCGTCGGGAGCACACCGACATGGACCCGACGGACCCGGGCCGGGTGCGGCAACTGGGACAGGGCGTACTGCAGCGCAACGGTCTTCCCCTGGCCGGCGTCGCCGTACAAACACACCACCGCCCCCACCGCCGCCGCGTGCGCGACCGTCCCCAGCACCGACCGCACAGCGGACGTGTGCACGACTTGTGCGCCCGGCACCAGGAGCGGGACCTGCGCCAGATGCTTCTGCTCCCGCAGAAACACCTGCCCGCCGACGCCTTGGCCGGCCACGACGTTCAGGCCCAGCTCGCACAACGGATCCGATCGGCGCGGCACGGCCACCTCAGGCTCCCGCTCGACCAGCAAAGCCCGGCCCGCCCGGCGGTCCCTACGGATCACCCGGTGCAACGTCGACGCCGACGGCACCCCCGCCCCGCCGCCAGCAGCGACCAGCCGGCGTCTCAGCTCAGCGACATTCCCACCGACCTCGCCCAGCAGCGCCCACACCTCGTCAGACACCCCATACCCCTGCCGGACTGAAGCCTCTATCTGCCCGGTCGCCTTGGCCTGCTCCAGCCAGCGCCACACCGTACGCTCGGAAAACACCCACCGTCTCAGCGACCGCACGCACATGCCGGGTCGACAACTCCCCCGCCTGCTGCCTCTCCAGCAGACGACGCACCACCAACCCCCTGGGCAGCCCAGCCCCACGGCCGGCCCTTACGTCTTGATCCACCCCACGATCACACCGGCCGGACCCACCTCATCGCATAAGAAATCTTGAACCTGAGACAGCATCAGCTGCCATGCGATAAAGCCCCACGACAGTGACCCCGCCTATCAATCTCTCACCTCACGACAGCGGCCCACCCACCCACAAACAACCGCTGACCAGCCCCGTGACACCCCACCCCAAAACGACACCACCGACTCTCACCACCACTGACACCAAGCCGAGAGATCGCAGTCCGGCTTGGGGTGTTCCTCAGCAACACCAAGAGCCGCCGGGCCAAGCTGACCGCCGACAAGCTCCAGGCGCTGGCGGACATCGGGCTGGAGTGGGCTCAGGCGTAACGGCGCCGAAGTGGCGTTGTCCTCATGGAATGCCGGTCGCCTGCGATCGCAGGTGCGATCGCACAAAACCCCCTCACGCAACAGTTGTTGCGTTAGAGTGGGGCCACCGACTTAGTTGTCAATTAAGTCGCCTACTAAAAGCGGACGGGGCCCCGCCGCTGCAACGGCAAGGGCCCCGCACCGCGTCGAGTGCCGTCCCCAGCTCACTGATCCTGAGCTGGGGACGGTGTCAGCACCAAGTGCGGACCATCTGACCCACCCAGAACACGGTCGCCGCCACCGGAGCCATCCAGAGCCGAATGCTTCTCAGCACCCGCTTCCAGCGCACCGACTTTGGCCTCGCGTGCTTCCCCATTGAGTCCCCCTCGGGACAGTGGGACCGACACCTTGTTGCCGGACCCCGGGCCCGAGGACCCGCCAGTGCGGTCCCCTCCGAAGGCTCTTCGCTAGGAAGCGGGCACCAACTTACACGGTGTCAGCGATGCTCACGCGTCCTTTGGGAAAGGCGAGTTGGCGCTGCCAGCAGCGCAGCGTTACCCGGCCGGGCGGCCGGGCCTACCCGATCATCCGTCCAAGCGACGAAGATGGTTGGCGCTCACGAAGGTTCATGAATCCGGGCGGCCGGGTAACCCAAAGTAGTCAAAGTTGAATGAGTGGGCTACGTCACATGCACGTTGACGCGATCCGAGAGCAGCTGGCTCGCGATCGGAGGCCACCACGTCCCCTGGGATACTCGGTTCATGCCGCTGATCCGGAGTGCGTCCAGGTCCGACCACCCGATGGTCCTCCAGTTGCTGGAAGCGGAGGATCTAGGTCCCAACGGCTCTTACAGCGCCGATGGCGTGGACGTCATCGTGGCCGACCGTCACGGACAGGTCGTAGGAGTGGCTGAGTACAGCCTGAACTGCGACTTCGGGCGCCCACAGGGGCGGCCTGACCATCCTGGAGAACAGGCGTGGATCTACAGCATCACGGTCGCTCATGAGCAGCGGCGCAACGGTCTCGGCCGAGCACTGCTCGCTGAAGTTGCCCGGCGAGCCCAAGCAGCCGGCCGAACGGTCCTCGCCATGACTCCGCAGGAAGGCAGCGACGTGCCCAGCAGGCTTGCATTCTTTCGGGCATGCGGACTCGCGCTCATCGAGTCGAACACTCCAGGCGCAGCATGGGGCTGCACCGTTTCCGGAATCCTCGCGGCCCTGTGAAGATCGCGGTTGCCCGCCGGGAGGCTGGGCACGCTGGACGGCCATCCCCGTCGTGGTCCGCGGTGTGGCAGCGGCACTGCGAGCTAATGGCGACGTAGAGAGCCTGGCGAAGGTTCTGCCCGGCTTCACGGTCCACGGGATGGCCAACGGGAAGCGGCTGGCTGAGTAGCGCAAGCCCGAGGTCTGGGAGGCACTGACGGACGGGCAGCCGCGCTCGTCGGCCTCGGGCTGGAGTGGGCAGCAGCGGAAGGAGCAGCGTGATGGCCGCAGGCGAGCAGGACACGGGGAAGCGGCCGGTCGGCGCGGACCGCGTCAGCGGATGAGCGCCCATCAGATGAAGGCGGTCAACGCCCGGATGAGGGTCCACGCGGTCCTCGCGGCCGCCGGGCTGGAGCCGGACGAGGCCGACGAACTCGTCTGCGCGCTGGAGGCCGGCGCCTAGGGCACCGAGTACAGAGACGGCTGGGACGGCGCCGTGGACCGGGTGGCTTCGTTCACTTCAACCGACAGCGTCTACCGGCAACGCGGGCACGCGCGCGTCACCCGGTCACTGCTCATCGGCGGATAGATCCTCCACAACCGACTCGCCGCCGCGGACCAGGCCGCAGCGACCGGCACCGCTTCCATTCCCTCCGACGAATGAGGAGACGGGCGGGGCGGTTCTGCATGACCTGTGCTCACACCAGCAGGACGCCTGATGGTTGCCGGATGGCCCTTTGAAAGTCGCCGCTCGACGGCGCAGGCCTCGCCCGCGCCCCAGCTCACTCCTTGTCGCGGCCCTTGTCATGGTTCTTGAGGTTGCGGCCTGCGCCGCTGGGTGACTTCAGGTAGGCCTTCTCCGCCTCTGCACCCTGCCACTTGGCGTACAGGTACGTGCACGCCCAGATGGAGGCTCCGAGGGCGGTAAGGGTCACGCCTTGAGCTACCAGCAGACGCTTGGTGAGCTTGGAGAGCTTGCCTCCGTCTGGCGCGGCCTCGCTCTTGCAGTTGCCGACGTGGCCCGTCTCCTGTGAGTGCCGCTGCAGATCTTCGAGACCGTCAGCCTGGAAGGGGCACGCCGTGCACACGTATTCGGTCATCAGTTGATCCCCCCAACAGGAACAAGATTGCCACAGGTTGAGTGCGTCCGCGCACCACTTGGCCATCCTCCAGCCCGGAGACAACCGGAGGGCAACCGTGTCGGCCCCGCGGCGGCGGCGTCCCAGTGCCTCCACGCACTGGGGTGCGATGCCCGGGGGTTCTGAGCTGCGGCATCGCACTGGAGTGCGTGTGGACCCTGGGTTCGTGGGCCGCTCCCCTGGTGGACTATGTGGCGGCCGGGAGGGGTTCGGTGAGGCGGTCCAGCCGCTAGTAGAGGGCCTGTACGAGGCGGGCGCGGTTCAGAGCGCAGCGTGCGGTGCCCTGCCCGGTTCCGGGCGTGCTCAAGCCGACAACCGTGTATGCCGATGAAGTAACTGGCCGTTCTCTATCCGGTCGTGCGCTCGGTCTGGTTCGAACGGGGTCCTGGATCGGGTGACTTGTTGGCTGGTGGGGCATAGAGGAAGGGCCTCTTGGTAGCTCGCGGTTGTCGAGTCCAACGAGAAACAAGAGGCCCTGTTGTCGAAGTGTCGCGTGGTCGTGGTTGCCGGGTCCAGTCCGTCCACTCCCAGGTGTGACTGTCTCGCCCATCGGTTCGGGAACGCGGCCGACCGGCCAGAGCGCCGACCTCGGTACGGCTCGGACATGAGTGATACGGAGTGGGCACTGGTGCGGGATCTGCTGCCGGTGCCGGGATGGCTGGCGGGCCGGGGAGGCCGTCCGGAGGGCTACTGCCACCGGCAGATGATCGACGCGGTGCGTTATCTCGTCGACAACGGCATCAAGTGGCGGGCGATGCCGTCCGACTTCCCGCCCTGGCCGCGCGTTTATGCCTTCTTCGCCCGCTGGCGGGATGTGGGGCTGGTGGCCGAGCTGCATGAACGTCTGCGTGAGGCCGTCCGCAGAGCTGAGGGCCGCAGCCCGGAGCCGACCGCGGCGGTCGTGGACTCGCAGTCGGTGAAGGCGGACGCCACCGTCACCCACGCCTCGCGTGGCTTCGACGCCGGCAAGAAGATCAACGGGCGCAAGCGCCACCTGCTCACCGACACCCTCGGGCTTCTGCTGGCCGTGCTGGTCACGCCGGCCTCCACCACCGACCGGGACGCCGCCCGCAGCCTGCTGCCCGCAGCGAAGGATCACTTCCGGCGGCTGATGCGGATCTGGGCCGACGGCGGTTACACCGGCCACCGCACCGACTGGACCACCCAGCACCTCGGAGTCGTCCTCGACATCGTCCGCCGCAGCGACGACGTCCAGGGTTTTCAGGTCCTGCCCCGCCGCTGGGTCGTCGAAAGATCCTTCGCCTGGCTCCTGCGCAGCCGGCGCCTGGTCCGGGACTACGAGCGACGCGCCGACACCAGTGAGGCCGTCATCTGGTGGTCGATGACCATGCTCATGAGCCGCCGCCGGGCCGCCCAGCTTCAGCAGCGTCCTGCTCCGGCACGGGCAGCGTGAACCTGCCCGGCTTCTCCTCGACCAGCCAGCCCCGTTCCACCAGCCGTTTCAGCCGGGCCCTCGCTCCCTCGACGCGCGAGGCGGACCCGCTGTCCCAGCCCAGCACCACCGCTGCCCGCCGGGCACCGAGCCCATCGGCTCCCGCCTCCAGGGCGGCGGCCATCAACGCCTGGTAGTCCACCGACAACACCTCGGTTCCGGCCGCGTCGTCTCGGTGAGGCACCGCCCGGCGTGGTCCCACCGGCTTCTTCTGCGACACGGCGGCCACGGTGGGAGCATCCTCCTCGGCCAGCGCCTGCAGGTACTGTTCCAGGCCGATCACCCGATGCCGGAGCACCTCTTCCGCCTTCGCCAGAGCCGCCCGCAATTGCTCCAGCTCGGCTTCGAGTTCCTCCACTCGCACCGCCGCGGCCTTCTGCCGCGCTTCCAACACCGCCCGCATCGACGGCATCCGCCACCCCCATGACATCTCGGTCAGCAACGGAGCGAGACTTCCGTGCCAGCCGCAATCTCATGCCTGACCAGCAGAAACCGCACATGGGGTTCGGACATGGGGTTCGGAAAGAGAACGACCTCTAAAGCGCGTGGTGGTACCAGCGCCGGTGCACCGCAGGTTCGACGCACAGCACGGCGGCGCCTGCGATCGCGCCGACCAGCAGAGCGGAACCACCGCCGCCGTTGATGACCGCGCCGAGGCACGCGGCGGCAACGGCGAGCGGACGCATCAGGGTCAGCGGGCCGAGGCCGATGACCATCGCGAGGGTGCTGGCACGAAATGGCAGGACGAAGTAAGCGGCGAGCGAGAGCAATACGGCGGTGGCGTAGACGGTAAGAGGGAGCAGGTATCCGAGGCCGCCGGCAGTCAGGGTGTTGTATGTCCGGGCCTGGGCTGGTGCGGTCAGCAGCAGGAGGGCTGCGGTCAGCGCGGGCGCGAGCAGCAGGACGGCCCCGACTGCCAGTCCACGCAGGGCGGCCCGGGTGATGGCCCGGTGTTTACGAATGCGGGCGTCGCGGCCGGCATAAGCGCGGAATCCGCTGAATGCCGCGTCGACCAGACCAAGCAGTGCGAGTGGTACGGCGGGGGTCATCGGGCGGCCTCGGCGAGATACTCCGGGCCGACCAGTCGGCGTGCGGCCCGCCCGAGGGCCCGGCGAAGCGGCTCCTCCAGCTGTGGGCGCACTCCGATGACCGGGCGCAACGTGGTGCAGAACGGGTTCACCGCGCCGCGCGGCTCGTACAGCAGCGGCCGGATGCCGGGTACGTCGGCGGCGCGCAACAGTGTCTCGTCGCTGTGCGCGCGCCGCGCGGAGACGACGCCGTCGTGACGGCCGAGCGGGTGGCGCATCCGGGCGCGGTGGAAGATCCAGGCACCGATGGGTGCGAGGCGGGTTGCGGCGATGTCGAAGTGGCAGAAGGCCTGCGCCGGTGAGGTGGCCTGGGCCTGGAAGAACTTGGCCAGGGCGGGACCACGGAAATGGTGCAGCACACCGGTGGAGACGTAGACGGTCGCCGCCTTCGGCAGGTCGAAGGCATTCCCGTGGATGAAGTGGCAGTTGAGCCCCTCTGCGTGGGCAAGGCGTTCCGCTTCGCCGACCAGCGTGGCGTCGAGGTCGACCCCGATCAGCTCCACGTCCGCGCCGAGGGCGTTGGTAGCCGCCAGCCAGCGGACCAGGTAGCCCAGGCCACAACCGACGTCGACCAGGCAGTACGGCCCAGACTGCCGGGTAGTTGCGCGGATGGCGGTGAAGAGCGGGCCGAGCACATGGACCAGGCGTTCGCCGATCCGGAGTTCCTCGCTCAGGCGCTGGAGTTCGGTGTGCACGCTGATGAGCAGGCGGTCCACGGCGTGTGGGTCGAGTACGCCGTCCTGGTCAGCGGGCAACCCGGCGACGATCCCGGCCGCGCGCTCGTCACCGCTCGCGCGGAGCTGCTGGATCACCTTGGCGCGCCGGACCGGGAGCCGGTGGCCGCTGTGGGGATCCACCGCCGTGATCAGGTCGGAAATCTCAAGCTGGTGCACGAGGCAGAACCCTACGGTCTCCCCTGCCAAGCGCAGCGGGCCAGCTGCCCCCGCCTGTGAGGAGGGGGACGACGTGTGCAGGATGGACCACGATTGCTCGCGTCACCTGGCTGACCGAAGCAAGGCTGAAGGGGATGTCCACAACCTCTCGCATTCCCTCGGCGCCGATGCTGTCGAGACCCGTGAACAGTTCGAATCGCTCACGTGCGCCGACTGCCTCCCAAACTGGTGCACAAGTGCTGTCCGTTCTCGTGGACATAGCCACCCCGCCGACGCGGGGGTGTTCCGGCGGTGCTGCGCAGGAAGTGCCGGGAGTGGATGTCCTCCCAGCCGACGCGGGGGTGATCCGCCGTCCTACTGGCGTGTGAAGGTCACCATCCCGTCCTCCCCGCCGACGCGGGGTGTTCCGAGGCAGAGCGGGCCCCGCCGGGACGAGCCCGTGGTCCTCCCTGCTGACGCGGGGGGTGTTCCGCTCCTCGCGCAGGCCCTGGTCCGCTCGTCGAAGTCCCCCCTGCTCTTGGTTAACTTCCATGGCGCCATGTGCCGGCGTGTCAGCGTTTCGCGGTGCCCATCTGCTCGGGGATCGTCTGCCGGTGCTCACGGTCGACTCCTCTGTACGGGCCGGGGGTGTGCGGGGCAGGCGGCCGGCTGTCCCAGACGGAAGGGCGCTCGCCCGGTGTGAGGAGGCTGTTGATGAGGTGGGCGAACTCCCATCCCGGCAGGGGCAGTTCGGTGTCGGGCTCTCGCAGGTAGCCCGCGGTGACTGCAGTGGGCATGTAGGCCATGAGCTTGCTGACGCCGGCGGGTCGGGAGCGGACGGTCTGCTTGGCGAGGTGGCGCAGGATGCGCATGAAGTGGGTGGTGGAGGTGCTGGTGATGCGGTGGTCTGCCGGGTGCCAGGTGCCTGCGTCGTCGAAGTCGGGGCGCTGGGCGGGGGCTGGACGTCGTCGGTCTGGCGGTGCCAGAAGTCGGCGGTGTCCCGCTCCCCCAGTGCCAGGTGGTGGAGGTAGAGGCAGTAGGCGGCGGCTGCTTGTCCGGCGCCGGCGGCGTACTGCCACCAGAAGCGGGCGCCCTCGTTGGTGTCGGTCAGCTGTAGGACGCAGGCGAGGACCAGGGCGGCGCGGGGTTCGGGGACCTGGTGGGTGACGAACCTGGCCATCGTGCGTGGCGGGGTGTGCCGGACGAGGGCTTCGCACAGGGCGCGCAGATCCTCGGCCGCCGCGTGGCGGCTGCCGCCCGGGGCGTTCTGGGCGGCCTGGGCTGGGTCCTCGGGTGCCGGCGCCGAGGTTCGCGGGGGGGGACGATGTCGCGGGGCATGGTGCGCTCGCGGACGAGCAGGGCTCTGGAAAGGAGTTCTTCGATGCCGGTCACGGGGTGTTCCCTTCGTCGGTCGGGGGCGGCGGGCACAGGAGGCTTTCCAGGAAGCGGGTGGCGTGGCGCTCGTCGGAGCGGACGGCGGCCAGGGGGACGCCCAGGAGGGCGGAGACGTTCTCGGGCGGCAGGCCGTAGAGCCTGCGCAGCACCATGACGTCGAGCTGGTGGGCGGGCAGGCGGCTCATGGCCGTGAACAGCCGCAGGCTTTCGGTGATCTGGTTCAGGCGGTCGGCTGGATCGGTGCAGGACTTCAGGGCGACGGTGTCGAAGGCGGCCATGCCCAGCTCGGGCCAGCCGTCGCGGTGCGGGGTGCGGGCCATGACCGTGGCGCGCAGGACGTTCCAGGCGTAGCGGCGGGTGTCCTGGCTGGCCAGGGCGTCGTCCCAGGACAGCCAGAGGATGTCGAAGGTGTCGTCGACGGCGGCGTCGCGCTGGTCGTCGTCGAGGAAGGCCTGGGCGAACAGGTGATAGTCCATCTCGACCAGTTCGCGGAAGGCGCGGTGATCCAAGGGCGGGGCCGTGTGGGTGGCGGTCAGGATGGTGGTCCGTTCGGTGCAGTCGTCGACCCACTCGCTGCTCTTGTGGGCGTCGAACGCGGCCTGGCACCACAGCCGGTACAGGGGCCAGTTCGGCATGCCCAGTTCCATGGCGAGTGAGTAGACGATCTCCCAGCGGGGGTAGAGGCCGACGCCGCGCAGCAGTTCGGACAGCTTGGACTTGGCGAACCGGACGCGGCTGCTGAGGTCGCTCAGGGTCAGGCCGCTGGCGAGGTAGCTGTGGCGCATCGGGCCCAGCCACGCGCGGTGGGCGCTGCCGACGGTCGGGGCGATCGGTCCGAGCTTGCGGTCGGGGCGTCTGCCGGGTGGGAGCGGCGGTTCGTCGGGCGTCGTCAGGGGCGTCGTCCTCCTTGTCCCTGGCCGCGTCCACGCGGTTGCCCGTACCGGGCGCGGTGTGGGAACGGGAGGCGTGCACGATCTGCTGCACGGCCAGAGCCAGAGCCAGGTCAACCGCACGGCCTTCGCGTGCCTGCACAGCCTGCCCCCACAAGGAATGGGGCCGCAGGTATGGCAGGCCATGAAGGTCTGGCCCGCTCTGCCCGGGGCTGTTCCGCAGGGCGGCAAAGGCCGACCCGCCGGAAGACTCACGGCCCCAGGCCGCCACCGGCCTGCGCACCAACACCGGGGCCCACGCGTCCTGTTCCTTGATGCGCCGGGAGCCCGCCTCGAAGTTGATCTGCATGATGGTCCGCTGCGGGCAGTCGGGCGTGTGCCCCATCTGAATCGGCATCCCCACCCCGGCGCAGGTGTTCTCCGGGCCGGGTCCGGCCTTGCAGTCCGGACACACTCCGCGTTCCGTCTCCGCGAAACCCTTCACCGAGACGCTCCCCTCACCTGAAGAGCCCGAGCCTGCCGCGGGAAATCAAAAGGCAGGCCGCGCAGAGTTCGGTGGGCCATGGCGCTCCTGCCGGGAAAACGGATCGGCACAGGAATCAGGTCACACTTTCCACGCGGAAACACCGTCACTGAATCGCTGATTTCCTGCCACTGCCCTGGATGGTGACGGTGCGAGTGCGGTCGAAATAGCTCTGGGATTCGATTCAGCTGTATCTGGCGCCCCAGGAAGTGGCCCGTGTCGCGTAACCGGCCATTCCATAGTTGCGCGGCCCTTGAATGACCTGCGCCGAGGGATGCCTTTTGAGCCCGCCGGGAGCCGTCCTGAATTGCCCTCGCCGCCCGGCCGGCCCGTGTCGCGGCGCCCGCGCCGCGTGCTACCAAAGAAGCTCTCCATGGCCAGAGCCTGGCCTGACAGAGCGGTGAACTGCGGGAGAAGGGTCCGTACCTTCATGGGTACGGGCCCTTTCGTGCTGCCCTCTCCCGCGTTCCAAGGCGTCTTTGCCGGACATTCTTCAAGACATTTCCTGGCCTGCCGCAGTGAATAGAAGATTCGCTTCCGGGTGTATTACGCGCCAATTCGTCCGGCGCCCCGAGCCCTCCCACCGAAGCGCGACCAGCCGACAAGGGGCAGATATGGGTGTCAAGCCGAGACTTCGAGCCAGGGCCTCGATCCGTCCGGAAAGCTGGCCAGTTGAGAATAATCGCAATTGTGGCCGTGGTGCCCGCTTGCTACCTTCGTTCCCGCGTTGGCCGGCATGCCTCTATATACACAGAAGAATGCGGCGAACGCGTGCATGCTCATTGTCCTCTTCCTCGATCAAGGGAGCAGAACATGGCTATCGACAGCGACCCGAGGCCCGAACTCGTCCGCCTCGAGCCCCCCTCGGGACCCGTGGACGGCGGCCAGCAGGTGACGGTGCACGGCAACCACCTGCAGTACGTCATCGACCTCTACTTCGACCACGACGCGGCCATCATCAAGGAGCAGACGCCCACCACGCTGGTCGCCATCACCCCCGGCCAGTCCGAGGGCCCGGTCTGGGTCCACGCCGAGAGCAGCGGCGGCTACAGCAACGGCCTGCGTTACCGCTACACCAGCGGCTGACGGCGGCCCCGGCGGCCGAGCGCCGCCGACCGCATCCGTAGGGCAGAGGGGCCCGGTCCACGCCGGGCCCCTCTTTGCTGCCGCCATGCGCCGTGGTTGCCCAGGGGCCGCTCACCGCTACCGTCGACGCGTAGGCCGACACGCAATAACGCATTGCCGAACAGGCGGAGTCGCTGTGAAGGCCATCCGCCGGTTCACCGTACGCCCCCTCCTAGATCCACCTCGCCTGCGACGGACAGGGCCGGCCCCGGCATTCACCCTCACCGCCGGCAACGTCAACGACTGCGCCCCGTTCCAAGCCCTGACGGCCCGCGGGCGGTCCGGCCCGGGCCGGACCGCCCGCGGACCAGGCCGGACCGCGCGGCCGCGGTGCCGGGCGGTGGATCCTGACGGGCGTCACTGCGATGACCCCGAGAGCCGGATGCGCCGCCGCATCATCGACCAGGCCCTGGAAGCCAGTGCCCGGATGAACAACGGCGCCTCCGGCGAAGAACCACCGCCACCGGCCAAGCGGCAGGCGAAGAAGAAGCGCGCCGCGGCAACCGAGCACGGCCGACGGCCGCACCACGTCTCCCTCACAATCCGCCGCCGCTCCCCCGGCGGCGGTTCGCCGCGGCGGCCCCGCCGTCGCGCGAGCAACACCAGCGGGACCCGGCCCCCTCACCCACCGCCCAGGACCCGTCCCACCCACCCACCTCTCTGTTCTTCCTGCTGCGCCCCCGTGCTCCGGGGGCGCAGCAGGGATGCCGGCCTCCCGACCACGGCCAGAACCAGCGTGGTGACCTGCGGGTCCGCGGCCAGGCTCGGCAAAGGGTGCGGACGGGTGCCGGCCGGGCTGTCGGCGAGGATGTGAGCCTGGTCCACGGAGGCGTCGTCGCTTCGTGACCATGGTCGGGCCGTCCTGGTCGGGGCCGGCTGCTGCCGTGACCGGTATGCGCGGCGCCGGACAGGACGGCACCGCACCGGACGGGAAGCAAACAGAACCGTGAGGACCGGCGTGGACACGGGCAGCGCAGACCGGATGGCGCTGGGCATGCCGACGCAGTACCGGATGGCCACCACCGAGCAGATACACCGGATGATCGCCCCCGCGGTGCGCATCGAACAGACGAGGCGCAGGCCGGCCAGACTGCGCGCCGAAGGGCAGGCCGACCGGATCACCCCGCCGCAGACCGGACGGCCCCGGGTGTGGTTCCCCACCCCGTACGGCGCGCAACTCGCCTCCAAGCGGCCCGAGCTGCGCGGGCACCAGCCCTCCAGGACCATCTGCGATCCGACCGCTGTCCGGCTGAAGGGCCGGCCACACACGGACCGTGACCGCACCCGTCTTCCTCAAAGACGCCCACCGCAGCGGCGAGTCGAGCTGAAGGTGCCGCCGATGGGGAATTGCATGAACGCGCACAGGCAGCGGGTTTGGGATCCGAGGGGTCGGTGAGACTCGGCCCTGGCGGCTGGGCGGTGGCCCGGGAGCCAGGGACCGCGGAACACGAAAGGACACGAGATGCGTAGCAGGTGGATGCGGCGAGCAGCGGTGGCGGCCAGTGGCACGGTGGTAGCCGGCGCACTGCCCCTTGTGGTCGCGAGTCCGGCCCAGGCGTGGTCGTGGGACTGTCAGGAGTATCTGCGGGACAAGGGGTACAACGTGCCCGTCGGTGGCGAAGCCGCGGACGCGTGCTCCATCGCGGAGGACGGTGAAGGGTCCTCGAACTCCCTCTCCATCTGCCTCAGTCGGCTGGAGAGCCTAGATGTCGCGTGGAAGCAGGCGAAGACCGCGTGTGTGAAGGGCGCCGCGAGGTAGGCCGCCGGAAGCCATCCAGCCGAGGACAGCCAGCAGCACACCCGGAACCGGTCGACGTGTGCGGGCGACCTGCTCTTGGAGCCTACCGAGCTTGTCGCCGTAGTAGACGCGAGCCCTCGCCCCCTGAGCGGGTAAATGGATCCAACGGCACTGCCCGCCGTGCAGGGCCGGACCCAGCCAGGAGTGCTTTGACGAAGCCTCAGACGGGGACAAGCCTCCGTGACGCCCTGGTGGCCACGGCGAACGGCTCCTCCTGGTCGTCCATTCACAGGTCCAACCGCCGCCGACCCGGGGGTTTGCGGCGGCGGCCGGGAGCGAGGACTCCTTCCTGAGAGGTCAGTTGTCCAGCGCCCGGAAGGTCTCGCAGCAGGGCTTACCCCCGGCCCTGACGCACCCTCCTGTCAGTGGTCGCAGGCCGCTGCGGAGGCGCTCGACGCCGACGCGATCCGGGCCGCGATCCCCCGTTATGTTCTTCGCGGTCCTGCAAGAGGGCCGCTGGCCTCCGGGTCCGGCATGACTGTGTCCCCCTGTCGAACGGATGACCTGGGGGGTG
>NZ_JBITJK010000047.1:0-64104 GCF_044459945.1 Streptomyces sp. NPDC050164
TGAGACGTCGAACACCTCTCTCAACGGCACCGGAGCCTCGTGCGTTGCGGGAGGCCACCCCGTCACCCGACCGGTGGCCACTCTGAAAACGCTCAGTGAGCAGTGTGCATCGTGAAGTTGCCTGACGTTATGTGATGTCCGAAGCCGCCTGATCAGTCCTCCGGACCGCTGAACCCGACGAGTCGGTTCAGACGCCGGCACTCAGCAGAAGACCGGAGGCCAGGGTCGTACAAGAGGGCAATGGGGACCCCAGCTGGGGTCCCCATCCGAGGATCGACAGGCGAATTGCCGAGTCCCTTTTACGTTCGTACCCGCGCAAAGGCGGCTGCCGACATCAGCACTCGTAGGCGTAATCGGGCGTAGTGTCGTGGTCCCAGGTCACCGTGTTGAACCCCCTGCCAGGGACCACGCAGTCCGGATCCCACGACCAGTCCAGCGAGACGGTGGCATATGCGCCCGTATGGCACTGGTTATAAATCAAGGCCGAACGATAATCCTCGTGCTCGATAGACACGCAGCCGGTTGACGCGGCCGACTGATCGGCAGTGGATGCGGCCGCTGGAGCGACGGCGAGTCCGCATATAAGGACCGCACTGGACCCGACAAGAGCCGCCTTACGCAGAATCTGTGATGTCATACCTGGTTCCCCGTTTCGAGTGTCTGAGGTTGGTCATGCCAGCGCACGGCGTGCTCTCATGACGGCGCCGAACCTCCGGCGGCCGGTCGTTGTGGGACTGTCGGACGTTGCGTTCCCCCTTGTCGGTTCGGGCGGCTTCCGGGACACGCCGCTACGGCCCACAGAGACGGCTAGCCTCACGCTTTCATGAAGTGGGCTGTCCGGCTGGTGATCAGGAAAGCAGAAAGCCCCTCTGACCAGTGAGATTGAAGTCTATTGAGACCCTTGTTGCCGCCACCGTCGAAGGCCCTTTCCAGGTGAAGAAGCGTATCGGGTCCGAATCGGGTCCGATCCGCATGTGCGACGGGTCGTCAGCCAGCTGACCGCCCAAATGAATGATCGACGTTAGGTAGGTTGCCTGGCCCGGTTGGCTGGGAGTTGGTTGAACGCCCGTCCAGCCTTGTGATTGCCTGACGTGCTGGCCAAACGGGTCGGCTAGGGGAGGGGTAAGGCATGTTGGTTAGGCGGAATCGGGGCAGAATCGGGTTAGCCGCTGTGGCCCTACTGGTTGGGGTGCTGGCAGCGCCTGTTGCGGCCGCGGAGGCCGCGGCGCCTGCGCTGTCCGCGGGGACGATGCAGGATCTGGGCACGCTCAGCGGTGGGACGTCCAGCGTCGGGCGTGCGATCAACGACCAGGGCCAGGTCGCAGGGTACGGCGACACGGCGGACGGCAGCGACCATGCGTTCTTGTGGTCCGCTTCGGATGGTATGCAGGATCTGGGTACGCTCGGTGGGACGGTCAGCTCCGGGCAAGCGATCAACGAGCATGGCCAGGTTGCAGGGTTGAGCAACACGGCGGACGGCAGTCTGCATGCGTTCTTGTGGTCTGGCTCGGGCGGCATGCAGGATCTGGGCACGCTCAGCGGCGGGTTGACCAGCCTCGGGCAAGCTCTCAACGAGCAGGGCCAGGGCGCAGGGTACGGCGACACGGCGGACGGCAGCATGCACGCGTTCCTGTGGACGCCCTAGCCTCGGGCTTTCACGAGGTGGGGTGTCCGATGCTTGATCAAATAAGCGGAGAGTGTCTCTGACCTGCAACGATGGGACTTGTCGAGGGTCCTGTCAGCTGCGAGGAAGAAGCACTCTCCAGGTGAGCAAGCGAGCGGGTCGTATCCGCGTGTTCGTGTCGAGGGCGGCGGCCGTGGGGTGGTCTCGCAGGCCGGGGCGGTGCTGCTGGTCGAGACAGTCCGCAAGTTGGGCCTGGACACTGCGATATCGGCGGCGCTGGCGCCGTGGCGCAAGCCGCGGACGGTGCACGATCCGGGCAAGATCCTGCTGGATGTGGCTCTGGCCGTCGCGCTCGGCGGGGACTGCCTGGCCGATGTCGGGATGCTGCGGGCCGAGCCCGACGTGTTCGGCCCAGTGGCCTCCGATCCGACGGTCTCCCGTCTCGTCGACGTCCTCGCCGCCGCCCCGAAGGCCCTCACCGCGATCCGGTCGGCGCGGGCCGAAGTACCGTCGCGGGTCTGGGAGTTGGCCGGTGCGGACGGTCCGGCCGCCGACGGCAGCGTGATCGTGGACATCGACGGGGTGCTGGTCCTCGCGCACTCCGAGAAGCAGGACGCGACCCCGACTTGGAAGAAGACCTTCGGCCATCATCCGCCCGTCTCGTTCGTCGACCACGGCCAGGCCGGTTCCGGGGAGCCGGTGGCCGCTCTGCTGCGGCCCGGCAGCGCGGGCTCCAACACCGCCGCCGATCACATCCACCCGCCCGGTCGCGGTCGCCGGGGACAAGGCCTACTCGTCCCGCGGCAACCGCGACCATCTGCGCAGGCGCGGCATCAAGGCCGTCATCCCGGAGAAACGGGACCAGGCCGCCAACCGGGAGAGGAAGGGCCGCAAAGGGGGACGCCCCGTCGACCACGACGCCGAGCTCTACAAGGAGAGGAACACCGTCGAGCGCCTGATCAACAAGCTCAAGGCGTGGCGGGGCATCGCGCCCCGCTACGACAAGACCCCGGAAAGCTACCTCGCCGGGCTTCACCTGCGTGCCTCGGTGATCTGGATCAAAGACCTCACCGGAACCAGAGCCGGGAGCCGCGCAGGTCATCGAGGGACGTAGCTTGTCGGGATCGCAGTTGTGGGCCCTCAGCGGCAGTCGCATTCCCGGATGTCGGGATTTCGGTGGCCCGCTGCCGCCCGGGAAGTGGGGATTGTGCGCCGCCAGCGCGGTGTCGGCCCGCGGGCTCAGGCGAGGGCGGCGACCAGCAGGGTGAAGGCGGCGATGATGACGGCGACGCGGACGTAGTGGAAGCGGTCCCAGCGGTTCATCTGCTCCTTCCAGTCCTCGGGCCGATTCTCGGGGGTCCACGTCTTGCCCCGGTTGTTGATCGGGACGAGCAGCAGAAGCGACATGATCACGCTGAGGATCAGCAGCGCGCCGGCGGTGACGGCGAGGCCGGCGCCGTCGTGGTGCCATCCGGCGATGGCCCAGACCGCGACGAGGACGAGCGAGCCGATGTACCAGACCGGCATCAGGGCGCCGAGCATTCGGCCCCCGTGGGCGCGGCCGAGTTGGCCACTGTCCTCGGGGAGGGCGTTGAGGATCGGGTTGATGACGAAGGCGACGGAGAACTCCACCCCCACCATCAGGCCGACGACCACGGTGGTGAACACCTCGAGTGCGTTGAGCATGATGACCCTCCTGGCATCTAGCGTTGCTAGCCGATGAGGCAACGCTAGTACTGCTGCCGCTTGATTGTCTAGCAGTGCTAGAATCGAATCATGTCGGTACAGGAACGCAAGGAGCGCGAACGGGCGGGCCGCGAACGCCTCATCGTGGCCACGGCCCGCGAACTCGCCGAGCAGCAGGGCTGGGACGCGGTCACCACCCGCCGACTCGCCGAGCGCATCGAGTACAGCCAGCCCGTCCTCTACAGCCATTTCCGCGGCAAGCGGGAGATCATCGGCGCCGTCGCCCTCCAGGGTGCCGCCGAGATGGCCGCGGCACTGCGGGCCGCGACCCGCGCCGCAGACGGCCCGCGCGCCCGGGCCGCCGCCCTGGCCCGTGCCTATCTCGACTTCGCCGAACGCAACCCGGCGGTCTACGACGCCATGTTCCAGCTCGACGGCGGCCTGGCGTTCGCGCACGAGGACACCCCGGAGCCGCTGAAGGACGCCTTCGCCGCCCTGCTGGAGAGCCTCGGCGAGGTCGCCGGGGACGGCGTCCACCCGGCACTGTTCACCGAGACGTTCTGGGCGGCCCTGCACGGACTGGCCACCCTGACCCGGGCGCGACGGCTCCCGCCGGAGGACACCGAGCGCAGGGTGGAGCTGCTGGTGGACCGGCTTGCCATGGTCTGACACGCCGCCCCGGCCGCCTGCCTGCGGCATCGCTTCCGGTCACTCGCGCCCACACGGCGCAACCGCAGACGGCCGGGCCCCGTACCCCAGACGGGCACCCGCCCCGCAAGCCGCGATGCTCATTGATCACCACCCGATACACGCCCTAGGGAAACACCGGCCGCGGAAACCAGGGATCCTGCGGCGGCTGCTGGGCCCCTGGGTACCGCCCGCTCCGGTACCGGGCCGGACGGGCGAATGCGCGGGTGGCGGTCAGCCGCGGCCCGGCGGCACCGGGTCGTGAAAGCCCCGGCGGCGGGCAGCACCGGGCCGGCAGCGCAACAGACGCGCCAGGATCAGCCAGCCGCCGCGGAGGGCGCCATGGCGGTGGAGCGCCTGCGCCGCATAGGTGGAGCAGGTCGGGGTGTATGGGCAGCAGGCCGGCCGGGTCGGGCTGACCGCGACGCGGTAATGGCGTACGGCCCGGTACATCAAGGCGGACACCCGCCCGCCCGGAAGGGGCGCGGCAGGGTCAGCGCCGTGGCCGGCGGCCGCGAGCGAAGGACGGAGGACGGCTAGCAGCACGGCCGCCTGCGACACGCCGCCGCAGCAGCACGGGTGGGCCAGCGTGTCGAGCGCCCCCGCGCAGCATCCTTCGTCCTTCTCGCCGTCCGCTCCCTTTCTCCGGCCGCGCTTCTCGCTTCGCGCCATGAAGTCCGTCCTCCCCGTCACGGTCGAAAGATCATATGACGGGTCAGCAGCGATCCCGGGCTCGGAACCGACGCTCTGCGCGAATGCTGCGCAGAGGCACCGCGCTGGTCCGCGAAATCAGCGCCGATGTCCCCGCTTGTGCAGCCGCGCCCGCTGCTCGGCGGCATCGTCGGGCAGGGCGTCGACAAGCGACCACCACGGGCAGGATCTGGCGCCGCGGCTGGCATCCTGCGCGGCCGGACGCGAGGCCGACGCTGTCGGGCTCGGTCAAGCGATGTGGCCCTGATCCCCGCGCCGCAGAACTGACACGGGAGGGGAGGGCGGCGGCCTCCAGGGGCCAGGCGGGTGGCGCACAGCCACTGGACGCGGCATTCCTCCGCCGGTACATCAACCCCAGTTGGCTCGAACCGGAGTTGCATCCTCGCGCGGTGATACTCATGGAGACCCGGGCGCCGATCAGTAGGCGGAACCTGTGCGCTACCTTTTACCTCTCCTTGACCGCGATCACTCACGATCTCTCACGCTACGGAGTCGGCAACCCCATGAGCGACATCGTCAACGGACTCGGGCGAGCCACCGCATACGGCGGCCTGGGACTGGTCCTGCTGGTCCTCGGCATCGTCCTGGTCGACGTGCTGACGCCTGGAAAGCTCGGCCGGCAGATCTGGGAACAGCGCAATCGCAACGCCGCCATGGTGCTCAGCTCCGCACTGCTCGGTATCGGTGGCATCGTGTTCACGTCCATCTGGACGACGTACGAGGACTTCGGCAAGGGACTGGTCTCGACCGCGGCTTTCGGGCTGCTCGGGCTGGTGATGATGGCCGTGGCGTTCCTGGTGGTGGACCTGATCACGCCAGGGCGCCTGGGTGCGACACTGGTCGAGGCAGAGCCTCATCCTGCGGTCTGGGTGACGGCGTCCTGCAACCTCGCTGTTTCCGCCATCATTTCGGCGTCCATCGCCTGAAGCCGCTGTCCCTGCGAGACGGCCCACCACCACACGCCGTGGAGGCTTCCCTGCTCCACGGAGCAAGCGGCTTCAGCGTGTATGCCATCTGATGCCCTGAGAGCAACCATGACCTGGGCCTTCGCGGCCAGGCAGCGGTGTGGCCAGTAGAAGGCGTTCTTCGGTTGGGGCAGCACAGCCGCAACCGCGCTCGCCGCGATGACCGAGCTGGACCGGCTGTGAGCGACCTCCGGCATCGGAGCGGTGCGGCGGATGCCCGGTGAACTGGGGGTGAAGGCGCGGCTGTACGCGCAATTACGGCGGTATCCCGCGGCGCCACCGCGCGGTGATGATCCTGTGCCGTACGCGGCCCTGCTCGGGGCTTACTGGCTCGAGCAGGGCCGTGACGACCCCGACGTCATCATCAGGCGTGAAGGCGGGTAGAGCCGAGATGGCCACGGTCATGCGCACGGCGGTGACCGACTTCTCTTCACACTTCGCCGCAGGGCGCGGGCGGGGAGGACGGTGGCCGCCGCGGCTGACACCAGCCGTGCACTGGCGGCCGGAAACCAGCCCGATGCGCTCTGCGTCCCGCCGGCCCGGGACACCGCCGCTCCCCTGCCATTCCACACCCGCGTACGACGGCGCGCCGGGCCGTGAAGGGCCGGGCGCGCCGCCGCGTTACAGAAGTGTGCGGGCGCCATCCTCAGTAGTCACCGGCACGTGTGCTCGAGCGTCAGTGCCGGCGGTGCTCGCCTCGGTCGTGGCGGTCGTAGCCCCAGGAGACCTCGTCGACGAAGCGGTCACGGTCGTTGCGCAGGGTGGCGGTGTCGGAGCGGTTGTCCCACACGTAGCGGCGGCGGTCCTGGAACAGGTCGGTGCGGGTGTCGCGGCCTTCGCCCGTGTGGATGCGCACCGTAGCGCGGCCGGCCAGGTGGTAGGAGTCGAAGGTGTAGGTGTGACCGTCCTCATCCGACAGCGTCCATCCGTCCAGGTTCACGCTGTGGCGGGTGGTGTTGGTGACCTCCACCCACTCCCTGTTCAGGGAGCGGTTGGAGCGGTCGTCATAGCCCGGGGAGTCGTACTGCACGTCGCTGATCTGAACGCGCGGCTGTTGCAGACGCAACTCGGCGGCCCCGGCGACGTCGGCAGCGGACGCCGGCAGCGCCACCGCCCCGATGACAGCAGCGGCCGCGAGCGCGGCGGAAGCCAGACGGCGGGTGGTTACCTTCATGGAAACGGACACAGGGTCTCCCTGCATGATGCGGGCACATCCCGCGCACTGCCAGCAGGGCTGTGCGCGGGGTGGTGCGAGTGCGGGCGACGGCCGGTTGGCCGCGCACCCACACCTTGACCACCAGGTCGAGCCATGCGAGCGAGACGTGAACCGTGTTACGCATCATCCACATACCTGTGACTCTCGCCTGCAACGTCCACCTATGCACCGTAAGTGCCTAATTGACGCTCCGTCGGACCGAGCGCCGTTGCGGCGGCTGGCCCGTAGCCTGCGTCCTCCACGATGCGCCACCCGGCACCACCCACACCCATCACCCGAAAGTGAGTAACAACCACCCCATACCCTGTTCGCCGAGGTGGAGCGCACCTTCACCGCCGAACGCGCTGCCCACGCCCGCGCCGTCGCAGAAGCAGCCGGCCGCCGCGTCGGCCGCCCCGTAGCCCACCCCTCCGACAAGATCGCGTACGCGCGCCTGCTCAAGGACCAGGGCAGCAGCTCCGGGGAGATCAGCACCAAGACCGGCATCCCGAAAACCTCCCTGCACCGCTACCTACAGGGGTAGTCACACCAGATGTGCTGGGGTGAGGAGAGTCCGGCGACCCCCGACGGGCTGCCGTTCGTCTTCCTCCACGGCAACCCCACCTCCTCCCACCTGTGGCGGAACGTCCTGCCGGGTGTGGCCACGCCCGGCCGCCGCCTTCTGGCTCCCGACCTCATTGGCATGGGCGACTCCGGCAAGCCTGACCTCGCCTACTCCTTCGACGACCACGCCCGCTACCTCGACGCCTGGTTCGACGCCCTGGGCCTTGCCGAGGCCGTCCTCGTCGGCCACGACTGGGGCGGCGCGCTCGCCCCCCCCGTCCTCGAAGTAGGCCTCATGGCGGCTCTGTTGTCGGTACATCAGCCCTGCTTGGCGATGACCTTGCGGTCGTGGCGCCGGAATTGCGCGCCTTCGGAAGTCTGCCTCTCCACCAGTTGGACGTGGGTGTGGAGGCGGCGGAATATCGGGTGTGGGTGCGTGCCCCGCAGCACGTGCGGCCGGTCGGAGGAGTCCCAGGTGCCTTCGACGGGCTTGGGCGTGGAGCCCGCGACCAGGTAACCGCCGCCGTAGCTGAGGATGGACTTCTGGGCCATGGATGCGTAGACCAGGCCGGCCTCCTCGTCGAGCACATCAACGTTGACGATGACGTAAGCCGACATGGGGTTCCCCGTTCCGTTGGATACGGCCGGAGCTCGCCCCCAGCCCTCCCAGTCCATAAGCCGTAGGGGCGAGGTGACGTTCGCCCAGTGCAGATCGGCGTGGGCGGTGGTCCAGCAGGTCACGGCCGGGGCCGGGATCCCCACGACCCTCGCACAACTGTGGACCGCCGCGGAAGCGGTCGGGCTTGCCTCCGAACAGCGCTCGGCCACGGCCGTCGGGCTCGACTCCGGACGGGGGGAGGGAGGGGCTAGGGACCGGTGACGTTGAGGGTGTCGGCGTACACCTGAACGCGGCCAGTCAGGTACAGCCATACGTCCCCGGTCCTGAAGGCGGTCGAGTACATCAGGGAGGGCCGGGGCTCGCCGGTCTCAGAGGGCGGGGCACATCGGGCTAGCAAGGGCGCGCCCTACGCTTCAGCGCGTCGCAGAGAGGCAGGCGTACGCCCGATGAAGTCCCGCGCGGTACGGGTGAGGTGGGACTGGTCGGCGAAGCCTGCGGTGGCTGCGGCCAAGGCGACAGTCGAATCCGGCAGGTCGGCGATCGCGGTGCGAAGCCGACCCCATCGGCGCAGGCGGGTAAGCGTAATGCCCACGTCCTGGCGGACCAGGGCGCGCAGCCGCACGGCCGACAGGCCGACCTCGATGGCGATGGAGGTGATGGGCATGTCCGGATCGCGCGACGTGCACAGGTCGACAGCGTGGGCAACTCTCGGATCGAGTGGGGATGGGCACCCGGCGAGTGTCCGCAGCTCGGCGTATCCGGCGGTCAGGTCCACACCGGCGTCGGGGCCGTCGGAATCAGTGGTGCCGAGCGCGGCGAGCAGGCGGCGGACCTCACCGGCATCGAGCCGTATCGGCTCCGGGCAGGAGGGCAGCAGCCAGGGGTCGATGAACAAGGCGATGTAGGCCGAGGTCGCCGCACAGGTGTGGGCCAGCTGGGGCGGAACGATCAGCCCGAACGCCGCCACCAAGGGCCGTCCGGGCTGGCGGAGTTCGGCGTGGCCGCCGATCGGCAGCACCGCTTTCCACGCGGGCAGCCGGTGTTGGGCGACGCGGAACGAGCGGGATTCGGCGAACATCGTCGCTTCGGTGTCGGAGGCGAAGACGATGCGGCGATCGTTTTGTTCAAGTGCCCAGGCACGCGTTGAACGGATCATCGTGCCATGCACGCTATCGCTGCCGTCGCCTTGGCGGTGTTCCTGGTCGTCACGGGGGTCCTGCATTTCCTCGCTCCTGGCTACTTCCGCAGACTGGTACCCGCTTGGCTCCGCCGGGAGCGCCTCCTCGTGGCCGTCAGCGGGTCGGCGGAGGTCATGGTGGGTGCACTGGTGCTGGTTCCTTGCAGCAGACCGGCCGGGGGCTGGGCCGCCGCCGTCCTGATCACCTGTTACCTGGTGTCCCACGTGGACGCGCTGCGACGCGCGCGGCCGGACCGGCCCAGGCTGCTGGAACGGCCGGCCGGTGTGGTGGCTCGGCTGGTCGTGAACGTCCTGTACATCGCCTGGGCGGTAGCCGTGGCCAGATCGGCGGCCTGATGCACGATGCGTTTCGGGCCGCGAGGCGAGTCGGGCAGGGACGAGTGGGGTTCCTGAGCCAGCCCGCCTACTGCAGACGATCTTGTGACCTCACGAGGTCCGCTCGCGAACGCGTACCAGCGCCTGGGGACGTTCATCTGCACGTGGCTGGGGAGTCAAAGTCGTGCGCCGACACCGGGCACGCAGCCGATAACGAACACCTGTGTTCCGACGACAGCGCCGTTATTTCGCCTCAACATTTACCAGCCTCAAGATCACCAGCTGGCTCCGGAACACGCCACCAAACGCTGTTGCTGGAGATGAACGAAGTCAGCTCACGGCTGCGGGTCTTCTCGGCCCGAGGGACGTGAACCACAGATGGTCTCGGCACGGAGGTAGCTCGACAGCGATGCTGGACAACGACATTCGCCGCCTGGTGGCGGCGCAGGGTCTGGGCTTTGTCGCCACTGTCCGCCCGGATGGCACCCCGAATCTGTCCCCCAAGGGCACGACGGAGGTGTGGGACGACGAGCACCTGGTCTTCCTGGACCTGCACTCGCCAGGCACGGTCGCCAACCTCGCCAGAAATCCCGCAGTCGAGATCAATGTCGTGGACCCGGTACGGCGCAAGGGGTACCGCTTCCGTGGAGTGGGCGAAGTGTTCACGGAGGGGGAGATGCACGAGCGGATCGTCCATCACTTCGAGCGTGGGCGCGGCACCGACCCGGCCCGCGTCAACTCCACTGTCCTGGTACGCGTGCTGGAGGTTCAGCCGCTGATCTCTCCAGCGTACGAAGGCGGTGCCGCGGAGGAGGAGATCGCCGCGCTGTGGTGTGCCCGGCTGACCTCCGGGACGGACACGGCCGCCGGTCAGAGGTGTGGAGAGTCCGAGTGAGCGCACAGCCGGCCGACCTCGGACTGGGCTCGGCGGCGGTGTAGCCGCATGGGAGGCTGGCCGCGCGAGAGTCCGTGCCGGACGCAGACGGCACGGACCTTCTGCTTGTGCTCAGCCTTGTCCGCGCGGTGTGAGGCCGAGCGGGGCCGGCGGGCAAGCAGGCGCCTCGCGCTGCGCGGCGCGGGACCAGCCGTGGGCGCGCATGGTCTCCGTCTCCCAGCCCTCGAACAGCTTGGGCAGCGCCTTCGGGCCACGGTCGGGGTCTCGGTGCCAGCGGATGAAGGCGCTGGCGGCGGGGAGATCGGCGTCGCAGGCCGGGCAGAGCTCCATCCACACACCGGTCCCCCACGGACCGTTCCACTGCAGGAGAAGGTCGCCTCCGCAGCGGGAGCACGGCCGCAGCGGCCGTTCGGCTCGGCCGGAGGTGGGCCTCAGACGGAGGAGTTCTTCGTCGCTGACGTCATCGAGATCGCCGTCAGCATTGAAGGTGCGGAAGAAGGAGCCATCGGGGCGCACGACGTAACGCCAGGCGGAGGACTGTGACATGCGGGTCCCCTTTCGGGGTGGAGCGTGACGCGCCCGTCACGGCATCGTTGAGCAGCGCGACTCCGTGTGCTTGGCCCCGGGGACGTCATGACAGATCCCCCGGGACCAAGCGACGGACTTCGCTGAACTGCTGAAACCTGGTCGCTGCTGCTTGAGGGTCCCACGCAGAAGTGCGGAGATTCCCGGTGGCCCTGCGTACGCGACGCTGATGTCGTCGGTCAGCGTGGTCAACCGGGTCGCCGCCGACACTGCCCACTAGCGCGGACGTGGTGGCCACTCGGCAGGACAAGGGTTGGGTCTACAGCCCTTAGGGGTCCTTGCAGAATGATCTTCCTGTGGCACGGTGGAGGTGGAAGTGACTCCGTGCTGTGTGGGGGTGACCCTGGTGCGGCAAAAGCCGTGGGAGATCAGTGACGAGCTGTGGGCGGTGATCGAGCCGCTGCTGCCGAAGCATGAGCGGCGGTTCCGGCACCCGGGGCGCAAGCGGATCGATGACCGCAAGACGCTGCAGGGTGTGCTGTTCGTCCTCTACACCGGGGTCCAGTGGGAGTACCTGCCGCAGGAGTTGGGGTTCGGTTCCGGGCCTACCTGCTGGCGGCGGATGGCCGAATGGCAAGAGGCCGGGGTGTGGGAGAACTCCAGCGGATGCTGCTGGACCGGTTGCGGGCGGCGGACCGTCTGGATTTCTCCCGCGTCACCATTGACGCCTCGCACGTGCAGGCCAAGCGGGGGCGAAGCAGCCCAAAAGTCGGTCCGAGTCCGGTTGACCGTGCACGGCCGGGCTCGAAGCATCACGTGCTGTCCGACGCGCACGGCATCCCGCTGCGGATGTCGCACACCGGCGGCCACCGTAACGACGTCACGCAGCTTCTGTCGCTGGTCGACGGCGTGCCGCCGGTCCGGGGCAAGCGGGGACGGCCCCGGCGTAAGCCCCGGGCGTTGTATGCCGACCGCGGGTACGACCACGACAGTTACCGTCGCCGTCTGCGCGAGCGCGGCATCGTCCCGAAGATCGCCCGGCGCGGTCAGCCACATGGCTCGGGCCTGGGCCGGGTGCGATGGGTTGCCGAGTCCGCCATCGCCTGGCTCCACGGCCCACGCCGTCTACGGATCCGCTGGGAAGCGCGAGACGACATGCACGACGCCTTCCTCCAACTCGCCCACTGCATGACTCTCGCCCGCAGCAATCCAGCATTGTGAAAGGCCCCCTCAGGCGATCGCGTAGTCATTGATGGCCGGTTCGAGAAGGTCGAAGGCGCGTGCCGCTTCCTTCGCGATTGTCTTGGCGATCTTGTCGTTGGTGTGCCCGGCCAGGGTCAGGTCCTGGATACGTTGGAACAGGACGCGGTGCACGGCGCCGAGCAGCCCGGCGACCGTGCGGACGGTGATGTCGTCCGGCTGCGCACCGACGGCCTCGGCGAGGGCCTCGGCCAACGCCTGCTCGCGCTGGTCGTGCAGGTTACGCAGGCACGCCGACAAGGTGGGGC
The DNA here is from genome assembly GCF_044459945.1 of Streptomyces sp. NPDC050164. Lineage (NCBI taxonomy): Bacteria > Bacillati > Actinomycetota > Actinomycetes > Kitasatosporales > Streptomycetaceae > Streptomyces > Streptomyces sp. NPDC050164. Next base: position 12,493 of record NZ_JBITJK010000047.1, read on the forward strand.
TGCCGGTGATCATGCGGGAGAAGTCCGGGCCGGCGAATCCGGCGACCGGGTCCTGCGCCGCGACGGCGGCCTCGAAAGCACGGCGAAGCGCCGCGAGGGCGGACTCCCCAGGGTGGCGGGAGGTCACGGCGCGCGCCAGCGTAGCGCTGAACTCGTCCTGGTGGTCGAGGGCCAAGTCCTCTTTGCGCGCGAAGTAGTTGGTCACCGTCTTCTTCGCGACGCGGGAGGCCGCGGCGATCTCGGCGATGGTGGTGTTTTCGAAGCCCTGCTCGATGAAGAGCCGTGTCGCATGGTCGGAGATCAGCTGTCGCGTCTCCTGCTTCTTCGCCTCCCGCAGGCCCAGCGGGGCGGTGACGCCGGCTGTGGTGGCACTCGCTGCGGCGCTCGTCGTTGTCTCCATGAGGCGAATTTTACCTCCGTAGCAAAAATATGCTTACAGGGTCGATCTCATGGAAGTAATATTACCATCGACGTAAGATCAGTCCGGGGGCGCGTTCCCGCGGCAGTGCACGGCATGACATCCGCTGACGACCACCCCGAGCTCTGCACACCTGCACACCTCGACATTGCCCCGACCCCGCAGCCTGGAAAAGGAACCCCTCTTGAGGATCACCGCCTCCACCGTCTCCCTCACGGTCGAAGACATCGCGGCCTCCCGCAGTTTCTTCACCGAGCACCTCGGCTACCGGGAACAGGCCGCGGCCGAAGGATTCGCCTCCCTTACCCGTGACGATGCCGCCGTCGACATCGTCCTGCTCCGGCGGGGCATCGACGTCCTGCCGCCCGACCAGCGCGACCGGCACGCCGACGGACTGATCCTCGCCTTCACCGTCACCGGCCTCGAAGCCGAGGAGAAACGACTGCGTTCCGAAGGCGTCGACATCACGATGCCACTGCGCGAAGAGCCATGGGGAGAACGCCTGTTCCAGGTCACCGACCCCAACGGGGTCATCATCCAGCTCGTCGAATGGATCACACCAGACCACTCCTGACCCCCTGGCCCCGTACCCACGCAAACCCTTACGGCCCGCACGGCCCCCTGCCGACCGGATCGTGCAGACCCAGAAGAGAGAGCACCGCATGCGAAAGCTCGTGTACTACATCGCCACCACGCTGGACGGTTTCATCGCGGGCCCGGACGGCACCGATCCCTCAGGCCCGGACGGCTTCTGGCCGATCCCTGAGGACTACATCCAGCACCTTGTGACGGAGTACCCGGAAACCTTGCCTGCCCCGGCCCGGGCGGCGCTGTCCGTCACCGCGCAAGGCACGCACTTCGACACCGTCCTGGAAGGACGGCGCAGCTACGAGATCGGTCTCGAGGCCGGCATCACCGATGCCTACCCCCACCTACGTCACCTGGTCTTCTCCCGGACCCTCACCGAGAGCCCGGACCCGGCAGTCGAACTGGTCGCCGGCGACCCTGTGGCCAAGGTGCGGCAGTTGAAGCAGGAGGACGGCAAGGACATCTGGCTGATAGGCGGCGCGGAACTGGCCGGTGCCCTGTACGGCGAGATCGACCAGCTCATCCTCAAGATGGCACCGCTGACCATCGGCGCCGGAATCCCGATCTTCTCCCACAAGGCCGCCTTCGATCCGCGCGGCTGGGAGCTCAACGGCCACACCGTACTCGACAGCGGCGCGGCCTTCGTCACCTACGCGCGCGCCACCGGCCCCGACACCCCGGCCACCGGGAACTGAACTGGGGCTGTCGGCCGGGGCGCTGAGGGGTGGTGGTAGCCGCGGCCGGGCTCGGCGGAGTGGCCGGCGCGTGCGCCGCGCCGCGCGTGGTACGTCGGATCGGCATCGGCCCGGCCGCCATCACCGGGTTCCTCTGGTTCAGCCTGCCCCTCCTGTTGGTGCCGCTCGCCGACGGCCCGGCACCATTGATCATCGTGGTGCTGGTCACTGCGCAGCTCGGCTCCGGCTGCGGCGTCGCGGTCCTGGACATCGCATCCAACAGCTACCTGCTCGCTGTCATCCCAGAGACGCTGCGCTCCCGCGTGATGGGCGTGGTGCAGACCGCTAACTTCGGCGTGCGTCCGATCGGCGCGGTGCTGGCCGGCACGCTGGGCACCGCGCTCGGCCTGCGGCCGACCTTGTGGATCGGCACGGCGAGCGCCGTGCTGAGCGTGCTGTGGGTTATCGCGTCCGGGGTACGACACATCCGGGAACTGCCCGAAAACGCCGCGCAACGTAGAGAAGAGCATGAAGAAGCGGGGGTCTGACTACCGCACGGTGCGGGACGAACTCCGTTTACAGGCCCACGATTTCGCCCCTGCCACGGTTCGACGGAGGCCGTGAATGCCAACAGGCAGACCGAGGCAAGTAGCTGACGGGGCAGGGGGCTGGGCCCCTCGATAGCACGGCACGCACCGCGCGGAGCGGCCTCCTCAACTTGGGGTTACCCCGGCCACCGGCGTGGAGATTAGGCAAAGCACACGGGCGCTGACGCGCCAGCAAAGAGGAGTGTTTCGCTCTGAAAGCTCCTGTCTCATCCCAAGGTGCTCCGGCCCACTGCCCTTTGCCCGCTGGCCGAACCAGCCGTCGCGCGGTACATCGGAAACATGACCCCGCACGGCGGAGGTGTGCGTCGAACGGGAGTCTCGATCGGGTGATCGCGGCCGGTGCCGGGCATGGGAACAGGGCCTCTTGGTAGCTCGGGGTTGCAAAGCCAACCGAGACCCAGGAGACCCTGTTGCCGCAGTTGTACGTGCTCGCGCCGGTGGAGTTCAACTCAGCTGCACCGATGTGTGATTGTGTCGCTCACCGATTCGGGAATGCGGCTGATCACCCGGAACGTGTTCGGCGGTATCCCTCGGACATGACGGACGCGGTGTGGACCCAGGTCCGGCCGCTGCTGCCGGTGCCGGCCTGGATGCGTGGCCGAGGCGGCCAGCCGGAGGCGTATTGCCACCGGGCGATACTCGATGCGATCCGCTACCTGGTCGACAACGGCATCAAGTGGCGGGCCATGCCAGGGGACTTCCCGCCCTGGGACCGGGTCTACGCGTTCTTTCGCCGCTGGCGTGACCACGGCCTGGTCCAGGAGCTCCACGACCGGCTGCGCGGACAGGTCCGCGAGAAGCTGGGCCGGGACACGGAGCCGACAGCCGGGGTGATCGACTCGCAGTCGGTCAAGGCAGACGCCGTCGTCGGATCGGACAGCCGCGGTTTCGACGGCGGCAAGCTGATCAATGGGCGCAAGCGGCACGTCGTGGTCGACACGCTTGGCTTGCTGCTGGGTGTGATGGTCACCGCCGCGGACACCGGCGACCGCACCGCCGCCCACGTTCTGCTCGGGCAGGTGGCCGACGCCCATCACCGTCCGGCCCTGATCTGGGCCGACGGCGGTTACACCGGCAGCCTCGTCGAGAACTGCCTGGCCGCGTTCGCCCCGGTCCCGGCGATCGTCAAGCGCAGCGATGACATGCGTGGCTTCGTGGTGCTGCCCAAACGGTGGATCGTCGAACGGTTCTTCGCGCATCTGATGCGCAAGCGTCGCCTGGTCCGCGACTTCGAGCGGTGCACCGCCAGCGCCGAGGCGATGATCTACTGGTCGATGATCCTGCTCATGACGCGCCGCCTGGCCCGCTCACGCCCGCAGCCAACGTGAACCGCCCCGGCTGCCGCTCGGCCAGCCAGCCGCGCGCGACCAGACGTTTTTCCTTTGACCGCAGCGCCTCCACCTTGGCCGGCACCGGGTCCAGGCCGAGTAGAGCGATCATCTTCTGGCCGGTGAGGGGTCCTTGGCCGCGCCGGTGCCGGTCCGTGAGCACCTGCAGGATGCGCTGGTAGTCCGCCGACAGCACCGACCAGGCCAGTCCCTCACGCCACATGGGCACCTGCGACTTGGGCTTCGCGGCCCCCGCCGCTGACGACGTCTGCTTGGCCCGTCCGACGGTGGCCGCCGCTGTCCGGCCTGGCCGTGCTCGGTCTCCTCGGCCGGGGCCAGCACCTCGCCGACCCGTGAGCGGGCGATGGCCCATTCCTTCCAGTTCCGTTCGGCCAGGTCCAGCTCGGCCTGGATACGGTCGGCCCCCTCCCGCAGCTCGTCCACCCGACGGCGAGCAGCGAGCTCGCGCTGTTCCAGCAGCCCCACGACCGACGGCATCCACGACCTCCACAGGAGCGGCGACACGATGGGCCACCACTCCCACCGAATCGCCGACCTATGCCTGACCAGCGAAAACGAAGTCCTCAAGTCCGGAAAGACAACAGCTTCTAAGCGTCTCGAGGCCGCGAGTCGTCAGGCTGATCGGCCTCGAATACCTCGAGCACCACTTCCGCGCACGCCGCAGCGAACGCGGTGACCTCACGAAGGTCTTGCTTACTCAGAGCAATTTCGCTCAAGTGCAGAGTCATGTGCGGCACCGCTCAGGCCATGTCGGTGTCCCGCTGGATGGCTCGCGGTGGGCGAAGAAGGCTGGGGCAAAGCCGAGAGGGGGTCATGGGCTGATCGGGCGGGTGTTGTCGGGGTATAGGTCACTTGCGCCGGCTGGTGCGGTCGGCGGTGAGGCGGGCCTCGAAGCCGTCGAGGATGGACTGCAGGCCGAATTCGAAGGTGTTGTCGGGGGCTGCGATGTACTGCGAGGCGGCGGGGGTGCCGAGGCGTTCCCGCAGCCGCGGGTACTGCTGGGCGGTCTCGATAGCCCGTGTCATGGCCTCCGTCATCAATTGCTCGGCATCCGCGCCGTTCTTGCTGAGCCGGCGCTTCAGCGACACCTCCGCAGCGGGGCCGAGCGCGCTGCCGAGCACGAAGGTGAGCACGGTGGCGGCTGCCCGGTCCGCGTCGGCGGCGGTGAAGCCCGCCTTTTCGTAGATGGCGAGACTCAGATCGTCATGGCGGGCCTGGCCGGGTCCGTGCATGAGATGGCTGCCGAACGCCTGGCCGAGCCAGGGGTGCCGGGTGAGCATCGCGTGCATGCCGGCGGCCTGGATGGTAGCGGCCGTACGCCAGTCGGTGGCGTCGAGATCGGGCTGCTCGATCTCGTACCAGATCGCATCACTGGCGAGCCGGACCAGCTCGTCCTTGGTCTTGATGTGCCAGTAGACGGCCGTGGCGGCCGAGCCGAGCCGTTGGGCCAGGCTGCGCATGTTGAGGCCGTCCAGTCCCTCGTCGTCCAGCAGCTCGATGGCCGCGTGGACGATCCGGTCTGCGGTCAGCGTGTCTCTCGGCATGACCACCACCTTAGTTGCACTTAGTTCATGTGAGGGCTTGCACTTTGTTCAAGTGGCGGCCTACGCTCCTCCTCGTACTTAGTTCAAGTTCATGGAGGGGGAGCAATGTCGCAGCAGAAGCTGTCGGATTTTGTCGAAGCGCAGGCCAAGGAATTCGGGGTTCCCGGTGTCGCCGTCGGGGTGCTGCTGGGCGATCAGGAGATCTACGCGTCGCACGGCGTGACGAGCCTCGCCAACCCGCTGCCGGTCGATGAGAAGACGCTGTTCCATCTGGCATCGGTGTCCAAGACCTTCACTGCGACCGCGCTGATGCGCCTGGCCGCGGAGGGGAAGGTGGACCTGGACGCGCCGGTGCGGCGCTACGTCCCCGAGGTGAAGCTCGCCGACGAGCAAGCCGCGGCGCAGATCACCGTCCTGAACCTGCTCAACCACACCGCGGGCCTGGACTGGAACCTGGTCGACGACGGCAAGGGCGACCGCTCCCTGGCCGGACTCGTGGCGAAGCTGCCCGAGCTGCCGCTGATCGCACCGCCCGGCGCCCGCGCCTCGTACAGCCAGGCAGGATACAACCTGGCCGGACGGGTCATCGAGAAGGTCACGGGCCTGCCCTTCGAGCATGCCATGGCATCGCTCATCCTGGAGCCGGTGGGCCTTTCCGACACCGTGTACGGCCTGGCCGAGGTGATGGTCCGCAAGTTCGCGGTGGGCTACAACCGCGGCGAGAACGGCGAACTGCACCCCGCCCGGCCGTGGGGGGCATTCAAGGAGGGCGCGCGCGCAGACAACCCCGGCGGCGGCCTCGCTTCCTCGGTGAGCGATCTGCTGCGCTGGGCGCGATTCCAACTCGGCTACGGTGACGGCGTGTTGCCCGCACCAGCGCTGCAGCGCATGCGGGAGCAGACCGTCAAGCTGCGTGCCAGCTCGCTCGGGGACGGCTTGGGCATCTGCTGGTTCCTGCACGACCTGGACGGCATTCTCGGGATCGGGCACGGCGGCTCGGGCAACGGCCAGTTCGCCGAGCTGCTCATCGCGCCGGAACGCAACTTCGCGGTGGTCTGCCTGGCCAACGCCGGGCCGGACGGCTACCCCTTCAACCAGTCCGTCGTGCAGTGGACGCTGGAGCTCTACCTCGGCGTCGTCGAGCAGGAAGCGGAGCCGGTCCCGTACGGCGAGGAGCTGGCCCGGCAGGTCGTCGGCCGCTACGAGATCGACGCCATGAGCCTCGACATCGCCGCCGACGGCACCCGCCTCACCCTGGCTGTCGATATCAAGCCGGAGATCCGTGAGGCATCGGACGAGGAAATGCCGCCCGGCTACCCGGCCGCAGCGATCGGCTTCCTTACCCGCGACGGTGACGAGTACATCGTCACCGAAGGCGGCCTCAAGGGGCAGCGCGGTCACTTCTCCCGCGACGACAACGGCGCGGTCATCGGCGTCGATCTCGCCGGCCGGCTCTTCAACCGGGTCGTGCAATCACCCTGATCCAGCTGCGTCGGGGCGGTCCCGAGCGGCTCCTCTGGCACCCTGGACCGACGACCCGACGACAGCAGGCCCACGGACGCCACCCGCCGCCGCATCAACCTTGGTGCACGCTCATCCGTACCAGGTGGTGGCGCACTGCCACTTGTACGCCGACACCACTGCAATGGACAACAAGGTGGCAGGGGAGCTCCGGGCTGCTGGGCGTGGTCAGGCCCCTTCGACCAATCGGTGCGGGCGTCTTTCGCGTGAGTCGTCGGAGGATCAGAAACACGCCCTAAGAGGTCGTTTTCTCCCTGTAGGGGTGCCTTGCCCTGAGTTTCTCGAGGCGGGGTCGTCGCCTCGATGCGGTTGGTGGGGTTGACGTGGCGGAGGTGGCCGACGGGGTGACGTCTGAGGCGGAATCCAGCTTGCGCCTGTCTCATCCCAAGATGCCGGCCGAACGTGCTCCTGCTGGTTGCACAGCGCGCCTGGGCGCACGCCCCCGACCAGCGGTATGTCCGGGTCATGGCCGAACGCCGTCCGTATCCGAGTGATCTGTCAGATGCCCGCTGGGAGTTGATCGAGCCGGTGCTGAGCGCCTGGCGGGCCGAGCGACGCAGGCATGCGCTGAACATCGGACGCCCGCCGGAACAGGATCTGCGCGAGATCATGAACGCGATCTTGTACGTGGACCGCACCAAGGTGCAGTGGCGCTACCTGCCGCACGACTTCCCGCCCTGGGAAACCGTGTACGGCTACTTCGCCAAGTGGCAGAAGGACGGTGTGTTCGCCCAGCTCGCCGGCATACTGCGCAGGCTGTTGCGGCAGAAGGAGGGCAAGCACGCAGAGCCGTCCGCGTGCGTGATCGACGCGCAGAGCGTGAAGACCTCCACCAGCGTCCCGGCTGCCGGGCAGGGCACTGATACGGCGAAGAAGATCGTGGGGCGCAAGCGGAGCATCGTCACCGACACCCTCGGACTTCTGCTCGCGGTGCTGGTCACGGCCGCGAGTGTGCAGGACTCCGTCGCCGGCACCCATCTGGTCGACCAGATGGGTGCCGACCACCCCACCATCCCTGTCCGGCGGCGGTGCGGGCCGGGGCACCCAGGGTGCGCCCGGCCCACCCCCAGAACTCCCCGGGTTACCGACGAAATGCGGCTCCGGAAGTGACGGAATGCACTCGCGAGCCGCATCGTCGGTAACCCCAGAGAACCCCGCAGGCGCGAGGACGGCAGCAAACCGACAGATGCCCGGGCGAGAACGCCCGGGGCACCGCGCCAGCAGGCAGGCGGTCACCGCTCACGGCGGCTTCCGTCAGGCCGTCAGGCAGGAAACTCCGTCGTCGCCAGCGAACACCTTCAGTCGAACGAGCGGATTTTGTAGCTTCCCTGCAGATTGCCCTGGTACTGTACCGATCCCTTGCGCTGCGTGTAGTTGGTGCCCGCGTAGATGTTCACGGCCGGGCGGGACGACCGGTTGTAGGCCGACTTCGCGTTGTTGTTGCCGACCCACGCACCGCACCGGGCGACGGTGTCCTGGACCGGAGGCACGGCCTGGCAGATGCTGCCACTACCGTTCCAACCGCTGAAGAAACAGAACTTTCCCTCCTGACAGCGGTCATACCCCGCAGCCGCCGGCGCCGCGGAAGCGGCCGGAATCCCCGCCGCACCGACGATCGCAGCCAGCGACGCAGCTGCGAGAACTGCACGGATCTTGCCCATGTGTTTCTCCCTCTGAAGATGAGCGGTCTGTGGACGCCAAGCGACGATGACAGCCCGCCCACACTGACTGCCACAGCGTCGCCCTGTCCCGGACAGCGGCTTGCTGTCCGGCCTGGTCAGAGCCATGTCCGGGTGTTGCGTCCGGGCTTGTGTCCGGCGGCGGACAGCGACGGAGGCGGACGGCCGATCCGCTGGGCAAGAAAAAGCGGCGCTTCTGCACGAGCAACAGGGCCCGCTGTTCGGTGACTGCCCGCTCCTCGCACGCACCGAGCGATTTCGAGTGTGCGGCGCTTGCCGGGCTCGCGGACCTGCTCGGCCTTCAACCGTCGTGCGCTCGGTATGCGCCCTGCTTCGAGGTAAGCGGAGGGCTGGCAAGCTGAAGCAGCCACCGGACAGCCCGATCAACGTGGTTGGTGAGGCTGCGGTGCTGCGCGCGAAGTTGTGGCAGTACCTGCCTGAGCAGGCCGACGCCGGGCACCTGAAGATGATTGAGGATGGCCGGGCCGACAGCATGCCGTGGCACCAATTCAGGGCTACCGACGAAATGCGCTCGTCAGATGGCGGAATGCCGACCGTACGGAGGTCGCCGACGCCGCGGACGAACCACGACGTCGGCTTCGGCCAGACCGAGAACCTTCCACAGAGCCGGATCCCTGGCCACGACCAACTATCCGTGCGGCCGCCCGCTTACAGGTAGGAACCGGCATGGACCACCCAGACCAGCGATGCTGACGTATGGAAATTCACCCGGCAGCCCTCTCACCTCAACGCGGGAGATCCTCACAACGCGTGCGGCGTTTCCGCAGGTCAGCGAATTCCGTCGGCAGCCTCCCCGCCCGGCTCGGTCTGCACGTCCAGGGGCTGCGCGGCGCGGGCGTGGTGGGCGCGCATGCGGCGCTCGGTGTCCGGGTCATGGGGAGGCGAGTACACCAGTGATCTCCCGCAACTTGACGGCGGCCAGGGAGGGTTGAGCGACGGCGTCGGCCGCCTCCCTCCAGTGTGGCGCACTGAAGCCGCGATGAGGACGTCCGTCACTCCTGGGCATGACGCGACGGTGACGACGCACGCCTGCGCGGGGGTCAGGCCCGGCCGGACGAGGTCAGCGAGCTCCTGGTCGACCATGCCGGGCAGCTCACCGCCGTGCAGCGGCGCGGAGGCCATCACCCGCAGCCCCGCGCCCCGCGCCGGCGGCGGCCGGGAGCGGCCCCCGGCCGTGCAGGGCCTGGACGACCGGCGTCATCATCACCAGGCTGACCGGCAGCTGGACCGCGACCAGGTGGTAAGCGCGAGAGAGTGTGGGCCTGCTGGGACGGAGTCCAACGAGACCTGTGACGATAATAGCGGGAGCCAACTGGGCTTGGCGGCGCATATTCCAGCACATTGAACGGCGTTGACCACCAGAAACGTGCAGTGCCGTCGCCATGGTCTCCAAGACCTCTCGACGGCCGGCATCCGGCAGCTCGTCCCAGCGCATCCTCGCCTTGGACCATCAGGTCCACCCGGTACGGCATCGCACACCCCCGTGCTCTTGATCACCACGAGCACCGTACGGCCAGGCGACACCGCCTGTGAGGGCCTGTGGGATCAGCGCAACCAGGTCACCGTCACGACCGCATGCCGGGTTGCCCCAGCGCCTCAACCGTCAGCCCCTCGGCCACCGCCCGCGTGCCACAGTGCCCGCCGGGCGCACCCTCGTACGGTCGTTCTTCGCTCGTCGCCTACCGCGCTGAAGCGCCCGCGCCGGGCGCGCGTGGCTCAGTGGCCGTACAGCCAGCTGTCGTACCCGGCGCCGTCCACCAAGTGGTGTAGCCCGAGGGCGCCGGGGAACAGCACCAGGGCCAGCACCCCGATCCGCAGCAGGACCGGGGCCGCGACGGTCACGGGTCCGGCCTGGCCCCTGACGGTGCGCCAGTCGCGGCAGCGCCGGATGTCTCCCCCGCAGGCCCACCAGAAGAAGAGCCCGGTGAGGATCCCGACCACGGCCATGGCGGCGGCGAACCCTCCGGCGACGGCGAGGAACGTCGTCCGGTCGTGGTGGTCGCCGACGAACAGGGAGGCCACCCCGAGCAGGGGCACGGCGGCCAGCCCGTACAGGGCCCCGCGCGCCGCCACGTCCCGGATCCGAAGCAGGGGTCGGATGATCGTGTCCTCGGTGCGCATACGCGGCACCGTAACCCAGCCCCGTCGCCGGGATCACACCGCCTCCGGCCGCCCCGCCTTGACCTTCGGTTTGCGGCCGAAGCCCGACGATGGCGGGGTGCCACCCACCGAAGGGCTTCAGGTTCTCGTAGCTTGAGCGGCTGCGCTGGCCGCCGGCGCGGACGACGGGTACGGCGTTCGCCTGCGCGCTGGAGCGGGTGGACGAGAGCAGCGCGTTCCAGCTCGGGCGGCTGAGGCTGTCGAAGATCCCGCCGAACCGGATGGCGGCGCTCGCCCGGTACACGCTGGGGTCGAAGGCGGCCTTGCTGGAGCGGAGAACCCCCAGGCCCTGGGGTGGCCTTCCAGGCCGATGTTCCCCCGAGGCCGTTTCCAGTCAGCCCGATACCGGCCGACGACACCCTCAATACGGCGATCGCTGATACTCCACTAGATGAATGAGTCCGGTGTGTGTGCTGGTCGCGACCATCGCGAAGGGCGCCCGTTGGTCATTGTGTGAAGACAGACCTGGACGCCCTTCTGGCGGCACTGTACGTGTTCATCGACGACCATGTGGCGCCTTGTCGCCGGATCGGGCGACCCCCGAAACCGACGGACGCCGAACTGCTGTGCCTGGCAGTCGCCCAGGTCCTGCTCGGCTTTCCTTCCACCCGACACTGGATCCGCTTCGCCCATGCCCGGCTCGGGCATCTCTTCCGCTACCTGCCCCAGCAGTCGGCCTGCAACAAGCGGCTCAACGCCGCCGGACCGCTGATCAGTCACGTGATCGAGATGCTCGCCCGGCAGGTGCCGACCTGGCACGACAGCCTCCGGCTGATCGACTCAACCCCGCTGCCCTGCGCTGCGTCCCGCGAGACCGTCAAGCGCTCCGACCTGGCCGGGTACGCCGGATATGGCTACTGCCGCAGCCACTCCCGGTTCTTCTGAGGCTTTCGGCTGTACCTGGTCACCACCGCCGAGGGCATGCCCGTCACCTGGTGCCTGGCCAACCCGAAACTCGGGGAACGGGAGGTGATGGCCGCGCTGCTGGAACGCGACCACCACCTGACCCGGACCGGGCAGGTGATCCTGGCTGACAAGGGCTTCGCTGGCCGGGAGTTCGAAGCCTTCGTCACCGACCGGCTCGGCGCTCACCTGGTGCGGCCGGACCGCAAGGACGAACCGGCCCGCTTCGGCAAGATCGCTCGTGTCCGCCAGCGGATCGAGGCCGTAATCGACACCCTCAAGGGCCAGCTCAGCCTGGAACAGCACGGCGGCAGAACCCCGGCCGGAGTCTTCGCCCGCACCTCCCATCGCCTGCTGGCCCTCGCCGCCGCGATCTGGCACAACTGGCACACCGGAGCAACGGTCAAACGCTCACTGATCGCGTACGACCACTGAAGACATCGGACTCATTCATCTAGGAAGCGGAGACCGTCGCAGTCTGGTTCGCGGAGTCGAGGATGGCCGCGATCGCGTGATGGCTCGGCAGGATCGACCGGGTCTCTGCGCGTGCGTCCGCCTTGCCTTCGATGATGTCGATGAATCGGTCCAGTTGGGCCGCCAGGGGCTCGCGGTCCTGTGGGCATTCCGTGTGTTCGATCGTTCGGTAGTGGCGGCTCGAGAGGCAGGGATGCCAGGCCCTGCACATCGGATTGCCCGGTTTCGGGTGGGAGTAGACCGTGACGGACGGGTTGAGGAGGTCCGCTACGACGGTCCTGTCCCGCTCGTGGGCGACCAGCCTTCGGGTTCGTCGGGGGGCGAGCCGGTTCGCCGAGAAGGTCGCGGCGCGCGGGCCGGAGAACTCCAGGGTGGCTTCGACGGCGTCTTCTCCGGTGCCGCCGGTGTACCGGCCGCTGTGCGCGGTCGCGGCGTGCACGACCCTGGGGGCCGTCTCCCCCGTCTGCGCCGGCCCCCCGAAGAGGTGGAGGGCGATGTCGACGTCGTGGACGAGGAGATCCCATGCGACGCCCGCGTGGACACGGGGGGAGTAGCTTGAATGCCGCTGCGTCCGAAGGGCGGAAGGGGATTCCACACAGGACAGGGCCTTGCGCACGGCGGGGTTGTATCTTTCCACGAAGCCGCACATCAGTGGAATGTCCCGGAGTAACGCCAGATTGACGATCTCCTGGCTTTCGGCGAGGTTCGCGCAGAGGGGTTTCTCCATGAAGAGGGGTGTGCCTTGCGCGAGTATTTCGAGGGCTATTTTTCGGTGCTGGCCCGTTGAGGCGGCGACAATGACCGCGTCGACGCCGGCCAGGGTGCCCATCTCGGGGGTCCAGTCGGCGCCGAACCGTTCCGCCAACGCTCGCCCGTGACGTTCCAGTGGGTCGACTACGGTCACCAGCTCGCAGCGCCTGCTTTCGGCGGCCACTCTTCCGTGGTGGCTGCCCATGACTCCGGCGCCGACCAGGAGAACGCGGATGGGAGATCCAGTCATGCGAGGAGGGCCGCTCTCGTCTCGGCGATGATGTGGTCCAGGTCGGCGTCGTTCAGCCGGGGGTGCACCGGGAGGCAAAGGACTTCCGAGGTAGTCCTCGATGCGACGGGGACGTCGGCATCGGCCACCTGTGGGTGGTCTCTGTAGCAGTCGTAGTCGAATACGAGGCGTGGGTAGTGGACGCCCGACGCTATGCCGCGGTCGGCCAGTCTCGCCGACAGTTCGTACCGTGTGCACGCGGCTTCCTCGGTCACCCGGACCGTGTACTGGTGCCAGACGTGGTCGCGCCCCTCGACGGTTTGGGGGGTCACGAGTCCGGAGACTCCGCTCAGCCCTTGGGAGAGCCGGTCGGCGTTGCGCCTCCTCCGCTCGGAGAGTTCTTCGAGTCGCGCGATCTGGGAGAGGCCTACCGCGGCGTGGAGGTCGGAGAGCCGGTAATTCCCGCCGCAGCAGACGTAGTCGTAGCGTCGGTCCATCCCCTGGTTCCGCAGCAGGCGGAGACGTTCCGCGAGGGCGCCGTCGTCGGTGGTGATGACTCCCCCTTCGGCGGCGGTCACGTTCTTCGTCGCGTACAGGGAGAAGCAGCCAATCCCGAAGCTACCCGCGGGCCGCCCCGACGAGGACGCCCCGAGCGCCTGGGCGGAGTCCTCGACGATGGTCAGCCCGTGCTCGACGCCGATCTTCTCGATGGCCGGCATGTCCGCCATCTGCCCGTACAGGTCCACCGGCAGTAGCACCTTGGTCCGGGCGTTCAGCTGCTCGGCGATCAGCGTGGGGTCGAGGTTGAAGTCGTCTTGGCGTATGTCCGCGAATCGTGCCGTCGCCCCACTGGCCAGGATGGCGTTCAGGGTGGCGGCGAACGTGAACGGAGAGGTGATCACCTCGTCCCCGTGCTCCAGGTCCAACGCCTCAAGGCTGAGGGTGAGGGCCGCCGTCCCGCTGTTGACCGCGACCGCGTGTTCGACACCGGCGGTCTCGGCCACGGCTCGCTCCAGCCGCTCCACCATGGGTCCCTGGGTCAGCCGTCCTGACCGGAGAACCTCCACGACGAGAGCTTCCGCGTCCTGCACGTCGACGGAAACGAGCGGGATCATTTAATTCCCCTAACCCTGAGGACCGGCATCCGGCCCGGATATGACGTTTACCGCGGTCAGCTTCGTTTCATTCGAAATTGAATTCGCGTACGGCGTCCACGATGGTTTTGTGGAAGGTGTGGCCCGAGGTCAGGATGGGGAAAATGCGTGTCGTCTTTTCCAAGGGGTTCACATAGTCGACCGGATCGCCGTCCATGGTGGAGAATATTCCGCCGGCTTCCTCTATCACCACTTGGGGTGCGACGCAGTCCCAGATCCGGTTGCGGCGGTGCATGAATCCGCCATAGGCACCCGTGGCGACCATCATGCAGTCGAATACGCTGTTGCTCATGCGGACGCCGCCGCAGAGGGACGCGATTCTTCCGAGTATCCGGCAGTCGTTTTCTATTTCGGAAGGGTAGATGTCGATGCCGTAGGCGAACAACTGACGCGAAAGGTCGGCCTTGGCGTCTCTTTTCAATCGTGTTCCGTTCCGGTACGCACCCTGGCCGACTTCGGCGACGTAGGTTTCGGAAAGCGCCGGGAGAGCGACACCGCCCGCCAGCGGGGTGCCGTGCTCGAGGACACCCACCATGACCCCGAACAGCGGGCTGCCTGCGGCGAAGTTGGACGTACCGTCTATCGGGTCGATGATCCAGGTGACGGACGATGTCCCCGGTACGGCGCATGACTCTTCGTCGATGATGCTGTCATGGGGGAACTGCTCGTGGATCCGACGCTCGAGCCGCCTCCCGATGACCATGTCCGCCTGGGTCACCACCTGGTTCACATCGGAATCCTTGATCTGTGACGGTGTACGCCCTCTGAGCGTCAACGCCATCTTCGCCGCGTCTTCGAGCAGATATTCCAAAAAGGTCAGGTATGTCATCTTGGTACACCTCGGTCACGTAGAGCCCTTGACTCTGCGGTTGCGGTAGTGCTCCAGGATCGGTACCTCCGGGGCGATCAGGTCGGCCGGCACCTGGTCGATGGGGAAGAAATTCGCGGCACGTGCCTCGGATGGGTCCAATTGCAGGGATCCCTCATCGGTTTGCGCCTCGTACACGACGGTGACATTGAATACCTGGTCACCATTGGGGTAGCGATAGAATTGATCCTGCCCGGAGAAGACATTGATCAGCCTCAGGTCAGTGATATCAAGTCCGGTCTCCTCCTTCACCTCCCTTCGTGCCGTTTCCTCAAGGGACTCGCCGGGGTCCATGAATCCTCCGGGCAGGCCCCAGCCGCCCGTGTCTGCACGTTCCAGAAGCAAAAGGCGACTGGCGCGGTCGAGAACGATCACGGCGGCCCCCGGCAGGACAAGCGGGCGGGTGCCCACCAATGAGCGCAATTCCGTAATGTAGTTCACAGGGTGTCCTTTTCGGTGCCAGGGGACCACGACGATGAAAGACTCCGTCGGGATACTGTGCGGATGTTGGAGTGTGGCGCGGCTCAGCCACTAGGTAATTGCTCGGGCTCAGGCTTCTATCTTCAGTGCAAGATCCTGACACAGTGTGAGGACTTCGTTGATCCACTTGGAAGGGTCTTCGGGATCGAAGTCGCGCATCGTCTCGAGTTCCCAGTAGTGGGCGAAGGACAGTTTGCTGGGATTGGCGAGCTGGAACCGGCGCGCACGCCATTTGAGATTGTTGCTCTCGTACTGGCCCTGCTCTTCCAGCAGCGCGTCAACGGTGTGCCGCAGGGCCATGCGTGCCGAGAGCGTGGCGCTGTTCAGATCGCGCTCTTCCAACTGTCCGAGGGTGTCCTCGATGGCCCGGTCAGCGGCGCCGAGGGAGCGGGTGACCATGACGGACTTGAAGGCGGACTCGTCGAGGGCGGCGCGGCGCCGCGTCAGCCAGTCCTCGCCGATCAGCGGTACGCAGGTGGCGAGTCGTTCGAGGAAACCCTCTTCCCGCAGGGTGAGCGCGTCGCCGCTTTCCGAGCGGACGCGGTCGAACTGCTTCCACGAGACTTTGTCGAGCATCTGGTCGACTTGGTCGTCCAGCCAGTAGGCGAGGTCCCAGCCCCGGTTGTCGGCGTAGAAGGTGTGCCACTGGACCACGGGGGGCTGAAGCGGCACCGAGACGTCGACGAACTCCGCTCCCGACCGCGGCACAGTGGAAACCAGGTAGATGTCGAAATCGCTTTTCCTGTTGCTCCAGCCGCGGGCGGCCGAGCCGACGAGCAGGGCCGCTCGGCATGTCTCGGGTATCAGGTGCCGACCGTGCAGAGTCTCCAGTATCCGGCTCACGTCCACCTGCATCAGCATGCTCTTCCTGTAGGAACGCCATACACCTGTGGAAATCATCGACCGGCGGCGAGAGTAACAACGGCCGTGCGGCGGAGCACAAACGATTCGTTCGCCGACGAATCTTCCGCCCGGCCCGTCGGGCATTGAGTGCGGTCCGGCGTGTGCCGCTCACCTGCGAATGACATTCCGGAGGTGGATCCTGGACCGAGTCGGCGTCCTCGTGCTGCCTCTTGACAATTCGTCGGCAGTCGTCACAGTTTGTGGTCGTCATCGTTCTCGTCGTACTCGCCGGCCGTTCGCGTCACTCTCGTCGTTCTGATCGCACTCGTCGTACTCGTCGTCCCTCATTGCGAAATGTGGTGCTTCCATGGCTGAAATCCATCCTCAGGAGCCCGGCGCTGAGCCGCACATCGGGCCGAACACACTCAGGCGTCTCGCGGCGGCCTGGCCCCGACGGGCCACCATCCGCACGGACATGGCGGCTTTCCTGGATCCTGCGGCGCCGGAATCGGGGCTCACGGACTACCCGGTGCACCTCATCCCGTTCGCCGAGCACCCCAGGTTCCTCGACGCCTCCGAGGAAGCGCGTGGGCTGGTGAATACGCTGGCGTGGCAGGCGTACAACGCGCGGGTGGTCGCGGCGGAGGAGTACGTCGCGAATCCGACCTTCGAAAAGCTCACGCATGGGGTGTTCCCCGGCGTCGAGCGGTACGAGGCGAAGGAGGCGGTGCAGCAGTCGCACATCGACGAGGTGTGGCACACGTATATGCATATGACGGCGATGCAACGCACAAAGGAGGCACGCGCCCTCACCTCGGAGCCCGACTATTCCCACCCGGTGACCAATCGGTGGCTTTTCCGGCTGCTGGATGAGTACCGCGAGGAGTGGGAGCGTGACATGCTCTTCCTTGTCTGGACGGTTGTCGGGGAACTCCACATCAACAATTTCCTGGAGTTACTCGCGCGCGACGACACGATTCAGCCCATGCATGCGCTCGTGGCGCGTCTGCACGCCCGGGACGAGGCCGCGCACGGGCCGATCGTGGCGGAGGTGATGAAGGACGTCTTCGTGCACCTCAGCAAGGAGCAGCGCGAGCTCTTCATAGCCAGGCTCCCCGACGCGATCATCGCTCTGGGGGCGGAGGACTACGAGATGTGGTCCCAGATTCTCCGTTTCGCCGGTGTCGCGGGCGCCGAGGAGATGATCAACGACACGCGGAGCCTGCCGGGCACGGAATTGATGCTCACCGATTTCTCCACGGTGGAGCGTCTTGTGCGCGAACTCGGTATCGAGGAGCGGGTCGACTACGACTTCGCCGGTTCGCGGACGGGCCGGGCGTAGGGCCCTTCCTCGTGCTACGCACTCAGGTATCTTCTCCGCCCAGACTCTGGTCACGGGATTTCACGCTCTTCTTCGCGGCGCGGACGGTGTCGGTCTTCGGTGACCAGATGCTGGTGCCGACCACGATCACGGTCGCCATGCTGCAGGCCGGGTTCGGTGTCACCGGGGTCGGTTACGCGCTTGCCGCCCACACTGCTCCGCTGGCCCTCTTCGTCATCTTCGGCGGTGTGGTCGCGGACCGATTCACGCCGATTCGTGTGATGGTCATATCGGACGCGGCCCGGTTGCTCCTGCATGGGACGCTCGCGGCGTCGTTCGCCGTGGGGAAGCCGGATCTGTGGCTGATCCTGACGCTCCTCGCTGCGAGCGGGACCGGGACGGCGGCGTTCCAGCCCGGCTACATGAGTGTCATCCCGCGGCTGGCTCACGACGTGCAGAAGGCCAACGCGGCGATTCGGATGACGGAGTCGCTGATGACGGTGGGCGGGCCGGCCGCGGCGGGGCTTCTGCTCGCCTTCTCGTCCGTCCCGGTCGTCCTGTCGATCGACGCGGCGACGTTCGCGGTGAGCGGCGCCTGCCTGCTGGCCCTGCGGCTGCGCATCTCCCGTACCGATCACAAGGGCGCTTCGCTGCGCGGCGATCTCGTCCGGGGGTGGCGGGAGTTCCGGTCACGGAACTGGCTCTGGGGCGTGATCGTGATCATGATGCTCTTCCAAGTGGCCGTGAACGGCCCGTTCATCACGCTTGGCCAGAGCCTTGTCACCGTCAGGCACGGCGAGAGCACGCTGGGGTTCATCATGTCGGTGTTCGGCCTCGGCAGCGTCCTCGGCGGACTGATGGCCTCGCGGATCAAGCCCGCGTATCCCCTGCGCAGCGGCGCTCTCGCCCTGGTGTTCGCGCTGTTCAGCGTGCTCGTGGTGGCCCTTGATCTTCCGCCGCTGCTGATAGCAGCCGGTTTCTTCCTCCAAGGCGCGGGCTCGGCGTTCTGGCTGGTCATGTTCCATACGAGCGTGCAGACCCATGTCGCGGCCGATGTGCTTGGCCGGGTGCACGCCTATGACGTCGCGGGGTCGCTGGTGATGAAGCCGGTGGGGCAGATGGCGGCGGGCCCCGCGTCCCTGTGGGTGGGCGCGGTGACGGTGTTGTTCTTCTCCTCTGCGATGCTCATGGTCACCGTGGTGCTGCTGCTCGCCGTTCCGGCCATCCGCAACCTGCGAAGAGCCGACGGGCTGTGACGTCCGGGGCCAGGGCCTCCCCGTTGTTTCCGGTCCTACGGCCTGTGCCGCCGGCTGGCCTCGGGGGCAGTGCCGCGCACCGGCCTCGCGGCGCCACCCTCGGGGGCGGCCGCCTGCTGGCCCCGGAGGGCGTCGCCCGCGCGGCCGAGTCGTTTTGGACGCGCTCCCTGTGCGGCCGGTGGGTACGCGGTCTGGAGAACTTGTGGAGGGCGCCGGGGAGTTCGCCGCGTGCGCGGAGTTCCCGCTCGTGTCCGGGAACGGGATCCGGCCATCAAAAACCAGGTGCCCGTTGAATCCGGGCGCCCGAGCGGCGGGCCCTTGCCTTCCAGGTCTTTCCGTTTGCGGTGGTTCGGCGGGTTGCCGGGCGGATAAAGCGCTGGCCCAATTCCGATGGTTTGGACGCCCAGGGCTTCGCATGCCACATGTGAAAGGGGCGGAAGGAGGAAGGGGCGGAAATCGATGCATGGTCTTGACATGTTCGCGCGCATCCCTTTATCTTCCGTTGATTCACTCCCCTGCAGCTCCTCCTATAAGGAGTGAGTACGAGCTCATTGCTCCGAGGCGAGTGATCTTGACGTGAACCACGCATGTCCCTGCTGGCGCGGAGGTGAGCTTGGTAGTGGCTCTCGATGACTCGACTCGCATTGCCAATTGGGAAGTGAAGAGTGGAAGACTGCCACGCTCCTTCAGCGAGGTCCTCAACGCTCTTGGTATCCCTACGGATTCCCAACGAGTCTATCGATCGCTGCTGCGGAACGGCGACAGATCGTTCTCCTTGGACTCGGGCATCCCCGGGGTCGGGCGGAGCGAGCTGATCGAACGCGTCGCTCATCTGGAGCGGCACGGTCTGGTGCACGTGGACGGCGGGGACGTGCGCACGGTGCGGCCCGCGGTCGCGGTCGAGCTGCTGATCGAGCGCCGCACCAGTGAGCTCAACGCCGAGCTGAGCAGGATCGAAGAGGCCCGCACCCTGATCCCCGCCCTTGAGGACGAGTGGCACGAGACCGGGCCGACCTGGCAGAACTCCTGTTACGCCACCCGGCTGGAGCGGCAGCAGCAGCGTGAATACATGCTGCGCCTGGCGCTCGAAGCGCGCCGGGAGGTGCTCTTCGTTCAGTCCACGCGCGAGATCTCACCGTTCTCCGTGGCGGCGGCCGTGGAGCGCGCCAAGATCTGCCGGCAGCGCGGTGTACGGCTGCGGGTGGTCGCGCAGTCCAGCAGCGTCGAATGCTCGACGACACTCACCGGACTCACCGAGGTCACGGAACTCGGCGCGCATGTGCGGGTATCCGAAAAACCACTCGACCCGATGATCATCTACGACCTGTCCTGTTCGGTAGTTCCCCTGGACACGGGCCAGTCGCAGTGCGACATCGTTCTTCTGCGGCAGGCCGGAGTCACCGCTCAACTGCGGGTTCTTTTTGAACAGTTCTGGCACGGGGCGACGGAATTACCCCCGGGAGACGGAGAAATCGGGGAAGGCCCCACGGAAACCGAAAGGCTGGTACTCGAAGTCCTCTCAAGGGTGGACACGGACGAATGCGCGGCACGGGAACTCAATATCTCGGTGCGCACTTTCCGACGCAATGTCGCGAGCCTCCTGAAAAGGCTCGGAGTGTCCAGCCGCTTTCAGGCCGCCATGCGAGCGGCGGAGATGGGCTGGCTGCGCGGGGAAACACCCGACTGACAGCGCCTGTTCACTGGGTCAGCTTCTGCAGGGCGACACCCGAGTCGTTCAGTTCGTAGAGCACGCGGTGGCCCACGCGGTGACGGCGGACGAGGCCCGCCGCCGAAAGGACGGTGAGGTGCTGGGAGACCGTGCTCGGGGCCAGGCCGATCGAACTGGCGAGCCCGGTCGTGGTGGCGGGCGACAGCAAGGCCCGCAGGACCGCCGCACGGCCACGCCCGAGCAGGATCGTCAGCCTGTCCCCCGTACCCGGGCCTTCGGCCTGATTGTCGCCGCCTCCGGTGTGGCCGCCGAGCACCGCGGCGCCCTGCGCCTGGTAGGAGAAGGCAACCGTGTCCCTTACCGGGGTGAAGATCCGCATGCCGCGCGCGAACAGGACCGAGACGGTGATCAGGTTTCCATCTGTCAGCGGCCAGTCCAGGTCGGTCTGGTGCGGGACGCTCAGCTCGGGACGTTCCCAGCGAATGCGGCCCCCCAGGTCCCTCAGCATCAGGTCGGCCCCGCCGGTTACCAGGGTGCGGCCGCGCACCAGGATCTCGTCCTCAAGCACACCCCGCATGGCGGTCCAGTGGGGCGCGATGGCGGCGGCCCAGTAGTCGCTCATCAGGTGCGCGAACCTGTCGTGGCCCGCCGCGCGCAACGCCGTCAGCTCCTCGTCCATGGTGGGCGAGGGCCCGGGCGGTACGGGGGTGAGGGTGGACGAGGACGGCGTTCCCCAGTGCGTCCGCAGGGTCGCGATCAGCTCCCGGCGCAACGTGGGCGGCACCCGGCGCAGCGCCGTCTCGGCCCACTTGGTGTAGGGGTGCGGGATGCCGCTGCGGTACCGGGCGGTCAGGGCCAGGCTGGAGACGGCCTCCCACAGGGGGCTGCTCGCTATCCTGACCCGGCCGAGGGTCAGCTCGTCGAGCCGTATGCGGATCATGCGTCCGTCACTGCGTCGGCGCGCACGGCGGGCCCGGTGGCCTCAGGGTCCCGTTCACGGCTGCCGCTCGGCTGCGCGGAAGTCCTCGCTGATCTCGAGCAGGGTGCCCATGGGGATGATGCGGCGTTCGAGCTGTTCCGCGCCCTCGCCGCTGCGAATGGAGGCCAGCGCCTCTTCCACGCCCCACACCGTGGCGCGCAGCAACTGGTTGGCGTAGATGGCCATGCGGTAGCCGAGGCGGCCGAGCGCGCGCAGGGACAGGTGGGGGAAGGCGGTGGGGACGGTGACCAGCGGGGTGGTGGAGGTCCACTGGCGGGCGACTTCGATGGCCTCGCTGGCGTCCTTGACCCGGGTGTGCAGCAGGACCATGTCGGCACCGGCCTCGGCGTAGCGGGTGGCGCGGGCGATGGCCGCGTCCATCCCCTCCTTCGCGATGAGCGCCTCGGTGCGGGCGATCAGCAGGAAGTCGGGGTCGACGCGGGCACCGGCCGCGTCGGCGATCTTCCCGGCGAACTCATCGGGCTCGTCCAGGTCGCGTGCGGCGCCGCCGAGGAAGCTGTTGCGTTTGGGGAAGGCACTGTCCTCGATGCACACGCCGGCAACGCCGCTGGCGCTGAGTTCCCGTACGGCGCGTACCGCGGTCTCGTTGGTGCCGTAGCCGTTGTCGGCGTCGACGACGAGAGGCAGGTCGGAGGCGGCGGCAATGGATCGGGCGGCGGCGAGCATCTCGGCGAAGCCGAGCAGGTTGCGGTCGGGCAGTCCGTGCACGGCGGACATCTCGAGACTGCTGAGCCAGCCGCCGTCGAATCCGGCGCGTTCGGCGAGCCTGCTGACCAGCGGATTGTGTACGCCCACCAGGGCGACGGGGAGTTCGCTCCCCGTCATCACGGCGTGCCGCAAGCGGGTCGCCGCACCTACTTTAAGGACTGTCATGGCGCCTCTTTCTCACAACGGATCAGGGGGTCAGGGCGGGTTCCGCGTCGGACGTCGTCCGCGGGAGGGTTCCTGGCATGGGGAAGTGCCTGCCGTGGGGGCGCCGCGTGCTCGTCCCCGCGGTCGGTCATCCGATCCATGCCTCCCAGTCGAACGGCGGCAGTCCCAGCCGGTGCCGGAGCTTTTCGAGCTGGGAGACCACGTCGGTCGCGGGCTGGAACCCGGTGGGGGTGCGGTGGACCGGGAGTTCCAGCGGCAGCCGTTGCACCAGGCGGGCCTCGGCCTCCTCGGTGGCCCGCGCCGCCCGCTCGGCGTCGTGCCTGGTCACGTCCTGGTGCGTGACGATCTCCCGCATCACGTCGATCGGGTCCGAGCGGTCCGTGGCCGCGATCAGCAGGTCCATCTCGAGGCCGGTGCGGGCGGCGGTGCCCCGGCCGTCCAGCGTCTCGTGGCAGGCGGCGATCCAGCGCAGGCACTCGTTCGAGGAGGCCACCGCCCTTTTCCAGTCGCCGAGTTCCATGGCCGCGGTGATGTCCACGCGGGCGGGCTGGATGAGCATGCCGTGGACGACGGCCGCGGCCAGACCTTCGGCGGCGTACCAGTGCGCGTCCACGCGTGGAGTGGTGGGGGCGGTGGTGTTCATCAGGCGGCTCCAAGCCTGGGGGTGAGGCCCGCGACGTCGACTTTCCAGCGCAGGGCGCCGTCCGCGAGGGCGGCGAACGCGGCCGCGGGGCAGTGCTTGAAGGCGTCGGCTACCGTCTCGGGTACGGGGTCGATCTGTGGCACGAGCCGCCGGCCCGCGACGAGCGCCTTGGGCCTACCGCCGAGGGTCCAGCGTTCGGCTTCGGGGTTGGGCAGCAGGCGCACCCGTCCTGGGGCCTCGGTGCCCGGGATGCCGAGCCGGTCGAGGAGCAGGTCGAGTTCGCCGGTCTGCTGTACGGGGGCCGCGGTCTCGGCGAACGCGGCGACCTCGGGGTCGGAGGATCGCGCGATGAGCCACCGTTCGCCTAAGTAGTCCTGGCCCTTCAGGGTGGCTGCCAGCTCCCACGCCGCGATCCCGGCCCTGCGGCACAGATACCAGGCGCGCGGTGCGCCCGCGTGTTCCGCGAGGGTCGCGAAGGAGGTGAGGGAGACCAGGTCGGCGAGCAGAGAGGTGACAAGGAGGGTGCGGGCCCGGTCGCGTTCCGGGTCCGTCAGCAGCGGCGGCGCGCCTTCGATCAGCGGGACCGAGTTGAGCCACCTGCTCAGCGTCCAGGCACGTCCCTTCGGTGGCCGGCTGTCGTGGCCCGCGAGGGTCCTGTCGATGGAGGAACGCCTGACGTAGCGGATGTCGACGCAGGTTCCCTCCGAGGTGGAGGCGAACACCGGACCGCTGACGGGCGGGGCGCCCGCACAGACCACGTGGACGTCGATGTCGGACCAGCTGTCGCCCAGCCGCGCCGCGAGCGACCCGACGAGGTAGGGCTCCCCGCCGTGGGTGGTGGCCGCCGCGACCACCTCGTCGATGCGCGCGCCGACGAGGTCGAGCGCGCGGGTGCCGGGGTCCGCGGCGTGGCGGTGGGTGTCCGGCGGGCGGGAAAGTGTCGACATGGTGATAGGCCTCCTCGCCTAGCGTGATCAGTTCATGACAATGACCGTTCATGGGGACGCGGCTCATGGCCGAGTGAACGGCGGTGGGGCGCCCTCGGCTTCGGCGAGGAGCGCGGTAGTCTCCTCGACCACGCGCAGATCGCGTTCCGCCTCGGCCGGGCAGGGCAGTGCGGCTTCGTCCTCGCCCCCGAGCTGCCCGGCCCAGGCGTGCAGTTGCTGGACGAAGCCGCTGCTCTCCGGAGGGAATTCGAGGCGGTGGCTCGCCGCGACTCCGTCAGCCCGGGATTCGTGTACCAGCAGCGTTCCGCCGTGGTCCTGCGCGTATGGCGAGGGCAGCCGCAGCACGATGCGCCCGCTCTCGGTGACGCACTCGATCTCCTCCCGGTACGCGCGGTGCCGCGGAGCGCGCAGGTAGCCGGCCTGGACGGTGAGCCGTTCCCCGTGCCGCCAGCCGCAGGCGACGGCGTTTCCCGCGTCCCAGAGGTCGGCGTGGCTGAGCCGTCCGAGCAGGCCGTCTCCGCCCAGGATCTGGTGCAGGATGTTGATCTGATGGACCAGGGAACCACCGAGGGCGTGCGCGTAGGCGGTCCGGACGCTCGCGGAGACGTCGGGTCCCAGAATCCGGTCGACGGCGACCGCCGCCGCATTGCCGTTGCCGTTGCCGTTGCCACCGGCGTCGGCGTTGCCCTTGCCGCCGCCGTTGCCATCACTGGTGCCGGTTCCGTTGCCCCCTGCCGGGTGGGGGGTGAAACCCGGTGGCATGAGGGACATGAACTGGTGCGCGGCGTTCGGGTCGACGATCCTGACGCTGATCTGGCGCAGTGCGGGTCCGGCCTTGCGAGCCAGCTCAACGAACTCCCGTACCGCCAGGTCGTGCCGCTTCATGTAACCGACCGTGATCCGGCCCGCTGACGCCTCTTCCCTGCGCCGCAGGCGGTTCAGCTCGCGCCGGTCCAGGGTGAGTGGCTT
The DNA here is from genome assembly GCF_044459945.1 of Streptomyces sp. NPDC050164. Lineage (NCBI taxonomy): Bacteria > Bacillati > Actinomycetota > Actinomycetes > Kitasatosporales > Streptomycetaceae > Streptomyces > Streptomyces sp. NPDC050164. The sequence continues at coordinate 37,434 of NZ_JBITJK010000047.1, forward strand.
CTCGCACAGCACGTCGAGCCGCAGGTCCAGCGCCTCCTCCACTACGTCCGCGTGCGTGTGCCACGGGGTGGCGCACAGGACGGCCCGGGCGCCCGCGGCGACCGCCGTACGCAAGTCCTGGCCTGCCACGGCACCTTCCAGCGTGCGCGCGGCCTCGGCCGCCCTGCCGGTGTCACAGTCGATCACGGCGACCACGTCGAGTTCGTCCCGCATCCGTCGAAGCGCCGGGAGGTGCGCGGCCCAGGTGACGCGCCCGAGGCCGACGATCGCGATGGGGACGGGCCCTGTCATCACACCGCCTCCCACGTCGGCGTGGTGCGCCCGCTCCAGGCCGGCGCCTGGGAGTCGGCCGCCGCGGCTTGGCCGGTTCGCACAGCGGGGTCGGGGATGCCGAGGGCGCAGTCGGTCTTCTCGGACGTCACCTGGTGCTCCGTGACTCCGCTGACGGCGTGGATGACGTCCAGGACGTCGGGGATCGTCACCGCCTCGTTGTCGAGCGAGAGCCAGAAGTCGTGCCGGTCACCGGCGTGCACCGGGCCAAGTGGCTGGGCGATGACCTCGTACCTGTCGTGCCAACGGCGTTGGTGCAGAGCGGCTTTGACGGCGGCGGTCTCGATCGGCTCGCCGGGTGGCCGCACGCTCAGGCGGGGCCCCGGCTCTATCAGCGGTCGTGCGTCAGGCACTTCATCGGGCGTGACGCTGACGTGCATGCAGTGGCCGCAGGTCATCGGGAGCGTCGCCGCAGCCGAGGTCGCCCGCAGTCCGGGTACCAGGTGGGCGATGTCGGCGCCGTGGTGGGAGGGTTGGCCGCCGAGGACGGCTCCGTTGGTGACGCCCTTGGCAGCCTTGTCGCTGTCGGTCGCGCACCGCAGGACGACCGCGGTGAGGGACGCCAGCGGCGGGAGCGCGGCGACCAGGCGGCCGAGTGCGGTGGTGTTGCAGCTGGGCATCCGGCACGTGTCCAGGTTGACGGCCCGTGCGTAGTTCAGCGCCGGATGGATGATCGGGCCGAGTTGTTCGTCCCGTTCGCCGCCGCTGAAGATCGAGCGGACGCCCGCCTGCCGGTAGAGGGGTGCCCTGCACGCTCCGGTGCGTGCGGGGCCGCAGTCCACGATGACTTCGGTGACCGCGAGCAAGTCGCCGAGCTCGCCGCGCGGGCACAGGCCGGCCCTGCGGAGCCGGTCGGCGGCCGCAGACTCGGATGCGTAGAGCGGCAGTTGGTCCATGGCGAGGGCGGCGGGTCCGGACGAGCGGACCGCGACCCCCGCCAGTTCGAGGCCCGGGTGTCGCGCGACCGCGTGGGCGACGCGCTTGCCGATGACCCCGAGGCCGAGGACCGCGACGCGTATCGGCCCGGTCGGCTTCGGCGGGTGCTCCGGGCGGTTCGGGTGGTCGTACGCCGTGGGGTCGCCGTGGTGCGCGGTGGAACGGTCGTACGCGGCAAGGTCGCCGCCGTACGCCATGGGGCGGTCATAAGCCATGGGGCGCCATCACCTTCCCCTGTCCGGCCGGCTGTCCGGCCGGCCCTCCCGTCTGCTCCGCCGGGGCCGTCGCTGCGGGGGGCCGCCATGCTTCGAGGGCGAGCGGCAGGACGCCGACCGGGGCCGAGGCGTCGCCGCAGCTGTCGGTGCTGAGCAGGCGGGCGCCCTCGGGGAGTTGGTTCAGCAGCGCGGCACGGTCGGTGAGCAGATGCGTCACGCCCACCGCGGCGCAGGTGGAGCCGACCTCGGCGAGCGCGGCGCACAGGGGGATCAGGGTCGAGCCGGATGAGCACAGGTCGTCCACGATCAGGCAGCGCCGGTTCGAGAGGTCAGGGGGGAGCTGCCCGTACCAGGTTCGGCCGTCCGGCTCTTTCTTCTTCTCGAGCGCGGTCATCGGGATGCCAAGGAGCCCGGCGACCGCCGCGGCGCGTGAACCGCCGCCCTTGTCGGGCGAGACGACCATGTCGGGGCGTAGGCCTAGGTCCCGTACGTGGGCGGCGAAGGCTGGGGCCGCGCTCAGATCGGTGACCGGGATGCGCGCGGAGCGCATGGGGGCGTGCGCGTCGAGGGTGAGGAGCTGGTCGGCGCCCGCGGCGGCGAGCGCGTCGACGGCAAGCCGCGCGCTGACCGGTTCGCCCGGCCTGCTTCTACGGTCCTGGCGCTGGTAGCAGAGGTAGGGCACGAAGCAGGTCACGCTCGCGGCGCCCGCGTCCCGCACCACGTCGATAAGCTGAAGCAGGCTGACGAGCCGTTCGTCCTGCGGCGGGGCCGTGGTGTGCACGACGAGCGCGTGCCGGCCCGCGAGTCGCTTCGCGTCCGGCAGGGTGATCAGTTGCTCCCCGTCGGGGAAGCGCCGCCGCACCGCGGCCAGGACGGGGTGCGGCGCGGACTGGGCGGAGTGCTCCGCCGACGGGGCGGGGGGCCCCGCGGATGTCCGGTGACCGTCGTCGGGTCCGAGCACGATCGACGGAGCGTGGTCCGGCCTCTTCATCGCAGTCCTCCGTTCGCGGGCATGGCCCGGCAGATCAGCTCCTCGGCCAAACGGCGTTCCGTGAAGGCGAGCAGAAGGCGGATGCCGCCCTTCCGGGTGTGTTCAGGCCTGCCGAGCACCACGAGGTGCGGCCACTGCGCGCCCTCTCCCCTGTCGTGCAGGTACTGGGTGAGCCTCGCGGTGTCCTGTGCGACGAGGTCGTCCACGGTCAGCAGGGGCTCGGCGGTGCGCACGGTGAGCTGGGCACCTTCGGGCGCATCGAGGGTGCAACCGGCAAGCCAGCAGCGGGTGTTCTGGACGTCGACGAAGCGCGTGAACACTTCGGCCCCCGCCAATTCGGTGGTCCACGTGCCACCGAGGCGGACGGCGTCGACGGGGCCCGCGCCGGCAGGTCCGCAGACCCCGCCCGCGGGCCTGAGCACCATGGCCTCGATCCGGGCTGGCGCAGGAGTCACCGCCTTGGTGAGTGCAGCGAGCACAAGGCGTACGAGTTCCCTGGCCAGGTCCGCACCGGAGGGAACCGGAACCCTGCGGCCGGCCCCGGGGGATTCCAGTTCTGCGGTGCCGCCGGGCAGTACGGACAGTGCGATCCCCCGGTGATCGGCGACGCCGCGAATGATCCGTTCCAGAGGTGTGGGGCCCAGGAGATTCAGGGCGTTGCCGCTCCGGTCGATCGCCATACTCACCTCGGCTCCTCCCCGCGCATTTTCTGCCACCGCAACTTTATAACCTCTCGCACATCACGCGAACAAGATTTCTTCTTGTCATTTTGCTGCCATTCAAGGTGACCTCATGATGTCAAACACATCACCCCGATTCCCGCCCTTGACAAGCCTCGGGCCGCTGACCAACATCGACAGAACACATGAACGCGAGGCAGCCCTGTTTTGCTTTGCGTCACGTTAGCCCGTCCATGCCGAACAGGCCACTTGAGAGAGGGCAGAGAAAATGCGGAACGACCTCATCCTGGAAGACACGACTCTGCGCGACGGCGAGCAGGCTCCCGGAATAGCCTTCACCAAGGAACAGAAGTCGAAAATCCTCGACCGTTTGATAGCGGCCGGTGTCACCCACGTGGAAGTCGGAATTCCCGCGATGGGCGGCGAGGAACTCAAGTTCCTGAAAAGCGTGGTCGAGCGGCAGGACGAGGCGCGACTCGTCGCCTGGAACCGGGGTGTGCGGGCCGACATCGAGCAATCCCTCGACCTGGGGTTCCGTTCGGTCCACATGGGCCTGCCGGCCTCCGACCTGCACCTCGCCAAGAGCGTGGGGCGGGACCGCAAGTGGCTGCTGTCCACCGCCCGCGACATGGTGCGCTGCGCCAAGGACCGGGGCGCGTTCGTCTCCATCAGCGCGGAGGACGTGGGCAGGGCGGACCCCGGATTCCTGGTCGAGTACGCGCACACGGTGCACGAGGCGGGCGCCGACCGGCTGCGGATGTCCGACACCATCGGAATCCTCGGACCCGAGGCATACGGGGAGCGGATCGGTGCGATAGCCCGGGAATGCGACATCGACATGCAGTGCCACGCCCATAACGACTTCGGGCTCGGAGTCGCCAACACGATGGCGGGCCTTCAGGCAGGCGCACGCTATTTCCACGTCACCGTGAACGGAATAGGCGAGCGCGCGGGAATGGCCGATCTGGCGCAGATGGCGACCGCACTGAAGTACATTTACGACGTCGATCTCGGCATCGACCTGACGCAGCTGACCCTGCTCTCGCGCACGGTGGCCGAGGCCGCCGGGCATGCGGCCCCGCCGTGGCACCCGGTGGTCGGGGAGAACGTCTTCGCGCATGAATCCGGCATTCACGTCAATGCCATGCTCAAGGACACCAGCAGCTTCGAGCCGATCAATCCCGAGGCGGTGGGCGGCGAGCGTCGTTACATCCTCGGAAAGCACTCGGGCCGGGCCCTCATCCGTTCTCTCTTCGACGAGAACGGCAAGGACTACGACGACGAACTCCTCGGCCGCTGCCTCGGCGAGGTGCGCGCGCTCGCGATGCGCCAGGGCAGCGCGGTGGAGACGGCGCAGCTTCTCGAGATCCACGAGCGGGCGATCGCGGACCGGTCCCTCGCGTGAGCGCCCCCCGGGCAGTCCTGAGCACGCTCGGCGGGGACGTCTCCTACGTGCCGATCCACGACGCGCTCGGCACCGACCCCGCACGCGTGCCCGTCACCACACTGATCCTGCTGGAGATGCAACTGCGCCGCCGGGGCGTCGAGGCGGCCCGCCGGTTCGTCGAGGGGAGCGGCGGGACGGTGCCGTTCTCCCCCACCCGCATCGTCTGCCAGGACCACAGCGGGATCCCCGCCTTCATGGACCTGGCCGCGATGCGCTGGAGCCTGCGGCGAGCGGGCCTCGACCCCAGGGCCGTCGAACCGGTCGTGCCAGTCGACCTGGTCGTGGACCACTCGGTCGAGGCGTTCGACGCGGGGACACGAGGCGCGCTCGAGCACAACCTGGCGCGCGAGTACCAGCAGAACCGGGAGCGTTACGCCTTCCTGCACTGGGCGGACGCGGCGTTCGACAATCTGCGGGTGATTCCGCCGGGCAAGGGCATCATCCATCAGGTTCACCTGGAACACCTGGCGAGGGTGGTGAGCGTGCAGGGCGGCGGGGCCACTCCCCTGGTCTGCCCCGACACGGTCCTCGGCACCGACTCGCACACGCCGATGATCAACTCGATCGGTGTGCTGGGGTTCGGCGTGGGAGGCATCGACGCCGAGGCCGTCATGCTCGGACACCCCCTACCACTGGCCGACCCCCAGGTCGTGGGCGTACGGCTGACCGGCGCTCCCCCGCCGGGCAGCACGGTGACCGATGTGGTCCTGCTGATCACCGAGTGGTTGCGGCAGCACGACATCGTGGGCCGTTTCCTCGAGTTCCACGGCCCTGCGCTGGCCGCGCTGAACGTGTACGACCGGGCCACGATCGCGAACATGGCGCCGGAGTACGGTGCCACCTGCGCCCTGTTCCCGGTGGACCGCCGGGTACTGGACTATCTGATGCTGGTTCGCGGCGACCGCGATCTGTGCGACCTGGTCGAGCGGTACACCAAGGAGCAGGGGCTGTTCCGCGAGGACGGTTCGGGGACCGATTACACCCGCAGGATCGACATCGATCTCAGCGAGGCGGAACCGTGCGTGGCGGGCCCGCGGCGTCCGCAGGACCGTCTGCCGCTGCGGCAGGTGCCCGCGAGCCTTGGCACCGACACCGGCGGCGGCACCGGCACGGCTGCCGGAGCTCAACCGGCAGGCGGCGCGTCGGCCCACGGTGCTCTACCCGGCAGCACACCGGCCGACGCCGCAGTGGCCGACGCCGCAGTGGCCGACGGCGCTCTGGTCGACGGCGCTCTGGCCATCGCCGCCATCACGAGCTGCACCAACACCGCCAACCCGGCGGGCATGGTCACCGCCGGCCTGGTGGCACGCAACGCGGTGCGGCTCGGGCTGCGGGTGCCCGACTGGGTGAAAACCAGCCTCGCGCCGGGGTCGCAGGTGGTCACCCGGTATCTCGACGAGGCGGGTCTCCTGCCCGACCTGGAGAAGCTGGGTTTCCATGTGGTCGGCTACGGCTGCACCACGTGCATAGGCAACTCGGGGCCGCTGACCGAGCAGGCCGCGGGCGCCGCCGACAGCGGGGTCGGGCTGGCCGCCGTCCTCTCCGGGAACCGGAACTTCGAGGGCCGGATCCACGGCCAGGTCAAGTGGGCCTATCTGGCGTCCCCCGGGCTTGTCGTGGCCTGGGCGCTGGCCGGTTCGGTACGGCTCGACCTGACCTCCGAGCCGTTGGGTGCGACGCCCGAGGGCAGGCCGGTCATGCTGGCGGACATCTGGCCCGAGTCCGACGAGGTCGAGGAGCTGGTGCGCAGTTCGCAGCGGCCCGAGCTGTACCGCGCGGCGGCCGAGGACCTGTTCGAGGGTGGCACGCGCTGGGAGTCCGTCGGTTACGCGCCGGGTGACCTGTTCGCCTGGGATCCGGAGTCGACGTACCTCGTCGAACCTCCCTTCTTCGGGGACGAGTACGCCGGATCCGGTCTGAGGGACATCACCGGCGCGCGGGTCCTGGTCCACGCCGGGGACTTCTTCACCACCGACCACATCTCCCCGGCCGGGGAGATTCCCCTGGCGTCGCCAGCAGGGCGCCATCTGGCCGAACTGGGCGTGAGTGAGGACGAGTTCGGCACCTTCGGATGCCGGCGCGGCAACCACGAGGTCCTCGCCAAGGGCACATTCGGCAACGTCCGCCTGCGGAACAGGCTGGTGCCCGAGCGGACCGGCGGGTGGACGAGGACACGGCCGAGCGCCGCCCCTGTGACCGTTCAGGAGGCTGCGGCCGGGTACGCGAAGCGTGGTGTGCCCGCCATCGTGCTCGCGGGGACCAACTACGGCATGGGCAGTTCGCGCGACTGGGCCGCGAAGGGCCCGTATCTGCTCGGTGTCCGTGCCATCCTCGCACGTGACTTCGAGCGAATTCACCGCAGCAACCTGGTCGGCATGGGTATCCTGCCCCTGCGACTTCCCGCGTCGGCTGATGAGTTGGGGCTGAGCGGCTTCGAGGAGTACGACCTCGTCGGGCTCGAAGTCCTGGAGCCCGGCGGCCCGGTGACGGTGCGGGTGCGGGAAGCGGGCGCCCCGGTGCGGCACTTCATCGCCACGGCGTGCGTGCAGTCGGCGCAGGAGCTGGAGTACTTGCGGCACGGAGGTGTGCTGCGCCTGGCGCTGCACACCCTCATGTCGGGTGCGTCACCCGCTGGTTGAGCACCATCTCGCCTTCCCCCCGCCACCAGCCGGCTGATCCGTCGTCGCTGATCGACTCGGGCCCGCCGGGACCGGTGACGCGGGAGGCGAGCCCGGCGCCCGTGACCACCAGGTTCCAGTCGGGCCACCCGGGCGCCATCGCCCGTACCTGCGCCACGAATTCGCGCCAGTCGGGCAACTGTTCCTCGGCCGCCGTCAGCATGGCCCGTACCCGGGCTACCGCTTGCGGATGCCGGGTCCGCTCGCTGCGCAGGATATCCTCGAGGCCGGCTCTGACCTTGGCGTAGTCGAGTTCGGGCGGGTCTGCACCTCCGGTCAAGTCCTTAGCGTCGCCACTGAGTTGGGTGAGGTCGGACGGGTCGGGCGCGGCGGCGAGCTTCGCGGCGATCCTGGCGAGCATGCGGGGGCGTTCGTCCGGGGGAATCAGGACGCCCCACTCCCGCACGATGTCGAGGGGTTCGTCGGCGGCGTGCAGGTAGTTGATTAGGACACTGTCGCTGCCAAGGCGTGTCCTGAGGTGCCGTTCGTGGCGGCGTGCCGGATCGGAGGGGCCCTTGACCCGGTTCAGGACGACGGAGGCGGGCACGTGCCGGATCGGCCCCTCGTAGCGGGCGACGGTGAGCAGCGAGGGTCCTATGGTGTTCTGGGCCTCGGTCAGGTGGACTCGCTGCAGGGGCAGCGCGGACCATCGGTAGCGCCACAGTTCCCGCACGGTGAGCCGGTCGTGTGTGAAGGGGCGCCAGTAGACCGGGTGGAACCCCTCTTCGAGGAGGAGTTCCCACGAGTCGGCGACCCGGTCGGTGGCGATGCACTCCGGTTTGAACACGACGAGCGCGAGGCGTTGCAGGACGGCTTCCGTACCGGCCCCGAGGGCTGCCTGCACGTCGGCCCATGCCTCGCGAAAGAAGACGTCCTGTGAGAAGTGGCGGACCTTGTCGTCCACCGTGGTGAGCGCCTTCATCGCCCGGGGGCGGTGAGGACGATCCGGCCGACCACGACGGCGCCCGCGCTCAGTCCCGTCCATTCCATGCCGACGGTGTCCCGCCTGTGGACGCCTGCGCTGATTCCGCCGAGTACCGAGTAGTCCCCGTTGTCGAGACCCATGGCGGTGGTGTTGCCCGCGGGCACCGCCAGGGTGCAGCGGCTCGCGGTGCTTGAGGTCGAGCGCGCGGCGGCGCTGGTGATGTACCAGTTCTCGGGGCCGTCGGGGACCTGGAAGCGCAGGGTCACGGTGCCCTCGTCGTCGGCGCGGCCTTCCCCGAGGAGTTCCCGTTCGGCGAGGGAGGTGTTCCGGCGGCCGAAGACCATGCCGGCGCCGTGGACGGTGCCCGAGGGCAGGGGCGGCATGGTGGTGTATTTCTGGACAGACAAGTCGAAGTCCTCCTGGAGGCGGGTGAGCAGCTCGCCGAGTTTCTGCCCGTAGTCGGTTACCCGGTGGTACTCCATGCAGAGGTAGTCGACCCGGCGCAGCGCCTCGCCCGCCGCGCGGTCGAGGATGGTGTACTCGGCTCCCTCGGCGTCGATCTTGAGTACGTCGCATCGGGAGATCTTCTCGGCTTCGAAGATCTCGGCGACTGTCCGGGATTCGACCGGGGTGCCCCAGTCGGCGTCGCCGGTCACCCTGCTCTTGCCGTAGGCGCTGTTGACGTAGGCCTGCCCGGAGACGCCGACCGCGGTCCTGGCGGGGACGATACGGTCCTCGAAGCCGTTGGCGGCGATGTTCTCGCACAGCAGCTCGTAATTCTCGGGTTCCGGTTCGAAGGCCAGGATCCGGGCCTGCGGCCAGAGCGCGGCGGCCTGTACCGCGAACGCGCCGATGTTGGCGCCGATGTCCACGACTGTGTGCGGGTCGAGTCCGGCCTGGGAGAGGCGGTAGGTGTCGTCCTCGCAGCATTCCTTGATGATCGCCAGGTCCGAGGGCGACTCGTCCCTCACCCATAAGGCGCATCCGTCCAGGCGTTGTTTGGTGCGCACGGGAACCACCTTGTCCTTTCCGTTGGTCTGGCCGATGGTCTAGGGGATGTGGTGGAGGAGGACGGTGTCCACCGATTCGGTGACGGAGAGCTGGAGCGGCCGGAACGCGTCCAGCGGGATGAGCCGCCAGCGAGGTTCGTTCGTCATGTCGGTGAAGACCTCGGCCAGGCGCTCCAGCCAGGGAAGCGTCTCGGACCGGTTGGGCCGGGCGTCTGTGCGTGCCTCGATGCGTTTGCAGGCTGTGACGGCGTCGACCTGGAGCAGGAAGGCCAGGTCGGCGCCGGGCAGCGGGTGCAGTCGCCGGTCCAAGTCGTCTACGGGTACGTCGAGTTGTCTGGCCTGGGCGTACACGTCGGGGAGGTAGCGGTCGCAGCACAGAACGGTCCCGGCTTCGGCGCGGTGCTGGTTGTCGGACCACCAGGTCAACCAGTCGGTGGCAAGGCAGTCCACCGCTTCGTGTGCCTCGGGCGTTCCGTAGAAGGCATAGGGGTCGCCCATTTGTTCGGCGATCCGTTGTTTGAACGCGCTGTAGCTCGCGTAGGCGGGGATGCTGCACCGGGCGTCGATTCGGCGCCTTCGCAGTTCTTCGGCGACTGCCCGTGCGGTCCTGCTCTTGCCGCTTCCGTCGATTCCGGAGAAGGAGACGATCACGCGGGACCTCCGTGAGTACCTGGCGCTGTCGTGCTCGTGAGGCTCCGGACGGTGTCGGGTGTGTCCACGCCCACGATCTGGCGGAGGCATTCTTCCAGCCACGGCAGGAGGCCCGCGCTTTTGGCCCGGTTCCCGTCGCGCATGGCGGAGACCCAATTGCGGGTCAGGTGGTAACAGATGGCGTCGTCGGTCTCCGTGTCTTCGACGCCGAGTGAGGCGGCGAGTTGGTGGGCGAGGCGGCGCTGCTCGCGGAAGCCTCCGGCGGTGTCGGCGTACCTTGCGATCGGCACCGGGTGGCTGAAGAGCGCGATGGCGACCTGGAGGGCGACAGGAGCGATGAGGACGAGCAGGTCGAGGTCGATACGGTGGGCTGTCTCCGGCGTCCTGGGCTCTCGCGCGCGTACCGGCGGGGCCGGGATCAGGTAGTTCGCCGGCTTGGGGTCGAAGAACAGCATGTCCTTCGACCGCACGGGCGGCCGGGCGATGCGGTCGCCGATGGCGCCCCAGGGGTCCTCCCCCGTGATCTTCCGGTATTGGCCGCGGGCCCACTGCCACCGCTGCGTCATGGAGAAGGCGGGCAGGCCCGGGGGCCGGCCTGCCTCGAGCCGTGTCCTGATCTCCCGCTGCCTCGTGTGGAACCGCTGAAGTGAACGTGCGCACGTCCGCCTGACGGTCGCCGCGTCCTTTGGTGCCGCCGGGGTCAGCAGGCTGGTGAGGTCGACGGTGTTCTCCAGGTAGAGGGAGACGATGAAGGTGTCGGTCGCCCAGTGCGGCACGTATTCGCCGTAGCCGTCCTCGCGGAGCCGGGCGAAGGCCTGCCGGAGCAGCGCGAGTTGACACGGGGGCAGCTGGTGCCGTTTCACGCACAGCGGCGTGTCCGCCCCGTGAAGGTGGCCGTCCCGGAGGGGTTCCGCGTGGCCGTCCCGGATGCGGTTCGAGGCGCCGCCCTGGGTGCGCTTCGAGGCCCCGCCCCGATCGTCGCGGGGCTGCCTCGGCGTGGTGTTGGGGATGTACAGCGTGCCGTGGGTGTGCGAGGGGACGAGGGTGCCTTCGGCCAGGGCCTCGCGCACCAGGGTGTCAGCGCCGCTCTCGTCGCCGTCGCGCAGGGCGCGGGCCAGGCGCCCCGCGGTGCCCGGCCGGGTCACGCAGCCTGCCGGGTCACGGCGTCCCGCACGGATCGCACGACCGCGTCGGTGACCTGCTCGGTGGTGGCCTCGCCGCCCAGGTCGAGGGTCTGGATCTCCTTCTCCCTGGTCTCCCGGACGGCGTCGAGCACTGCGTCGCCGAGGTCGGTGCGGCCCGCGTCGCGAAGGAGCAGCCCGGCGGCGCTGATCATGGCAAGGGGGTTGACCCTGCCCGTGCCGGTGAGGTCGCCGACATGTCCGTGTGAGGCCTCGGCGACGATCACGTTGTCGCCGCGGTTGAGGCTGCCGACAAGGCCGAGGCTGCCTGCCACGGCGGCGCCGACGCTCGAGAGGATGTCGCCGAAGGTGTTCGAGGTCACGATGACGTCGAAGCTCTCGGGTTCCAGGACCAGTTGGGCCGCGGCGGTGTCGACGATGAGGTCGTCGAGGCGTAGGTGGGGGAAGTCCTCGGCGACCTCACGGGCCGCGTCGAGGAGCATGCCTTCGGTCAGTTTGAGGTTGTTCGCCTTGTGCACCAGGGTGACCCGGGACCGGGATTCGGCGGCGGCGCGTTCGAAGGCGTGCCTGACGATGCGGGTGCAGCCTCGCCAGGTGGCGATCTTCAGACCCTCGGCGACTCCGGGTGCGGGTGACCATTCGACCGCGGCGTACATGTCCTCGACGTTCTCCCGCACGAGCAGGACCGGCCGCGGCAGGCTGAGGATGTCGATGGGCCGTACGCACGCGTAGAGTTCGAGCTCGCGGCGGATCCGCTGGTTGGGGCTGCGGCGGCTGCCTCCTGACGGGGTGTAGAACGGGCCCTTCAGCGCCAGGCCGGTCTCCCTGATCAGGTCCAGGGTGTGGTCGGGGGCGACGTCACCGTGCTTGGCCAGGGCCGTCTCGCCGGCGTCGGCCTCGATCCATTCGACGTCGAGGCCGGTCGCCTCCACGACCCTTACGGCCGCGGCGGTTATTTCCGGTCCCACGCCGTCCCCTGCTATCATCACGATCTTCATTCCGTGGCCCTTGCCTCCCACTCGACGTAGGTTCCTTCGAGACGGTTCCTTCGAGTCATTCGGGACGCCTTCTTCGAGGGTCCCTCGAGGCGGCCGTTCACGGTGCCCCTTCGACAAGATCCTTCAACGCGCCCTTCGAGGGCGGAAATCGCTGCGGGTGAGATCCTGGCCGGATCACGGGCGCGTCGTCCACCCCCTCGCACGTCAGCTTCCGGTCAGGCAATTGCATCTTCCTGTCCCTTGCCACCGTCGTCACGGGCGGGAACGTTTGCCATAATCCATTTCGGCAGGACTAGCGGACCCGGACGGCAGAGGGTGAATCGTGTCGAGTTCTCACGACATCGTTCCGAAGCTTTCCACGGAGAGCGACGTGGGGCCTGTGGTTCCCACGGGTTTCACCGAAGAGCAGTGGCACGAGTTCCTTGAAGTGGGATTCGTGGCGCTGCCCGGCGCGCTGACCGAGCAGGAGACCGCAGAACTCTTGGAGGCCGCGCGCGAGGTTTCCGCTGCGATGGACATGAATACCAAGCGATACCGGGTCAGTAACGCGGTGACCCGGCATCAGGCGTTCACCCGGCTCATCGACGGCGCCCAGCACATCGGCTACGCCTACGACCTCTATGGTGATCAACTCCGCCTTGTGCAGTCGGAGTTGTTCATTCGCCCGCCGGGCGGCAGGTTCAACGCCTGGCATTTCGACGGGCCGCGGGCGACCCCGTTCCAGGTCTTCTCACCGACGGCACCGCTGAAGATCAAGGTGGGGTACTGGCTGACCGAGCTGGGTGCTCCGGGCTGCGGCAACCTCGTCCACCTTCCCGGCAGCCACCGTGACCTGGGGCATCGGGCCGTGCTCGGGAACGGATCGCGGCCCGGGGAGCGGTCGCTGATCTGCCCGCCGGGCACCATCACCCTCATGAACAGTGATGTCTGGCACCGGGTGGAGCCCAACAACAGCCGGCACGACCGGATCAATCTGTTCCTCTCATACTCCCCTTCGTGGATTCAGGCCTACGACGAGCACGATCCCGAATGGGCGGCCGGACTCCCCCGCGAGCAGCGCATCATCCTGCGCGCGTATCACGAGACCAAGCACTACATGCGTCCCCCTGCCGAGGATCTGCCCCTTTTCCGGCAGCGCCCACCCACCCCTGAACCGCACTGGGACGAGAGCGAGGAATGGCACAAGATCTGGCGGCAGACCGAATTCGAGCGTCATCTGGAGCGACGCAAATCCGGAGATCTCGCATGAGCCGGCCCGCCACGGTGGGTGATTACGACTCGCTGCCAGAAATCCTACCTACGGGACTGTTCGAGCGTCCAGTGAGGGAATTCATCGCGGCGTTCTGCGACATCGGCCGCGCTTTCCGTTCCAGGCAGCGCGACCCAGATATCGCGTCGACCCTCAACGAACTCGAATGGGAGGCCGAGCTGCAATTCGTACGGCTCTTCCTGGACTTCTTCGGCGACATTCCCATGGTCGCCGAGGAGCACATGAACAGGCTCGGTCGGACGATACCGGGAACCGGACCCGTATCGGCGGTACTCGACCCTCTCGACGGCTCGCTCAGTTACGCGTCCGGCAGTCCCCGGTATACGTGCACGATGGCGGTGAAGAAGCACGGCATCCCCGTCTTCGGGCTGGTGTACCGCCCGGCAACCGAGGAGGTCTTCCTCGCGGCGGCGGGCGGCGGCGCTTACCGGGGCGGCGAGCGGCTGTCCGCGTCTGCCGCCTCCCGGCGTTCCCCGCTGGTGTCGGTCAAGTCGCAGATCAGGGACGTCCCCGAGGTCGCGGCGCTGACGCGCCGTCTGCGGGCCGCCGGATACCACACCGAGAGGATGGAGTCCACGTCGCTGAAGCTGTGCTGGGCGGCTCAGCGGCGCCGCGCCGGGATCGTCAAGTCGCTCCGCAGCAGGCACGGGGTGCTCTGCGACTGGGGTACTGCCGCCGGGCTCCTGATCTGCCAGGAGGCGGGACTGCGTCCACGCACCTGGGCCGGCGGGGCGTGGCGGCCCGCCACCGGTGGCCTGATGGTCGGTGAGGGACCGTACACCGCCGGTCTCTACGCGGAACGGGCAAGCGATGCTCGGTGACCGCCGGTACGCGGCGCTGCGCGATCTGCTCGGGCCCGCCATCGAGGAGGCCGGTACGGCGGAGGCGCTGAGCACCCTCGACGTGCTGGCCGAGGCCAAGTTCGACTCGTACGAGCGCTACCCGCGGCTCACGGGCTTCTGGGAGGCGCTGACCGGGTGGCTGCGCCAGGCCGAGCCCGGCGACCGCGTGGGGATGCTGCGCTGGCTGGCCGGGAACCTGCTCTTCGTCTCCCGCGATCAGGTGCACAGCCTGCTGCGTGTCTTCGCCGGTGAATGGCTGATGACGCGCTCGATGGAACTGGCCGTGCGGCACGGCTGCGACCTGGAGACCGAACTGTCCGGGACGGCGGTCTGCGCCCTGTCGGACGGCGTTCCCCTGGGCACCGTGCGGCGCCTCATCGCTGACCTGACCCACCGTCAATTCTTCAGTGATGCGGCGCTCCTTGACGGGTTCGGGTCCACGCTGCGGCACCTGGTGCTGATCGACGACTTCTCGGGGACGGGCAAGAGCCTCGCCCACGCTCCGGCCGACGCCGGCGGGGCGCCCTTCGGCCGCGTTCCCGACGCCTGCCGCTTCCTGCGGGGGCTCGCGGACCCGGCCTCGCGCGGCGCGGTCGTCAGCGTGGTCCTGCTGATGGCCTCCACGGCGGCCGTCCGGCACCTGAACGCGATACTCCCCGCCCTGGGATGCGCTCTGCACGTTACGCAAGTCCTTGACTCGCACCCCGATGCGGCGATGCGCTCCTGGTCGCGCAGGTATCTCGGCATCTCCCCCGACTCGACCGTCAAGACGCAAATCAACGCCGGCTACCGCATGGGCGACCTGCCCGTGGTGCTCTCCCACAACACCCCGAACGACAGCTTCGCGCTGCTGTGGGCGGCGCGGGACAGCGGGGACCGCACCTGGCGGCCGCTCTTCCCCCGGTTCGACCGGGTGCGTGAGGCGGACACATGAGCCGACCTCGCCTGCTGCCCGTCCCGTTGACACACCTGCCCGGCGACCTCGTCACCGGCCGGACAGCGGGCGGGATCGTAGCCAGGGAAGAGCGCATCCCGCTGTGGGCCGACCTCCTCCATAGCCGGGGCTGGCGCGGCTCCCTCCGCTCGCTGCCCATCCCCACGGCCCACGAGGACCTCAAACGCGGCGGACACCTGCCCGACTGGCACCTGCTGGACACCGCGGGCCTGGCGGCGGCCGACTTGGCCACGGTGCTGCCCACGCTGGCCGACCGGATGCGGGGGCTCGGACGGCGCGTACTGCTCGCGGGAGCTGACGGCGGGCCCGGCGCGGATCAGGTTCCCGGCGCCGGAGAGGACGCCGGTACGGATGAGGATTCTGGTGCGGGCGACGACCCCGGCGTGGGCGAAGACCGCGGTGCGGCCGAGGCCGAGTCCGTCGACGACAGCTCATGGTGGGCGCGGCTGGAGCCCATGGATGGCCGCTCCTGCCAGTGGGTAGTGGCGCTCGACCCGTTCTGGGCGGCGCGCGTCGGGGAGGTGGCGGAGCGGCTGCGTCCCGAGAGGGTGTCGCTGCTGCTGCCCTTCCCGGCCCGCGACCCCCGCCTCTGCGACGTCCTCCTTGCGCGGGCGACGCGGTCGCTGCCGGCCAGGGGCGTCGAACGGTCGTACTGCTACACGTCGGCCCTGACCCCGTTCGCGGCCTGGGCCGTCATCGACGCTCTCGTCGCCGCCCACAAGTCCGCGTACAGGGCTGGCCGCCCGCCTGTCGTCCTGAGCCCGCCGGTGCGCGACGCGAGGGGGGCCGGGATGCTCGCCGCCGCGTACTCCTGGGCGCTGCCGACTCTGCTGCCGCCGCCCGCTGAGAAAGGCGGGGCGGTCCGGATTCCCCCGGAGTCGGGGCCGGTCGAGGGCGTCTTCGGGGCGCGCTGGCTCTGTCTGTGGGACCTCGAATAGCGATTCACGGCCCGGAAGGAGAATCCCGTGACCACTGCCAACAGGACGGACGACGCCGATCAGCTCATGGACGCCTGGCGGCGCGACGGGTTCGTGCACGTGCCCTCGATCCTGCCGCCCGACATCGTGGAGCGGATGCGGTGGGCCGTTGACGAACTCGCCGAACGCAAGCGCCGTGAGGTGACGCAAGGGCCGCTCTCCGACCAGGGGGAGGCGAGCGTCCGGATCAAGAACGTCATCGCCGCGACGGACGCGTTCGACGAACTCGTCTTCCACCCGCGTGTGATGCCGGTGCTCGAGAGGTTCCTCGGCACCGATTTCCGGCTGCTGAGTTCCGAGGCGTTCACCCGGCATCCGAGCGAGGACTTCCTGCTCGGTTTCCACACCGACGGCGGCCCCCTGCTCCAGCGCGTAATCCCGGGGCCGCAGAGCAACGTCATCCAGGCGAAGGTCCAGTTCTTCCTGACCGACGCGGACCAGCCGGGGCATGGGCGGCTCATCATGGTCCGCGGCAGCCATCAGCGGATTCCGAAGGAGGCGCTGCCCAACTGCTATGTGGCGGAGGCCAACGACCAGGTGGAGGAAGGGCGCCTGCCCGACGGCGCGGTGGAGATCCCCGCCAGGGCAGGCGACATCACCGTGCACACCCATTCGACCTGGCACGCGGTGGGGCCGAACCAGCAGGGCGGCATCCGCAGGTCGGTGATCCTGCGGTACGGGCAGAGCTGGTGCGTGCCGCACGACCACGTCACCCTCGGCCCCGAGGTCCTTGACCGGTTCCCGCGTGAGCGGCGGCGGATGCTCGGCCATCTCGGCGACTCGGCCGACCCCGCGGCCAGCTACAAGCCCGCCCTGTGAAGCCCGCCGGGGGCGCCGTGCCGTGCCGGTGAGCCGCCCGGCCGTAGCGAGGGACGGCGGGCCCCGGAAGGGCCTTCGCACGGCATCGGCCGGCATTCGTACCCAGGGAAGGAGATCCCTGCATGAACCGGGACGCGCGACTTTCTGAACTCCCCGCATGGGCGGCCTTGCGGCGCCATCGCGAGCAGTGGGACGGGGCGGGTCTGAGCGAGCTGTTCGCGGCCGACCCGCGGCGCGGAACCACGTTCGCGGTCCGGGCAGGGGACCTCCACATCGACTACTCCAAACACCTGTGCACCCGTGAAACCCTCGGCCTGCTGCTCGACCTGGCGGCCGTGACCGGCGTCGCGCCGCTGCGGGACGCCATGTTCGGCGGTGAGGAGGTCAATGTGACCGAGGGGCGCGCCGTCCTGCACACCGCGCTGCGGGCGCCCCGTGACTGCGTGGTCGAGGCGGGCGGCGTGAACGTGGTGCCCTCCGTACACGCTGTCCTCGACCACATGGCCGCCTTCGCCGGGAAGGTGCGCGCGGGCCGGCTTACCGGGCACACCGGCGAACCCATCCGGAACGTGGTGAACATCGGAATCGGCGGCTCCGACCTCGGCCCCGCGATGGCGTACGAGGCGCTGCGCCCTTACACAGCGCGGGAGCTCACCTTCCGGTTCGTCTCGAACATCGACGGGTCAGACCTGTACGACGCGCTGCGCGACCTGCGGCCTGCCGAGACGCTGTTCCTGGTCGCGTCGAAATCGTTCGCCACCCTGGAGACCATGACCAACGCGGTGGCGGCGCGTGACTGGCTGCTGTCCGGGCTCGGCGCCGGGCAGGAAGCGGTCGCGCGCCATTTCGCGGCGCTGACCACCAGCGCGCGCAACGCGGCGGAGTTCGGGGTCGGCAAGGACCAGGTCTTCGAGTTCTGGGACTGGGTCGGCGGCCGATACTCCTTCGAATCGGCCATCGGGATGTCGCTGATGATCGCGATCGGTCCTGAGCTGTTCACCGAACTGCTCGCCGGGCTTCGCACCATGGACGAGCACTTCCTCACCGCGCCCCCCGAGGCCAACGCTCCTTTTCTCCTTGGCCTTTTGGGCATCTGGTACGGCGAGTTCTTCGACGCTCAGTCGCACGCGGTGCTCCCCTACAGCAGTCATCTGGCGAAGTTCCCCGAGTACCTTCAGCAGCTCGACATGGAGTCCAACGGCAAGTCCGTCGACCGGCAGGGCCGTCCGGTGGGCTGCCGGACCGGGCCCGTGGTGTGGGGGACGCCGGGCATCAACGGACAGCACGCCTACTTCCAGTTGCTCCACCAGGGCACCATGCTGGTGCCAGCCGACTTCATCGGCTTCGCCCGGCCCGCCGCGGATCTCCCGCCGGCCATGGCCGCCCAGCACGACGTGCTGATGGCCAACTTCTTCGCCCAGACGCAGGCGCTGGCCTTCGGGAAGTCCGAGAGCGAACTGCGCTCCGAGGGCGAGGCCGAGGCTCTGCTGCCGCACCGGACATTCCGTGGCGACCGGCCGACCACCACGGTTCTCGCACCCCGGCTGACGCCGTCCGTGCTGGGTCAGTTGATCGCCCTGTACGAGCACAAGGTGTTCGTACAGGGCGCCGTGTGGAACATCGACTCCTTCGACCAGTGGGGCGTCGAACTGGGCAAGGAACTGGCCAAGTGTCTGGAGCCCGCGCTCACGCGGGGCACGCCCGGCGGTCCTGTCGACGGTTCGACGGCCGCGCTGATCGCCCGGTACCGCGCCTGGGCCTCGGCCGACTGGAAGCGGTGACGCGCCGCCCCGGCCGGGCCTTCCGACGCCAACCGCTTACGCTGCGCCGCTCCATTCGTCGACCACGTCGAGTACCTGCACGAGGGACTGGACCGTCGCGTCGGGTTGCGCCGCGTGCGCACCGTACTCCTCCTCGGGGATGGTGCTGTGCGACACCCAGATCGTCCTGATCCGGGCCGCGCGGGCGCCGTCGATGTCCTCGAAGAGCCGGTCGCAGACGAAGGCACAGGCCAGTCGCAGACGAAGGCACAGGCCAGCGGGTCGGCGGCGCCGAGGCAGCGCCTGGGCGCACACATACACCTCGTCGAGGGTGGCCACGTGATGGGCAGCGGGGTCGGAACATCTCCCGGGCCGGGCGCCCACCCGTACGAACCGAACCCTCCAACGCCAGGTCAGCCCGGCGATCGCGGTGCGACGCGGGCCATACCCGGCGCAGTGCGGTCATCACTGTCGTGGGCCTCGCAGCCGTGCTCGTTTCGCACGAGCGCCGCATCGCGCACCCGATCGTGCCCCTCGCGGTGGTGTGCGTACCGGTACCGGTGACCGCGTCAACGGCACTCCTGGCTGGTCACCACCACTGCGTACATCACCAGCAAGATCCGGCGCTTCGGCACCTTGCATCTCGAGATGGAGCCGCCCGAGCATCGCGGGCAGTTGCAGCTGGCCGCATGACTGCCCCGTGCGCATGGATGGAGAAGAACCTCTGAAGGTGCCGGCGGAGCCCATGTCATTGGGTTCGTTCTGCACGTTGCGCGGTGTGCTGTGCCTCGGCTGTCGCGCCGCTCTTGCGGCCTTTCCCCGGGAGCAGGAGCAGGACGCAGCCGAGCAGCGAAGCGGCGGCGAAAGCGAAGCACCCCCACAGGCTGTACGAGCCGGTCCAGAAGGTGCCGGGGGCAATGCTCTGGATGCCGGTCACTGCCGCGACTCCGAGTGCTCCGCCTGCCTGTTGGCAGGTGACCAGGAAGCCCGACGCAGTGCCCTGGTCGTCGAGGGACGCAGCCTCACTGGCAAGCATGACCGAGGCCGGGTAGGCGATGGCGATGCCCGTGCCGACCAGAAGGGCCGCGGGCAGCAGGTGTGTGATGTAGCCGCCTTGCTCAACGGTGGTGTAAAGCAGCTGCCCAGCCGTGATTACGGTGAGTCCGGCCAGCAGCAGACGAGGTGCGGGCCTGCGGTTGGCCATGCGGGCGGCCGGCGTGGACAGGAGCCCCACAGCGAGTCCCTGCGGCAGGAAGGCCAGTCCCGCGGCCAATGCAGAGTATCCCTGGCGCTCCTGCAGGTCCGTTGCCACGAGGAACATGGCGCCTGTGATCGCCGCGAAGGCTCCTCCGAGTGCTAGGCATGCCGCTGCCATACGGCGGTTGGTGACGAGAGAGAGCGGCAGCAGCGGCGCCGGGGCCTTGGCCTGGATGATGAGGAACGCGATGACGGCCGCTGAGCCCACGGCTGCGATCAGCGCGATCACGGTGAGGGAGCCGGTACCGACCCGACCAACGGCGTAGACGACGGCGATCAAACCGCTGGTGATGAGCAGGGCAGGCAGCCAGGGCATCCGGTTCTGCGGTGGTTGTGTGTCGGTCTCGCGGTCGAGGACGCGTGTGCCCGTGGCCAGGACTACCAGGCTCATAGGGACGTAGACGAGGAAGGCAGCCCGCCAGCCGACCCCTTCGGTCAGCAGCCCTCCAACGACGACACCGAGGGAGAAGCCCGCGGCGCCCATCGCGCTGAAGACTCCGAGCGCCCGGTTGCGCGGGGCTCCTTCAGGGAAACCACGGATGATCAGAGCGACGGCTGCGGGCGCGGTAATTGCGGAGCCGACACCCTGGACGGCCCGGGCCGTGATGAGCAAGATCGCCTCTTGGGAGAGTGCCGCACCGAGCGATCCCGCACCGAAGATTCCTACGCCGACCAGAAACATCCGCCGGTGGCCCCACTGATCAGCGCACTTGCCACCGGCGAGAAGCAGTGCCGCGTACATGGTGAGGAACGAGCTCGCGACCAGTTGGAGCTGGTCGGGCGGCAGGTCGAGGGTGCGCTGGATACCGGCCAGCTGCACATTGATGCTCGACAGGCTCATGCCTTCGAAGAGGATGGCCGTGCACAGCACGAGCAGTTTGGTCCAGGCCCAGGCGTCGAACCGGAAGCCGCCTGTTGCCGTCTGTGAACTGGTGGTCACTGAGTTTCCTTGGAGTGAGGGGAGGGCGGTCCGCCGCGCCCGGAGGACTGCGCCATGGCGATCCGGTAAGCCACCCGCAGATCGTTACCGTCGTACTGGTAGCGGGCGAGCGCGCGAAGAGCGTGATCCGCGTTCACGGCCACCGTGTGGTTCAGCTCCTGGAACAGGGGGATGTCCGAACCGGAGTCTCCGTAGGCGATGCACGAGTCCCGAGTGAGCCCCAGTGCCGTACGGACCCGCTCGACGGCCGTGACCTTGTCAGCGGGCGTGAGAATCCCCGCGGGGTCGGGCGCGGCGCGCAGCGGCAGCGGGGGGAAGCGGGAGGCGACCACCTCGTCGATCCCGTACGCGCGCAGCCGGTTCGCGAAGAAGTCCGGGGACATGGTCACGACGATCGACCGCTCACCGCGGCGGCGTATGTCGGCGAGCACGTGCGCCAGCCCGTCGATCCAGGGCGCCCGTGCGAAGACGTCCGCCGCGAGCTCAGGGGTCAGCTCGTGCCACAGCCGGCAGATCTCCGCCGCAAAACCGCGGGTGTCGACCGCCCCCGCTGCGAAGTCCGCCTCCAGCCGGAGCAGGTCTGGCAGGCAGCCGAGTCGGCGCGCGATCTCCAGGCTGGCAGTGGTGCCACGCAGCAGGGTGCCGTCCATGTCGAAGACGTGGAGGCGACTCACCGTCCTTCCCTCGAGAGCTCCACGGCGTCGGCCGTTGGGTACACCGTCCATCCGTCGGGCACCGGCTTCGCCTGCCAGGCGGCGAGCAACGCAGCGCTCGCGGGGAACAGCGGCACGGGAAGTTCCTCGGGCCGGGCCCACATCCAGCGGTCGAAGACCTCGGGTTCCAGGGTGGTCGCTACTGCAGCCGCGTCCACCCGCGCCACCACACCCGCGGTCACGTGGGTGCGGTCCGCGCCGGTGCGCAGCGCGACGGCGAACACCCGCGTCTGAGTCACCTCCTGGATGCCGCTCTCCTCGGCGATCTCCCGTTCAGCGGCGGCCTCGAAGGACTCGCCCGCCTCGACGTGCCCGCCAGGCAGGCACCAGCACGGGGTCTCTCCCCGCTTGATCCGGTGGCCGATCAGCACGGCACCGTCGGGCCGCACTATCACAGCCCCGACACCGATGACCGGTTCACGGCGCTTGTCGGGCCTGCCCGTCATCGCAGCGCTTCCAGTTCCAGCAGTGCCGAGCCGGCCGCGTAATGCCCGCTGATCATGGCCGCGACGATGCCGCGGAACAGGCCGCAGGCGTCGCCGGCCACCCAGGCGGGGGTGTCGAGGAGTCTCAGGTCGCCGTTCACCTTCGGATACCAGCCGACGCCTTCCAGGGTGGGGCCGATGAGTTGGGTGTCGTTGTCCCGGAGCACCGGGTAGGCGGCCGCGAGCCGGGACAGACCACGCACCATGATCTCGCTCAGCTCCGGTCCGTAGACATCGTCGAAGGCGGCGACGGTCTGCGGCTCGTCCATGAGCGCGTCCAGGGACACGGTGAAGTAGGACTCCTCCCTCGCCATGGCGTCGAGCGCGGGCGGCATGGTCCGTGCCGCCACCGTCTCGTCCAGGATGCGGGTGTTGAAGCCCACGTTGGAGCGTCCCGTCGGAGGGCAGTCCGAGCGGCCGGAGACGGTCCACAGTCCCTGTGTCTCGGTCAGTGCCGCCTCACCGTCACGGCAGGCGCAGAACGTACGCCACTCCACGCTGCCGTCCTGCTCGCGGAAACGCAGCTTCGGGTCGAGTTGCTTCATGTCCTTGAAGAATGCCTTGTCGGCCGGCTGCTCGATACGGAACCCGACCTCCAAGCGGCGAAACGACCGCTCCGTCGTGAGGCTGCGCAGGCCGAAAGGACCGAACCTGCCGCTGGCCAGGAGGAGACGACGGGAGAGTATCTGCGATTCCTGCCCCTTGGCATCGCACAGCGTCAGCCGGAACACATCCGCAGCGGGCTCGTACGCGGCCTTCACCACCTCGGTCTGGTTCAGCACCGTGGCCTCTGCGGCGGCGACCATATCGGCGGTGAGACGAAGACGTGCCTCCAGCGAGAGGTAGTCCGAGGGGTATTCCTTGAGGACCCATTCACCACTGCCCACCGTGTACGCCGTGGGATCGGACGGGAAGGGAGGGGTGTCCAGGCCGTAGGAGCCGAGCAGGTCGCAGGTCCAGTCGTATGCGAGGCGCAGATCGGTGGAACGGGGCAGTGTCCATAACTCGCTGGCCGAGGGGAAGAACGAAAACTTTCCGTCCGAGAACAGCCCGGCCCCACCGTGCCCACGCGTCATATCGACCGCGGCATGCCGGTCTCGCTCGGCGACGGGTTTTCCGCCGTCGACGAGCGCGACGCTGTAGGGCGATCCGGCAAACCGCTGAGCGGCGGCCAGTCCGGCAGGGCCGGCACCAATAATGACAAAGTCGAAGGTGCTCATAATTCTCCAAGCAGGCATGACTGGTCACTGCCGGGCAGGCTGGGTGCGGGGCAGTGTCCTTGCGTAGGTCCTTCAGGAGGAAGACGCCGACAGCGCGGCTGAGGGAAGACGCACCTCGTAGATGTCCCGAAGGTTGCGGTGCCGCTCGGCATAGTCGATTCCGTAGCCGGCGACCCAGTGCTCGGTGATGTCGAATCCGACATACCGGGGCTCCACCGGCTTCGCGACGGCATGTGGCTTGCGCAGCAGCACACAGCAGTTCACCGAAGCGGGGGCCTGCCCCCGCAGACGCGCCATGAGCCACGAGAGCGTGGTGCCGGTATCCAGAATGTCCTCAACGACCAGGACGTCACGTCCGGCCAGTTCCTCGCCTATATCCTTGAGTAGCCGGGGTGTCCCCGCCGTGCTCCCTCGTCCGTATGTGGACACCGCAGCCCAGTCCATGACGACCGGCAGATCAACGGCCCGAGCCAGGTCGACCGTGAAGGCGGCCGCCCCCTTGAGCACGCCGATAATCACAAGGTCCCGGTTTCGGTAGTCCCGGGTGATCTCGGCGCCGAGTTGCAGGACACGGTCCCCTATCTGCCGGCTTGTTAACATCACGCGAGCAAGTTCCCCGTGGGCAGTCACGCCCTCCCCCTCTGTCGCTCTTGCTGAGCTTCGTGTTCTTGGGCAGACTAAACGGCTCCGCTGCACCCAGTCGAACGTCAGCACGCAATGGGCACAACAGGTCGCCAATTTATACGAGTTGTGATGCTGCCGCAGTGAACTCCGGTCCGGCTGTCTCAACCCAGCCCTGTTCCCATGCCCGCGGCCGGCTGCGATCACCCGATCGAGACTCCCGTTCGACGCACGCCCCTCAAGATCGGAGCGACAACAGCTACTCAGACCCTTGCCCTACGGGCTGGGGAGTTGCGTCGCTGAGCGGGCCAGGCGGATTGGACCGGCTCGTATCCATGGCGCGAGGGTCATACGTGACCGTGCGGGTGGTGGGCCCGACGGCGCCGGAAGACCGGATTCGGGCATGACGGATGTGGCATGGCGGCTCCTCACCGCGACGGTGATGTGTGACGGAACTCGACGGTGACGTGTGACAGAAGGCGCGCGCGGATCAGCGGCGTCGGTGTTCGTTCCTGCTCGGCCCGGTCAGGGGCCGTCGCGTTCGTGCCTGGTCAGCGCGTACGCGGCGAGCAGGCACAGGCCGCATCCCGGCACCCAGGCGAGCTGGTACCAGTAGAAGAACGGCGTCCCCGCCAGCCGTGGGCTCGCACCGGCGTACCAGGGGACCCACAGCAGTCCCGCGGACGGCGCGAGGAGCAGTACGGCGATCGCGACGCGCCGTAGCCGGCGATGACCTGTGGGCGCCATGACCTGCGCTCCTCTCCCTCTCGTTGTGAGTCTGTGCAAGAGTTGCCCACCCGGCGGAACTGGTTGACAGGGAATTTCCAGACGATTTCCCGCCGGTTTTCTGTCCTCCGGACGGGCCGCAACTCTCCGGTAAGGGCACAGGCACATCAAGGACGGTGACCCATGGCGGATGGCGCCATGACCGCGACGTTTCTCGCCGTGATCGGCGGAGCGTCGCTGCTCGCCGTCACCGCGCGACGCCTGCGCCCCAGCGACCGGCTGCCCTCCCTGGAGGGCTGGGCGCTGGCCGACCGGAGCCTGGGCCCGGGGTGGACCTGGCTGCTGCTCGGTGGCACGCTCTTCACCGCGTACACGTTCACCGCGGTGCCGGGTCTGGCGTACGGCAATGGCGCGCCCGCCTTCTTCGCGGTGCCGTACGCGGTGGTCATCTGCCCGCTCGCCTTCGTCCTGCTGACGCGTTTGTGGAGCGTGGCCCGGCGCCACGGCTATGTCACGGCGGCGGACTTCGTGCGCGGGCGCTACGGTTCCCCGCCGCTGGCCCTGGTGGTGGCGCTGACCGGGATTCTCGCGACGATGCCGTACCTGGCGCTCCAGCTGCTGGGCATACGGGCGGTGTTGACGGCCGGGGGTGTCTATCCGCGGGGCGCGGCCGGTGATCTGGTGATGGTGGCGCTGTTCGCGGGGCTCGCGGTGGCGACGTACCGGCACGGGCTCCGTGCGCCCGCCGTCATCTCCGCGCTCAAGGCGGTGGCCGTGTTCGTGTCGCTCACGGCCGTCTGCTGGCTGGTCCTCGACCGGCTCGGCGGGCCCGGCGCCGTCTTCGACGGCGCGGCGCGGCGGCTCGGCGGTACGGACACGGCCCACTCCCCCCTGCTCCTGTCCTCCGCCCAGCAGCCCGCCTACGCCACGCTCGCCCTGGGCTCCGCACTGGCCCTGCTGATGTACCCGCACGTGCTCACCGCCGGGTTCGCCGCCGACGGCCCGCGCACCCTGCGCAAGGTCTCCGTCGCGCTGCCCGCCTGGACGGGGCTGCTCGCCCTCTTCTGCTTCCTCGGCCTCGCGGCCCTCGCGGCGGGGGTGCGGGCGCCGAAGGGCGGCGCCGAGACAGCCGTGCCGATGCTGGTCGACCGGCTGATGCCGGCGCCGCTGGCCGGGCTGGTGTTCGCCGCGATCACGGTGGGGGCGCTGGTCCCGGCCGCCGTGATGTCGATCGCGGCCGCCACCAGCTTCGTACGGAACGTATACGTCGAGTACGTCCATCCGACGGCCACGCCCAAGCGGCAGGTGCGCATCGCCAAGGCGGTGTCGCTGACTGCGAAGGTGGGGGCAGTGGCGTTCGTGTTCGGGCTGCGTGACCAGGACGCCATCAACCTCCAGCTGCTCGGCGGGGTGTGGATCCTGCAGATCTTCCCGGCCGTCGCCGTCGGGCTGTTCACCGGCCGGCTGCACCCCCGGGCGCTGCTGGCCGGGTGGGCCGTGGGCATGGCGGCCGGAACCTTCCTGGTGGTACGCGAGGGCTTCTCGTCCCTCGTGCCTCTGGGGTTCGGCGACCGGCCGCTGGAGATCTACGCCGGGCTCGCCGCCCTGCTGCTGAATCTGACCGTCGCGGTGGCCGGCACCGCGGCCCTCGAACACCTCGGCGTCCCGCGCGGCACCGACGCGACCGGCCTGCCGTCCCGCCTGACCGTCAGGCGGCGCCCCGAGACGGGAGCGAACAACCCGTGAGACGCACACAGCACAGACGCGTGCCGGTGCCGCAGGCGGCTCCGGCCATCACCGAACCGCTGATCCCGCAGCCCGCCACCGCGGACAGGGCCCTCACCCCACGGTAGCGATCCGGCCGAGCTCGAACGGGAGGCCGCCCTCACCCGTCTCTTCGAGCGTGTGCAATCTGACCCGGATGCGCATACGCCGCCTCCAGGTGGCCCGCAAGCACGTGGCGAAGGCGCCGGACGACGTCGTCGCCTCCGCCTAGGGTCTGTCGTTTGGATCAGGTCGCAGGGAAGCGACTGTTCTGCTCGGTGCCGGCGAGCGGGGTCTGGTGCGTGCCTCTGCAAGGCGG
>NZ_JBITJK010000048.1:0-63029 GCF_044459945.1 Streptomyces sp. NPDC050164
GAGCGAAGTCGAGAGCTTGGGGGAGTCGGCAACCGACGACAACGCCGCAGAGGTGCGTGCCAGACCCCGCGTCTGCGGCATGATCCAAACGACAGACCCTAGAGCACCGCTCTCCTCCACGACGACCAGCGCCTGCTGATCGACGCGCTCCAACAGCTGACGCCCGGTCAGCGCGAGGTACTCGTCCTGCGGCACTGGCTCGGGCTGAAGGAGAGTGAGATCGCCGCCGCGATGGGTATCTCCTGCGGATCGGTCAAGACACACACCGCGCGCGGCATCGCCGCCCTGACCCAGGCGATGGAAGCCCGGCGATGAGCGACACGAGTCCGGGCCGGACGGAATAGGGCCCGGCGGAGCAGGAGCGGACCGCGAAGGAACTGCGCGAGACCCTGGATACGCTGGCCGACGGGGTGCGAGCCGCCCCCGACGCCTATCGCACGGCGCGCGGCGAGTGGCTGCGCCGCGAGCGTCGGCGACGGCTCGGCCTCACCGTCCTGATCGTCGTCGTCTTCACCCTGGCCACGCTCATCGGCCTGTGGGTCCTCAACCAGGCCCCGTCCGATCCCCACGTCATCTTCTCCGGCGCACTGGACAAGGTCGCTTCCCGCGGGATCTCGGCCGACTCGGGCTGATCGGCACGGGACCGGGCGGTCTCCGGGCAAGCGGACATCAGCTCAACAGCCTGAACCAGCCACGCAAGCTGCCCGCACGCTCTGGGCGCAATCGCCGCCCCGATCAAGACATCCTCATCCAGGACCCAAGCACCATCAGTGTCTTAGTGCCCGTGACGTGGCCGGTACGCCGAAGCCCGTCGATGACTTGTTGGAGGTGCTCGATGTCGCGCACCCGGACCTGCACGAGGGCGTCTGGATCGCCTGCGATGGTGAACACGGCCTGCACCTCGGGCGCTTTGTACGCGGTCCGGACAATCTCCCCGACGGGGGTGCTGCCTGCACACGACAGCTCTACGAACGCTTCGATGCCCCATCCCAGCTTCGTGTGATCCACCTGCACCGTGAAGCCGGTGATCACGCCGGTCTCGCGGAGCCGGTCTATCCGTCGCTTGACCGCAGCAACGGACAGACCCACCTCTGGCGCCATCTCGGAGAACGTACGCCGCCCGTCCTTGTGCAACATGCGCAGCAGCTGCCTGTCGATGTCATCGACCTGCGTCACTTTCCTCCTCCTTCCCTAGACCATCAGTCGATGCAAAAAGATACACCCAACACCTGGCATTAAGTTTAAATATTTGCGTCTATAGGGCGTCTCTCACAAACTTGCTTGCCTGGAGCTGGTGCGTGTTGCTCTCCTGGGCGCCTCACCCACCACGACGTCCAGGAGCTATGCGTGAGCATCGACGCAGCCGCTGTCACACTCGATGACAAGTACTCGGCTCGCAGCGGTCGCGTACTGATGTCCGGCATACAGGCGTTGGTCCGCCTGACCCTCGAGCAACGCCGCCTGGACGAGGAACGGGGCCTCAACACCGGGGCCTTCGTCAGCGGTTACCAGGGCTCTCCGCTGGGCGGCGTGGACCTGGAGATGGGCCGCGCTCACCGTTTCCTTGAATCCGCCGGCGTGGTCTTCCGCCCTGGCCTGAATGAGGAACTCGCCGCTACTGCGGTGGCCGGCACTCAGATGCTCGGCCAGGTGCCCGGCCGTCGTTCCGAAGGTGTCACCGGGTTCTGGTACGGGAAGAATCCCGGTCTGGACCGTGCGGCCGACGCCATCCGTCACTCCACTGTGGCCGGCACCGCTGCACTGGGCGGCGCCGTCGCGTGGATCGGAGACGACCCGGGGGCAAAGTCTTCCACCGTGCCCAGTTCGTGCGAGCCCATGTGCCAGAGCCTTTCGATGCCGCTACTGGCCCCCGCCTCCGTCGCCGAGATCATCGAGTTCGGGCTGCACGCGGTGGCCCTGTCGCGGGCCAGCGGTCTGTGGACCGGGCTGAAGATTGTCGCGGATATCGCGGACGCGTCACAGGTCATCGACCTCTCCACGGCGATCCCGGACGTCCCCGCCGTGACCGCAGTATCCCGCGGTACTCCTCCTACCCTGGTTGGCCCGGCCTCGTTGGATGCCGAACATGACATGCTCACCCGACGGCTGGACGCGGCCCGTTCCTATGCCCGTCAAGCGGGGCTGAACCGCATCACCTTCAGTTCCTCACGAGCCACCCTGGGGCTCATGGCTTCGGGTACCTCCTACGCGGTCCTTCTGCGTGCTCTGACCGATATGGGGATCGATGCGGAGGCCATGGAGCAGCTCGGCATCCGTCTGATCCGCCTGGGCATGCCCTATCCGCTGCACGAGGAGGACCTCGTCGCCATGACGGGCGACTTGGAGCAGGTCCTGGTCGTGGAGGACAAGGTGGCGTTCCTCGAAGGTCACCTCAAGCAAGCTCTGTACCGCATCGGCGAAGCGCCGGTGGTTGTCGGGCGACGCAACGAGAGCGGCCGGACACTGCTGAGCGCCCGCGGCACGTTGAGCGCCGAGGATGTCACCAAGGCGCTGGTCCAGCGCATCGGATCCGACCGGCTGCCGCAACAGACCGTGAGCCGGCTCGCCGACCTGGCACCTGCCGCCCCCACCCGGATCGCATTGCCGACGCTGGGGCCCCGCACGCCGTTCTTCTGCTCCGGCTGCCCGCACAGCACCTCCACCCGTGCTGCCGACAGCACACTGGTCGGCGTGGGTATCGGCTGCCACGTCATGATCGCGTTGGATGCCACGGGGCGCGGCAAACAGGTCGGGTTGACACAGATGGGCGGTGAGGGAGCGCAGTGGCTCGGACTGCAGCCCTTCACCGACGACCGGCATTTCGTGCAGAACCTCGGCGATGGCACGTTCCACCACTCCGGTTCCCTCGCCATCCGTGCCGCTGTCGCCGCCGGCGTCACGATGACGTACAAGCTGCTGTACAACGACGCGGTCGCCATGACCGGCGGGCAGCAGGTTGAAGGGCGTCTGACGATTCCGGACCTGACACGGTGGCTCGCGCTCGAAGGCGTCCGCAAGGTCGTCGTCACCACGCCGGAGCCCAGCAGTTATCGGCGTGTGCGCCTCGATCCGATCGCCTCGGTGCGTGACCGCGACGCCTTGCCGCAGGTAGAGCAGGAACTGGCCGCGACCGATGGCGTCACTGTCCTGATCCATGACGACCGCTGTGCCGCAGAGGAGCGGCGCCTGCGCAAGCGCGGCCAGTTGCCCGTACCGGCTGAAAAGGTGGTCATCAATCAGCGTGTCTGTGAGGGCTGCGGCGACTGCGGTGATGTGTCCACCTGTCTGTCGGTCCAGCCGGTTCACACGGAGTTCGGTCGAAAAACTCAGATCCACCAGCCGTCCTGCAACTCCGACTTCAGTTGCCTGAAGGGCGACTGCCCCTCATTCCTGCTCGTCGAGCCGAAGAGCACCAAGAGCAGGCCCAAGCGGTCCGCCCCCGGGCTGCCCGTGGAATTGACTGATCCTGAGGTGTGTGTCAATCAGGACACCGTCCTTGTGCGGATGCCCGGCATCGGCGGGACCGGCGTGGTCACGATTTCCCAGATTCTGCAGATGGCCGCGCACCTCGACGGTCGTTACGCGGCCGGTCTGGATCAGACAGGGCTGGCCCAGAAGGGCGGCCCGGTCGTCAGCGATGTGCGGATCTCCTCCCTGCCGCTGGACGGCGCGGTGCGCGCCTCTCGGGGCACGGCCGATGTTCTTCTCGGTTTCGACGTCCTGGGTGCCGCAGCCGCTGAGAACCTGAACGTGGCCCGCGCCGCCCATACAGTGGCCGTCATCAACACCGCCGTCGTGCCCACTGCCGCCATGGTCACCAACCAGGTCGTCGTGCCCGGCTCCGTACAAGATTCCCTGGAGCGCATCGAGGCCGTGACGAGGCCCGCGGACAACTTCTTCCTGGACGCCCAGGGATTGTCCGAGGCGCTGTTCGGCGACCACATGCCTGCCAACATGGTGCTGGTGGGAGCGGCCTTCCAGCGCGGATGCATTCCATTGACAGAACGGGCCATCGAGAGGGCGATCCACCTCAACGGGGCCGCTGTGGAGAAGAACTTGGCCGCGTTTCGCTGGGGGCGCGCGGCGGCTTTGGATCCGCAGGCAGTCGAGCAGGCCCTTGCCACCCCCGAGCGCCCCGTCGTCGACATCACCCCGAAAGCGCGTGCGCTGGTCGCCACGCTGGACGTGAACGGCACCCTGCGTGATGCGCTCACGCTGCGCGCAGCCGACCTCATCGCCTTCCAGAACGAGTCCTACGCAGCCGCCTTCACGACCGAGGTGGAGGAGATAGCCGTTACAGCCCGCCGAAAGGCAGGAGACGCCGCCGGCGACGAGATCGCCCTGGCTTACGCCCGCAGCCTGCACAAGCTCATGGCGTACAAGGACGAGTACGAGGTCGCACGGCTGCACCTGGACGCGGTGGAGAACGCGAAGATCGCAGGCGAGTTCGGCACCGACGCCGACATCTCGATACTGCTCCACCCGCCGTTGCTGCGCGCGCTCGGGGTGAAGCGCAAAATCCGCCTGCGGCGGACAGCGCCCGTCCTGTTCAAGGCTCTCTACGGTCTGCGAATCCTGCGCGGAACCCGCTTGGACGTCTTCGGATACGCCGCCGTCCGCCGGGAGGAACGCGCGCTGGTCCGGGAGTTCCCCGCCCTTGTCCGCGAGGCGCTGGCCTGTCTCGATCCGGACAATGCTGCTGCCGTCCAATCGCTCATCGAACTGTCTGACGGAATCCGCGGCTACGAAGAGATCAAGCTGGCCCGTATCGCGGAGTTCCGCTCCCAGGCCCGGGCCGCTCTGGCCGCTCTTTCCTCTCCGACCACTGTGTCCGCCTGAACGCGCTCACTGCACCAGGAGCACTGCCATGCCTGTCGATCGCCTACTGCCCACCCAAGAGGCACACGACCTCATCGACCTCGTACGGCACATCGCCGACAAGGAAATCGCGCCCCTGGCCGATCAGCGCGAACGCGATCACCAGTACCCCGACGGCCTCTTCGCTCTTCTGGGCGAGGCCGGCCTGCTCGGACTTCCCTACCCCGGCAGCGTCGGTGGCGGGGACCAACCGTATGAGGTCTACCTCCAAGCTCTGGAGGAGTTGGCAGCCCGATGGGCAGCCGTCGCTGTTGCCGTCAGCGTCCACACCCTTGCGGCCTTTCCCCTGCTGCACTTCGGCACCACGGAACAGCACGGACGCTGGGCCCAAGCGGTACTGAACGGCGACCTGGTCGGCGGCTACAGTCTCTCGGAACCGCACGCGGGATCCGACGCGGCTGCCCTTGCCTGCCGAGCCGAACGTACCGCAGACGGCTACCGCATCAACGGCGCAAAAGCCTGGATCACCCACGGCGGCAAGGCCGACTTCTACGCCCTGTTCGCCCGCACCGCAGACGGCCCCACCGGCATCTCCTGCTTCTTCGCCCCCGGCCGGTGCGAGGGCCTCACCTTCGGCAAACCAGAAGACAAAATGGGCCTCAATGGTGTGCCCACCACCAGCGCCTACTGGGACGACGCCGTACTGCCCGCCGACCGGCGCATCGGTAGCGAGGGCCAGGGCCTGCACATCGCCTTTGCTGCACTGGACTCTGGCCGACTCGGCATCGCCGCGTGTGCAACGGGTCTCGCCCAAGCCGCTCTCGACGCGGCTGTCGCCTACGCGCAGGAACGCACCTCATTCGGACGCAAGATCATCGATCACCAAGGGCTCGGCTTTCTGCTCGCCGACATGGCTGCCGCCGTCGACTCGGCCCGCGCCACCTACCTCGATGCCGCTCGGCGACGCGACGCCGGACGTCCGTACACCCGCCAGGCAAGTGTCGCCAAGCTCGTCGCCACTGACGCCGCCATGAAGGTCACCACTGATGCCGTACAGGTCTTCGGAGGCTATGGCTACACTCGCGATTATCCCGTCGAGCGGTACATGCGTGAGGCGAAGATCATGCAGATTTTCGAAGGAACCAATCAGATCCAGCGTCTGGTCATCAGCCGCCAACTCGCCAGCTGATCAAGAGGGATATCCATGCAGAGGCATCGCAGCCCTGGTCACCGGTGCCGCTTCCGGGCTCGGCGCCGCCACTGCCAACCATCTCGCGCGGTGCGGCGCAGTCGTCTACGGCCTGGACCTTCAACAGGCCATCGACCATGCCGCTCAGCCGGCGAAGAACATCGCCCTGCTCCCGGCCGACGTCACGGTCACCGAACCCGTACAGCATGCCCTCGACCACATCAACACTCGCGGCGTGCCGCTCCGCTTGGCCGTCTGTTCCCATGCCCGCGGCCGGCTGCGATCACCCGATCGAGACTCCCGTTCGACGCACGCCCCTCAAGATCGGAACGACAACAGCTACTGAGGCCTGATGACTCGACGCACGTTGTCAACGGCGAACGGTTCACTCTCACCACGGTCGACGGAGTGCCGACAGCGTTCGGGCGAACCGAGTGACCACGTTCGTGCCGAGGAGCCCCCGTTTCGCCCTGGTGGTGGTCAGCGGAGCCTGGGGGGCCTTCTGGGGCACCTGGGCGGCGCTGCTTCCCGCTGTGCTAGAGCGCGCCGACGCCACTCCTGGCGAACTAGGCCTCGTCCTCACCGCAGTCCCTCTGGGAGCGATGCCCGCGATGGGGCTGGCCGGCAGGACCGCCGTCGGCCGTGAGCACCGGGCGTTGCTCCTCAGCGCCACCGCCTTGACCCTCGGCATCATGGCGCTGAGCGGGATCAGCGGTCTCGGCGGACTCGGTACCGCGCTCTTCCTGGTGGGTGCCACCAGCGGAGCGCTGGACGTATGCCTCAATGCGGCGACAGCACGCGCCGAACGCGTCAGCGGCCGCCCGCTGTTCCAAGCCGTGCATGCCGCCTTTCCGGTGGCCGTGATCACAGCGGCCCCTCTGACGGGGCTGGCCCGGCAGTCAGGCATGAGCATCCGCGCCGTGCTCCTCCTGTGCGCGGCCGCCCTTCTCTGTTCCGTACTGCCTCTCTTGAAACCGGCGGCCAAGGACCAGGCGCAGCGCCGTGCCGGCCTCGGGGGCCCGACGGTGCCGCACTGGCGGTCGGCCTGGCTCTGGGGCGCCGCGATCGGGGCGCTGGGTGGGTGCATGCTCGTCGTGGAAAACGCCGTCGAGCATTGGTCGGTGCTCCTGATGGAGGAGGACAAGGCCGCTCCTGTCGTACTGGCGAGCGCCGCTCCGGCCGTGTACATGTCGACGCTGACGGTCTCGCGGCTGGTGGTGCAACGGTTGCCGCGGCTGCGCACCCGCGATCTCACCGTGCTCGCCGCGGTAGGCGGGTGCGGGGGCTTCGTCTTTGCCGCTCTGGCCCCCACGGCCGCGTTGTCCCTCGCCGGGTTCGCCGTCTCGGGGTTCGCCTTCGGTCCTTTGATGCCAGCGCTTCTTAGCCATGCCGGGAAGCAGGACGCGAGCGGTTACACGGTCTCGGTGGTCTCGGCGGTCTCGTACGGCGCCTTCCTGGTCAGTCCGCTGCTCGTGGGCTTCCTCACCAACTGGATGTCACTGCCGAGCGCCCTGTCCTGTCTGGCCTTCATGGCGGTCCCATTGCTCGGTGCCGCGGTGGCGACACGCGTACAGCCCGGTTGGCGACAGCCACGCCTACATCCAGAACCGGTGCAAGGGAGCCCGACATGACCCTGGCCCACGGAAGTCCCGTGCTGCGCAGGGATGAACTGCGCCCGCTTCCGTACACCGCACGAGAACACGGAATGCGGTCCTCGACCGGATCCGCTTGTCCGGTGCAGGCGTGCCCCGGGCGCTGGTGCAATATTGGCCTTGACGAGACGGCCAGCCTTGCGATCCAGAGTAAGAGCGTTGCCCTTGTCATCCCACCCCGCCACCGGCTTGGAGAGCTCCCCTCGCTCTGCGGTCTCGAACACAGCAACCCAACGGGGCTCTGCCATCTGTGTCTCCCCTTTCTGGCCGTCCATCAGTACGACGTCAGCGAGCTGGCCGATCTCATGTCCATCCGGACGGCGTCGTGGTCGACAACGAGCATCGGGCTCCTATCGCGGTCGATAGCCGGGTCCTGAGCCAAAGCACGCTAGGATGCACGCTGACCTGCGGCTTCGAATCGGCGAAGCTCACCTTTTGTCAATAGGTCGGCGCACCCATGTCACCACAGCGCGGGAAGCGCAGTTGCTGTCACCAGGTTCGGCCCTTCCCGTCACCGCGCCCAACTGCAAGAGATCACCCGGTAGCGGCCAGCCGACGCCGAAGCTCCTCTTCTGAGACGTCTTCCAAGTGGGTCAGAAATACCCACATGTGACCCGAAGGATCCTTGAGGATGACGGTGCGGTCACCATGAAACATATCTGTCGGCGGCTGGAGGATCTCGGCGCCAGCAGCCTCTGCGCGCTCCGCCAAGCTGTCGACGTCCGGCACAAAAACATGCAGCGTGACGGACGTTCCTCCACCGAGCGAGGCCGGCGCGGCGAAGGAGCCGACCTCTGACTCGTCCGCGCTGGCGTCGCCCAGCATCAGCGCCGACCGTCCGATGGTGATCTCTGCGTGCAGAATCCCGCCGCCCGGAGCATCGACCCTGAAGTCCTCACGGGCGCCGAACGCCCGCTGGTAGAAATCGATCGCCGCAGCGGCGTCATCGACCATGATGTGCGGGATCACGCCATAGCGGTAACGGTCGGGGATCACGATGTGAGCTGTGCTCTCGGCCATGGCGAACCTCCTGGAAGTCGCCGCTGGTCAGTTCCTGCGGCTCTGGAACGAACCTAGAAACTCAAGCTTGGTCGAGGTCAAGCGCTGGCGTGACCCCTTCAGTACGCGGCAGTAGTCCGCAACGGTGCTATACCACGATCTTGGTGACAATAAGGCTGCTCTTGTGTCAGCTATCGTGCTTCGGCGGTCGACGATCGGATGGAGGTCTTCCTCCGTCGCACCGGCCTCCTGTAGGCGGAGGATCTCAGCGGCGTAGGTGGGCGATATCGGCGTGGTGATGGTGCGCACGCGGCCGTCGTCCGAGCTGCCCGTGCACGTGAATCCGAAGTACGCCGTCACCTCCACCATCATGCCGGTGGAGGTCGCCGCTCGTTCCTTCACTTGCGCCCTGACCTGCGGTTGCCACTGGGATTCGGTCTCCTCCACCAGCGCGGCTTGCAGGCGCTTCTGGGGCTTCGTCAGCTGCCCGGCGCGGTAGCGCTGCACGGTGCGGGTCGAGACGCCCAGTTGTTCTGCCGGGGCCATCGTGGACTTCTTGGCGCGTGTAGAGGAATTCCATCTGAGCCTTCGCGGATTTCGGCGCGGGCCGGGTGAACACCCTGCGTTCCGCCCGCTTGAGGGCGTCCAGGACCCTGTTGCGGCGCGGGGCCGGCTGCTGCGTGTCGTCGCTGTCGATCATTCGTCCAGGGAACCCCAGGTCCCCTGTGGACAGATGCCGCCGACGGACCTCTGTGGTGGCCGATCGTGTGTGAGACGACGCAGCACAGTTGGCAAACCAGCACGCTTGTTGGCAAACAACGCCGATGTTGCTCCTTGGTCACTCTGCGAAGCGATCAGTTGTGATCAATTGCTGCAGGGCGCCGTACGAGCTGGTGATCTGGTGCGGTGAATCCGAAGGCTGCCGCCCAGGTCCGTTCCGACGCATGCGTCCTGGACGAGCTGATGTCGCCGTACGGGAGCCTCGATGAGGCTCGAACGCGGCTGGTCATGCGGGACAACTGGGCGAGCCGCTGGAAGCGCTCGCGAACTGGACGTTCCCCCACATCCGAGATGCAAAAGATCGTCGAGAACTACCCCGGACGACGCCCCATCATCGCCGCCGGCTCCGAGAAGGCGTCCCCGATCCGCACCGGCTTCGCCGCCCTTGCACAGTCGCCGTAGCCGAGCAGGTATAGGCGGGGTTCACCGACCGCCTGGGTACCCCCTCCGCAACATCGCCCTGCTATGCAGCCTGAGCAGGGCGATGAGGGCATGCGCGCCGGAAGCCGGCGCCATCGACGAACGCAATTAACCGTTGAAACAACACGCCCTCCTCGCGAAGCAGGACCCGCAGGCCCTCGTGGCTGATGTCGTCGACCACCCCCCCTCGGCGACCAGGAAGTCGGCCAGCTTGGCCAGGCTCCAGGTCGAAAACGGCAGGCCGTGCTCGGCCGGCCTGGACTTGGCGACCTTCTTGATCTCGCGCCGCTCGGGCAGCGTGAAGGTCTTCGGGCGACCGCCCTTGTACTTCGGGTAGAGCGAGTTGAAGCTGTCGGCGTTGAAGTTGTGGATCACGTCCCGGACACGGTCCGGGCTGGTGAAGATCACCTCGGCGATCTTCGCCACGGGCATGCCCTGCGCGGACAGCAGCACCATCTGGGCCCTCCGCCAGGTCACCACCGACCCGCTGCCTCTGCGGACGATCCGCAGCAGCCGCCTGCCCTCATCGTCGTCGATCTCACGCACCCGCACTCGCTCGGCCATGTCCCCAGGGTGGAACGATCACCCGGCCATGGTGGGACCGGGATCGGGATACCGCAACGGGGCGGCAGGCGCTGCCGGGTGCCTTCCCGGACCTCAGTCAGGGCGGGTGATGGCGAACATGTAGCAGCCCCACGCGATGTTGCGGCTGTGGAGCTGCACCACGTCCGGCTCGGCGAGCAGTTCAGCGATCACCTTCTCCGGATCCTGGCCGTCGTGCACCGTCGTCGCGTCGTGAATCCAGCCGCGATCGTCGTACGCCCGCAGCACCTGCGGCCGTCCCCGCCAGTCCGGCGGATAGCCGACGATGCCGACCGGGCCCGCGCAGGGTGCGGCATGGGCGAGCACGGGCCCGGCCTCACAGTAGGGGCTGGCCGGAAGCGGCGGCTGGTAACCGAAGAGGAGCAGCTTGTCCCCGGACCTGGCGTCACGCAGGCAGCATCGGAGGGGCTCGCCTCCCTCGGCGGTGATGCGCTCGGCGCGATTGCCCAAGGCGTCGACTCCACTCGCCCGCACGCTGGCCAGTGCATCAGCAGGAAGTGCATGGATACGGAATGCCGCAGTCGATGTCACAGTCACGAACACAGACTCCCGGCTCCGTGTGTTTCACGCTGGCAGATATCGGACGTCGTGTTCAGCAGCGGACGCCCACCAGCCTGTCTCAGAGGGCAAAGATTGCCTGATGCGGCACTAGCTCGAACTCACGTGACAAGTGTCGCGAGCTTCTTGTAGCAGGTCAGGGCGGCGGCCATGGCCAGGCCTCGGCTCTGCCAGTCGTTGCGCACCAAATACGGGATCTTGAGACCACGAGCAGCCCATGGCAGGCTCACGCCGCGTGATCGATGAATTCGCGAAGGACAACCTGCACGAGAGACTGCGGCGGGACCGCGAGGCGCTGCTCTGGAAACTCGACGGCTTGTCCGAATACGACGCCCGCCGGCCTTTGACGGCGACCGGGACCAACCTCCTCGGCCTGGTCAAACACGTGGCCACCGTCGAGGCCAGGTACTTCGGCGAGGTCTTCGACCGCCCTTCCCCGGAACCGCTGTCCCGGTGGCAGGACTACAACGGCAACGATCAGTGGGCGACCGAGGACGAGACCCGCGATCAGATCATCGGGTTCTACCGGCGCACGTGGGAACACTCGGACGCGACGATCAACGAGCTCCCCCTCGACGCCCCCGGCCACGTGCCGTGGTGGCCGGAGCCTTATCCCAACACGAACCTGTTCGCCGTCATGGTCCACGTCCTCGGCGAGTCCAACCGGCATGCCGGGCACGCCGACATCCTGCGCGAGGGCCTCGACGGCCGGACCGGGGTGCGCCCCGAAAACGAGCAGCAGATCGACGAGGAAGCCCGTGCAGCCTACTGCGCGAAGATCGAGCAGGCCGCCAGGTCGGCCGCACCAATCAAGGCTTAGAGGTTGTCTCACGTGACGTGATGTTCGTGCGGCATGCTGCCGGTCGTGGGTGCTGATCTATCGAAGCGTCTGGTTCCTGATGAACTCTGGGAGCTGGCCGCCCCGTTGCTGCCGTCCTTCGCTGCTCGTCCGCACGGTGGTGGGATCGCTCCGTGTGACGAGCGGGCCGTGTTCACGGCAGTGGTGTACGCGCTGACCAGCGGCTGTGCCTGGCGGCATATGCCGCCGACGTTCGGCACGTCGCCCGCCACCGCGCATCGCCGCTTCACGGTATGGACCGAGGCCGGCCTGTGGCGTCGGCTGCACCGGGCGGTGCTGGACGAACTCGGGGCCCGGGGCGGGATGGACTGGACCTCGGCGATCGTCGATGCGGCCTCCGTTCGCGCCAAACGGGGGGATCGCTGACCGGGCCGAACCCGGTCGATCGCGGCAAGAAGTGCTAGCAAGCTGCACGTGCTGTCCGATGCCCAGGGCATCCCGCTCGCCGTCGCCGTGTCCGGCGCGAACATGCACGACAGCCTCGCCCTCAAGCCGCTCATCCGCGGCATACCCGCCGTCCGGTCCCGCCGGGGACCACGGCGGCGCCGACCCGGCAAACTCCGCGCGGACAAGGCGTACTTCTCCGCCGAACACCTGGCCTGGCTGCGCGAGCGCGGGCTCGTCGCGCGCATCGCGCGGCGCGGCATCGAGTCCGGCGAACGCCTCGGTCGGCACCGCTGGAAGATCGAACGGTCGATCGCCTGGCTCTTCTGCTACCGCCGCCTCACCGTCCGATACGAACGAAAGTGCTCGCACTTCCTCGCCTTCCTCGGCCTGGCCGCCGCCCTGACCTGCTACAAGAAGCTCGCGAAACTTGCCACGTGAGACACCCTCTAAACGTCAAGCTCAGGGGTCCTTGCACTATGAGGTGGCGACTGCCTCGGGATTCGACACGCCTGTCCTGGTGGCAATCACCATCACCGCATCCGGTTTGTCATATTTTCTGATTGCTCACCGTCTCTCTACACCGGAAAACCGAGGCCTGCCCCGCCATGCCCGACAGACAGAACCGGACCCCCGCGGCGCGCGGCCTCCGCGCGCACACGCTGCGGGCATGCGCCGCCACCGCAGTCGTGGCGGCGCTCGCCGCCTGTTCCGCCACCGGCACGCCCTACCAGGCGCAGGCGCCCTTGGCGCGGGCGGGTGAGCCGGCCCCCGGGCCAGCGGC
The DNA here is from genome assembly GCF_044459945.1 of Streptomyces sp. NPDC050164. Classification (NCBI taxonomy): domain Bacteria; kingdom Bacillati; phylum Actinomycetota; class Actinomycetes; order Kitasatosporales; family Streptomycetaceae; genus Streptomyces; species Streptomyces sp. NPDC050164. Next base: position 13,047 of record NZ_JBITJK010000048.1, read on the forward strand.
TCCGCCGCGCGAAGACCGCGGCGCGACTCTTGCGAGAGCGCTCAGGACAGCCCTGCCGGACGGCAACACGCGGCTGGCGGTGGCGGTGTTCGACCAGGACAGCGGCAACCAGGAGATCGCGTCTTACGGGCACGACGGGACATTCGACACGGCGAGCATCATCAAGGTGAACATCCTGGCGACCCTGCTGCTTCAGGCGCAGGACGAGCACCGCGAGCTGACAGCAGCGGAGCGTCGGAATGCCGAGGCGATGATCCGGACAAGCGACAACGAGGCGGCGAACGTGCTGTGGCGGGCGATCGGCGAGGCGGAAGGCCTCGACGCGGCGAACGAACGGCTGGGGCTTTCCTCGACATGGGGCGGCCCCGGCATCAGATGGGGGCTCACCCAGACCACTGCGAGGGACCAGGTCAAGCTGTTGCGCGCGGTCTTCTCCCGTGGGCCGGTGGCCTCCGCCCGCTCGCCCGAAGGGCTGAGTCAGGCATCCCGTTCCTACATCCGCGACCTGATGGGCCAGGTCACGCAGGACCAGGACTGGGGGGTCTCCGCGGCCGGCCCTCAGGGCTCCCGGTGGGCCCTCAAGAACGGCTGGGTGCAGCGGAGCGCCACAGGCCTGTGGGTCATCAACAGCATCGGTCAGGTCACGGTCCATGGGCGCCGGTACTTGGTTTCGGTCCTCAGCAGCGGCAACGCGTCGATGAAGAGCGGGATCTCGCTGGTCGAACGGGCGGCGAGAGCCGCGGTTGGCGCGGCCAGCGCACACGTCCGCCCCTGGCCGCAGTAAGCAGTCCGGCGCGGGGCGCTTCCGCTTGCCTGGCGTGCCCATGCTCCGTCCGGGATACTGTCTCCGCTGGCCAGCGCCAGTCCGCTCAGCCAACATGCCGTCATGATGCGGCAGTTCCGCCGTGGCCATGGTGGCCGACGCTGTGGCCGAGTGCAACGGCACCGAAGTCACCGTCAATCCCGCCCCTGACCCAGCCGGCTAGGGTCCCGCACCGAAGGAGCGCGGGACCCCAGCGGGCCAGGCCCGCCAACCGGCGCAGCGGTCCCCCCGGAGGAGTGCACCCGCGGCGCAACGTACCGTCACGGCCCCAGCAGCCAGTACCTGTAGTGCCTGATCAAAAACCTGATGTGTGCCGCGGCGATCGCCGCCCCGGCCATCGCCCCGATGGCCGTTCCAGCCTCGCTTCCAGCACCCCCGGCGCGGTGAAGGCAGCAATCGACTGCCCGTCCGGCTACGTGTGCATCTACCCAATCAACGACCAGCCCCGCTCCCTGAAATTCAACCGCAACGACTGCGGCTGCCCCTCCCCCACTCATCGCTGGCAGACGCCCGATTCCTACACAGCAGTCAGCCCCGCCCGGCAAGCATCACCGGGCGGGTCTGACCAGCATGCGGGGTCGTGAAGGGCGGTCGCCTACACGGCAAAAGGCTCACAGGGCTCGATCGCGTTCCGCACGGCCGGGCCGTGTCGGCTCCGCGTCCGCGTTCGTGAAGTGCCTTGCTCCAGCCCCCCCCCAACACACACCGAGGAGGGCTCAACACGCCCCCTGGAGGTGGTTGAGCAGCGCGCCGGCGAGGTCCGGACCATGTGCCTTCCGGGCCTCGCCGTTTCCGTGCGTTCCGTCGCAGGATCCTCGTGGTCGGTGGTGACGGCCCGGCTTCTACGCCATGGTGCCCCTGGGCCAACGGCGCCGGACCGGTCCAGGGGGACTGCCTCGGGGGTACTGACCAGCACTTCCGGCTTGGTGCCCCAACGCGACCAGGTGCGCCCTGTCGCTGATTCTCGGCGGCAGGGCGCACCACGAGTTCACTCTGGTCCCGCGCCGGGCCCGGTGCCGGGGGCCAGTGCGGCAGGGGTGCCTCGCCGGATACGGCGATACCTGCCTGATGGAAGTCGTCCACAGCCGCGGCTGTCGTGTCCGGGGCGCCCCCACCGAGTAGTCCAGGCGTACCCGTGCGCGGAAGCCGGCTTTCACGGCGTCCAGCGCGGTGGCACGCACGCAGTGGTCCGTGGCGATGCCCACCACGTCGACCTCCTCGACCCCGCGGGCGCGCAGCCACTCAGCGAGGGGGGTCCTTCTTCGTCGGCTCCTTCGAAGCCGCTCTTGGTACGCCCGCAGCACGATATGGGCCCTGACGATGCCGCGCGGAATGCCACGGCCAGTGAGGGCCACGGCGCGCAGATCGTCGTTGTGTGCGGAGGGCTCGCCCAGGCGGCGGGTCTTCTCCCCCGGCCGCCGCTGGCGAACCTCAGCACCAGGGTGAACGCGCGGTGCGCCTGGCCGCGCCCTTCCTCGTTGTTCGTCAAAGATCACTGTGCCGATCCAGCCCCTGGAGGCGAGCTTCATTGCGGCCGACTCTCAAGACCGGCCGGACCTTGAAGAACAAGCTGAGGCACAGCTCCATGTTGGTGGTGGTCTCGGCTGGTCACAGTCGGGCCCAGATACGGTCCCGCACGGTGCCGAACACTCCATTCCGTGGTGCAGTCTGGTCATGGCCTCACCGCCCTCGGACGACCAGGACATCCCGGCGCCTCCCCAAATCCGCAAACGTCCCTCCCGGCTGATCGACATCACGGTCGCCCTGCTGTTCCTGGTCGCGGACACGGTCATCGTCGCAGTAGCCGCGATGCTGTTCGTCATGGTCGGCATGGGCAGCGCGCAGCCGCCGCACCTTTCCGCAACCGCGCACTCCCGCGACGTCCCCGTCCTGACGTGGCTCGCCGTCTGGGGCCTTCCGGCCGTGGCGGTGACCGGTGCCGTCGTGCACGCCCGCCTGAGAATGCCGGTTAGCGCCGTCGTGCAGAGCCTGTTCGCGCTCGCCTGCTTGTTCCTGGCCGTGATATGGACGCGAATGCTGCTGTCATGACGCCGGTCGTTCCGGCCCGGGCTCCCGGTCCGCAAGCGGCAACAGCTCGGCTCCAGGCGCCAACCTTGATGCGGCGGCCCCTGGGCCGTGTCTTCAAATGATCTTGAGTGGTGGATCAAGGTCCGGTGATACGCCGCCATGAACTGTCTGAGGCCGAGTGGGAGTTCGTCCGGCCGCTACTGCCTGCCTCGTCGCGAGGACGGAAGCGGCTGGATGACCGCAGAGTGCTGAATGGGACCGTATGGAAGTTCCGCACCGGAACGACCTGGCGGGACGTGGCCGAGCGGTACGGCCCGTAGGCCACGCTCCACACCCGTTTCCGCCGGTGGGCCATGGACGGCGCGTTCGAACGGATGCTCCGGGCCGCCCAGGCGCGGGCCGGCGCTGCCGGGGACATCGACTGGCTGGTGTCGGTCGACTCCACCGTCGTCCGTGCCCACCAGCACGCCGCCGGAGCCCGGAAAGGGGGCTCCGCAGCCCCGGCCTCGGACGCTCCCGAGGCGGCCTGTCCAGCAAAATCCACCTGGCCTGCGACGGCTACGGCCGTCCACTCGCCTTCACGCTCACGGGCGGGAAAACACCAACGACTGCACCCAGTTCACCACCGTGATGTCCGCCGCCCCCGCGTGCGGCCCGCCCACGTCCTGGGCGACAAGGGCTACAGCTCCAAAGCCATCCGCAGCCGCCTCCGACGCGGCAACCGCGGCAAGCGCCCGCCGGCCTTCGACAAACAGCTCTGCAAGCGGCGCAACGTGGTGAAACGCTGCTTCAACCGGCTCAAGCAGTGGCGCGGCATCGCCATCCGTTACGACAAGACCGCCGAGTCCTACCAGGCGGCCGTCGCCCTCGCATCGCTCGTGATGTGGGCGAGGCATTGAAGACAACTCCTGGCGCCATGACCGGAAACGATCACCGGGTCGTGCGCTCAGGCGGCGCGTGGTCGTCCGCCCCAGCGGATGCCTTTCTCGCTGCGGACGCGAGTGCGTTCGCGGCGCTGGGGGCCAGGACGTCGGAATGCCGGGCGTTCTGGTTGTGTCAGCGGAGGTAGCAGTGCAACTCCCGCGTTTGGACGGTGTGGTTGGGGTGATTCGAGTTGGCCAGAGTGAACTGCCGCAGCGGCCCGAAGTGCGCCTCTATCGGGTTCGCCCAAGACGCGTTCGTCGACGTGAAGTACAGCTCGACCTTGTTCTTGGCCTCCCAGCGCAGGATGCGCACGTCCTTGTGGGCGGACGGGTTGTCCAGGATCACGTAGATCGGGGCGCCGTCCGGGCGGGCCGCCCGGATGCTCTTCAGCGCGGCCCAAGTCGGGGCGATGCCTTTGCGGGCCGGTTGATACCCCCACTGAGTGTCGTCACCGACCGAGTAGCAGCCGTGGACGTAGGTGGTGCCGTGGGTGCGGTGATAGGGCGCCGACAGCCGGTCCGGCTTGCCTTCCTCGGCCCAGCACGAGCCGGCGGTAGGGCGGATGCCGAGCGGGCCGGACTCGTCGAAGGCGAAGGCGAAGGCGAAGGTGCGGTCGGGCCGCTCGTGGATCGCGAACTCGATCTGGTCCAGCTTGGTGTCGAAGTCCACATCGGTGGACTCCTCCACTGCGTCGCAGGTGGTCGACGAGTTTCGGATCGACCATCGGGTGCCCTCTGCCTTCCCCAGGCTTCGGCCGGCACCCTGGTGTACGAGGGCGAGCTGGCTTGGCTGGGCGGCGGGGCACAGCCCGTCTACAAGCTGCCGAAGCAGGCCGGAGCCCCCGCCACCGGCTCGGGCGCGACCCAGCTCAAGAAGGGCCAGACGGCCACGTTCTGGGGCCACTCACCCGCCGACCGCGAGGCCCCCCTCAAGGTCGGCGCCCTCAGCGGCTCGGGTGCCCGGCTCTGCGTCAACGGCCACGACGTCCTGCGCCTGGCCAAGGGCAGGAGCAGCGCGGCGGTCTCCCTCTCGGACGGCGTCGACAAGGTGACGCCGACCGGAGGTTCGTCCACCACCCTCGTCGACCGCCTCACGGTCACGCCCGCCGAGGGCAAGCTGAAGGAGCGGACGTACGAGGCGGGCGACGCCAAGCCGGCGGGCTCGGCCACGCTCACCCGCCTCTCCCCGGCCACCGAGGGCACGGCGATCACCGGTCTTCCGCTCCGAGGAACCGCCGAACTTCGACGGCACCACCCTCGGACACCTTCCCCGGCGTACTCCTCCGCTCCCACTACGCGCCGCTGATCGACCGCATCACCGTCGTGCGGTACGCGCAGCAGGCGCGATGACCGGGTGACCGCCGGGTGCCGTCGCGACGGAAAGGCCGTCCTGATTCGGTCCGGACGATTGACCGTGCCCCGTCAACTCGCGATTCTGAAGCGGAAGGCTGAACGCACAGCACTCCTATGAGCACCGTGTTCAGCCAGTTGCGATATGCCGGTAATGCTCTGTTCGGTCCCTGACCCCCACACAGGAAGGCAGGAACAGACATGCAGGAGATGCGCGAGCTTCCCGAGATCCAGAAGGCCCAGCAGATCCAGCAGATCCAGAGGACGCTGAATTCGCGTGGCGAGCCGGTGGGCACCGTCACCGGCACCATCACTGGCGAGACGGGCTGGCAGTCACCCGAGTACGAGGTCGTCGAGACCGCGCTCGAAGTGACGGCGTACGCGCTGGCCACGCGGTAACCCCGGCGCCGTGCTGCTGCAGGTGCTCGGCACCGCGGCGGGCGGCGGACTGCCCCAGTGGAACTGCGCGTGTCCCGGCTGCGCCGGGGCACGCGCCCGCCCGGAGCACCGCCGCCGCCACGCGTCCCTCGCCGTACGAGCGGACGCCGGCCGCTGGTACATCGTCAACGCCACCCCCGACATCGGGGAGCAGATCGAGAACACCCCCGCGCTGCACCCCGGCCCCGGTGCCCGGCAGACCCCGGTCGACGGCGTCGTCCTCACCGACGCCGAACTCGACCACACCCTCGGAGTGGCAAGGCTGCGCGAGGCGGACGGCCTGGAGCTGGTCGCCACCACCCCGGTACGCGAGGCGCTGCTCACCGGCCCGCGCCTCGGCGCCGTACTCGGACCGTACACGGAGCTGCGCTGGCGGGAGTTGGACACGGCCCCGCTGCCGCTCGGCCCGGAACTGGAAGCCACCGCCGTGCCCATCGCCGCCAAACGCCCCCGGTACGCGGCGGGAACGGGCGACGACGATCCGCGCTGGGTGGTCGCCCTCGTACTCCGCGAACCGGCCACCGGGAAGTCCCTCCTCTACGCCCCCGCCCTCGCCGCCTGGCCGGACGCCCTGCAAGAGGCCGCCGAGGCCGCCGACTGCGTCATCGTCGACGGCACCTTCTGGGACGAGGACGAGCCGGTGCGCACCGGGATCTCGTCCAGGACCGCCAGCGGCATGGGGCACCTGCCGGTCGACGGGCACACCGGCACCGCGCGCCGGCTGACCGGGCTGCGCGCCCGCTGCCTCTACACGCACCTCAACAACACCAACCCCCTGACCGCCCCGGACGACGACCGGCACAAACAGCTGGCCGACCGGGGACTCGAGGTCGCCGCCGACGGAATGGTCATCGAGCTGTGACGCCCACACCCGCTACGACAACGCCCACGACGCCCACCTCCGTACGGGATGCCGCTGCCCTGGACACCACCGTCCGGGGCCGGGACCGGCCGGACCCTTGGAGCCGACAGGAGTTCGAAGACCGGCTGCGCGATGTGGCCACCACCCGTTACCACGACCGCCACCCCTTCAACGTACGGATGCACGAAGGCACTCTGACCCCGGCCGAGATGCGCCGCTGGATCACCAACCGCTTCCACTACCAGCGGCACATCCCCGTCAAGGACGCACTGATCCTCGCCAAGTTCGAGGACCCGGCGCTGCGCCGTATGTGGCTGCGCCGGATCGTCGACCACGACGGCGTACGGGAGGGCGAGGGCGGCATCGAGCGCTGGCTGCGGCTCGGCGAGGCGGCCGGACTGGACCGGAAACTGCTGTGGTCGGCCGAGGACGTACTGCCCGGGGTGCGGCTGGCGGTCGACGGTTACGTCAACTTCTGCCGGCTCAGGTCCCCGCTGGAGGCCGTCGCCGCCTCCCTCACGGAGCTGTCCGCCCCGGGGCTGATGCGCGCGCGCATCGCCGCCTTCGAGGACCACTATCCGTGGATCGAGGCCGAGGGGCTCGCCTACTTCCGCACCCGCGTCGGGCAGGGCAGCCGGGACAGCGCCGAGGCGCTCGACATGGTCGAACGGTGGGCCCGCACCCGCGAGGAGCAGGAACGGTGCGTCGCCGCGCTCACCTTCAAGTGCGAGGTGCTGTGGTCGCTGCTCGACGCCGTCGACGGGGCGGGGGAGCGGCCATGCAACCGCTGAGGCACTCGGTGGCCGCGCCTGATGGCCGGGATGCCGCGCCCGAGGATGGGGACGCCGCGCCCGGCGGTGGGAAGCCTTTGCCTCCCGGCGAGGACACCCTGCCCGACGGTGGGAGCCTCGTGCCCGACGGCGGGGAGGACGCCATACCCCGCGGCGGGGGCCCCGTACCCCACGGCGGAAACACTGCGCCCGACGGTGCGGACCAGGTGCCTCACGGCGGGGACACCGTGCCCCACAGCAAGGCCTGGACCCCGGTGCTGCACCGGTCCGTCACGCTCCGTCACGACCGGGTGCGTGACACCGACCTGCTGGTCATGCCGGAACGCGTGGTCGTGCTGCGCGGCAGTGCGAGCGCCGTGCTGAGGCTCTGCGACGGCGAACGCCCACTCGGCGCCATCGTCGCCGAGCTGGCCGACCGCTACCCCGGCGCGCCCGTCGCCACCGAGGTCCCGCGGTTCCTGGGACGGCTGCGCGAGGAAGGCTGGCTCCGATGACCGCGGTACGTCCCGCCGAGACCGCCGCGCCCGTCGCCCCTCCCTGGGCGCTGCTCGCGGAACTCACCCACGGTTGCCCGCTGCACTGCGCCTACTGCTCCAACCCCGTGGAACTGGTCCGCCGATCCGCCGAGCTCCGTACCGACGAGTGGGCCGATGTCATGCGCCAGGCCGGGGAGCTGGGCGTCGTCCAAGCGCACCTCTCCGGTGGTGAACCGCTGCTGCGGCGCGACCTGCCCGAGATCGTCGGGGCGGCCGACGCGGCGGGTATCCACACCCAGTTGGTCACCAGTGGCGTCGGCCTGACCCGAAAACGGCTGGCCGCGCTCACCGATCGCGGCCTGCGCAGTGTCCAGTTGTCGGTGCAGCACGCCGAACCCGCCGCCTCCGACAGGATCGCCGGCCACCGCTCCTTCGCCGCCAAGCGGAAGGCCGCGGCCCTGGTCCGGGAGGCAGAACTGCCCTTGGGCGTGAACGTCGTACTCCACCGGGACAACCTGGACGCGCTCGACGCCCTCATCGATCTGGCCCTGGACTGGGAGGCCGAGCGGATCGAGCTGGCGAACACCCAGTTCTACGGCTGGGCCCTGCTCAACCGCGACCGCCTGCTGCCCACCCGGGAGCAGATCGACCGGGCGCGGGCTGTCCTCCAGTCCCGCCGGGAGAGGCTGGCCGGGCGCCTGGACCTGGTGTGGGTCGTACCCGACTACATCGAAGGAACCGCCAAGCCGTGCATGGGCGGCTGGGGCGCCGTCTCACTGACCGTGGCCCCCGACGGCACGGTGCTGCCCTGCCCGGCCGCCGCCACGCTGCCAGGACTCGACGCCCCGAACGTCAGGAACCACCCCCTGGAGTGGACCTGGCACCACTCACCCGCGTTCAACCGCTACCGCGGCACCGCCTGGATGGCCGACCCCTGCCGCTCCTGCCCCCAGCGGGAAACCGATCTCGGCGGCTGCCGCTGCCAGGCGTACGCGCTCACCGGCGATGCCTCCCGCACCGACCCCGTATGCCGACTGGCCCCCGACCACGGCGTGGTACGAACGCTCGTCGACGCCCCCCACCCCGCCCTCCCGGCCCCTGAGGCCCATAGGCGCATGTGACCCGCCGCGACCCCCACTTCCCCCACTTGGAGGACAGATGCGACTGACCGACGAACGAAGCGCACCACCCCGCGGGACCCGCAGAACACTGGGGGCGTCCCTGGCCGGACTGTTACTCACCGGCCTCACCGGACTCGGTTCCGCACAGGCCGACACCGCACCCCCCGACGCCACCCCCGCCGCGGCCGACGGCGTACCGACATCCGTCACCCCCCTCACCACCGGGCTGACCGTCCCCTGGGGCGTCTACTGGCTCCCCGACGGTTCACACGCCCTGGTCACCGAGCGCGACGACTTCCGGGTCTGGAAGGTCGCCCCCGACGGCGCCAAGACCCAGGTCGGGTCCGTCCCCAACAGCCAGACCACCAATGGCGAGGGCGGGCTCCTGGGCGTCGCCGTCGACCCCGGCTGGGCCACCAACCGCTACGTGTACTTCATGCACACCGCCGCCGAAGGCAACCGCATCGCCCGCATGACGTACGACGGCACCTCACTCAGCGGCTACACGGTGATCCTGCAGGGCATCAGGAAGGCCACCTACCACAACGGCGGACGGCTCGCCTTCGGCCCCGACGGCTACCTGTACGCCTCGACCGGCGACGCCCAGAACACGGCCCTCGCCCAGGACCGCAATTCCCTCAACGGCAAAATCCTGCGCCTGACCACCGCCGGGAGGCCGGCCCCCGGCAACCCCTTCGGCAACCACGTCTACAGCCTCGGCCACCGCAACCCGCAGGGACTCGCCTTCGACCGCAACGGGCGGCTGTGGGAGGCCGAGTTCGGGAACACCCGGTTCGACGAACTGAACCTGATCAAGCCGGGCGCCAACTACGGCTGGCCCACCTGCGAGGGCACCTGCTCGGTCGCCGGAATGACCAACCCGAAGAAGACCTGGACCACCGGCGAGGCCTCCCCCAGCGGCATCGCCATCGCCGACAACGTCATCTACATGGCCGCCCAGCGCGGGCAGCGCCTGTGGCGCGTCCCCATCGAGGGCAACACGGAGAACGTGGGCACGGCGACGGCGTACTACGTCCGCGCGTACGGCCGGCTCCGCACGGTGGTCAAGGTGCCCGGCCGCGACCACCTGTGGCTGACGACCACCAACGCCGACGCCCCGGGAGGCCAGCCGGACGGCGCGGACCGCATTCTGCGGGTAACCCTCGGCTAGGACCTGTCCGGGCGATCAAGTGCGGAGCCAGATGACCAGGACCGCTGTGGTTGCGGTGCCGAGGAACACGTAGCCGCGCTTGTCACAACGGGGGGGCGACGGCCCGGGACTGCTTGAGCTTGTTGATCGCCCGCTCGACGGTGTTGCGTTTCTTGTACCGCTCCTCGTCGAAGCCAGGTGGCCGTCCGCCGCGTGAGGCCTTGCGCAGGCGGGCAGCCTGCCCGCTGCCCCGGCGTGACGACCACGGACAGCGGGCGGCAGCGGCCGGCCGCGCTCAGGTGCAGCTTGCTGGTGAACCCGCCGCGCCGCATGCTGATGAGCCCGCAAGATGGTGAGTCCACCGCGATGTCCCGGTCGATCTCACCAGCAATGTCGGCCGCGGCCTGGACCTGCTGCAGCAAGCGTTCCCACGCGCCGTCGGCAGACCACAGCCGATGGCGCTCATAGACCGTCTTCCACGGGCCGAACCGCTCGGGAAGATCCCGCCAGCGGCCACAACGCCCGTTACGAGCGCCTTCCGTTGCGCCCCCTGGCGAGTGGTAGACCTGCCGAACCTGAACTCGGAGATCGCGTCGAAGCCGATCAGGGCCTTGCCGTGGCCGGTCGTCCAGAGGGCGTCGGGGTGGAAGAGTGCGAGGAACCCCTCTACGTCTTTGGCGCGCTGAGCGTGCTCGACAGTGGTGACGACCTGTTCGTCTGTTGTGAGACCTGCGGTTTCGGTATCCCCGCAGATCACTATGAGACCTCAGGTCGACTTGAGGAGACGCTCATCTGGAACCAGGACACTGTCCACGCCTACCTGTCAGCTCGCGCGGAGAACGGGGTGGAGTGCCTCGTCGATCGTGGGGTGAGTGAAGGCGAAGCCCGCCTGGCGCAGGGCCGCCGGGACGGCGCGGCAACTGCACTGTGATGCCCGTGGCGGATCTCACCGAGCGCCGCTCTGAGGGTGAAGACGGGGACGGAGGCGATCGTCGGGCGATGAAGCATGCGGCCCATCGCTCGCGTGATCTCGCGTTCGTCAGTGGTCCGCGGCGGCCTCCCAGTCGACGCAGACGGCAGCCACGAAGTCGTGCCCGGCTGGCGCGCTCTCCTCGATGGTCCGGTCGCCGGTGTCGCCGCAGTAACCAGTCGCGGACGCGGAAACAAGAACGCGTGGCGGGACGGACGATTCGACGCAGACCCGCGCGATCGTCCGGGTTCCCAGTGCGCGGCGGCGGACCTCCCGCGGCGCCATCGCACCGAACGCCACGGCATCCGGCGCATCTGCAACTCGTCGGCCGGCACCGCACGTCATCCCACCAGCGCACATCAGCGGCGCGCCCGGACTTCAGGTCCAGGCGCGCCGCCGTCTCACGTGTGTGCTGGTGGCCTGTTCAGCGGTCGCCGGCACACCGGTGCGGGGGGGGGTTAGTGATGGTGGTGGCCACTGCGGTCGCCGTGGCGGTGGCGGTCGCTGCCCCAGGAGACCTCGTCGACGACGCGGTCTCGGTGGTTGCGCAGGGTCGCGGTGTCGGAGCGGTTGTCCCACACGTAGCGGCGGCGGTCCTGGTACAGGTCCGTGTCACGGTCGCGGCCTTCGCCGGTGTGGATGCGGACGGTGGAACGCCCGGCCAGGCGGTAGTGGTCGAAGGTGTAGGTGTTGCCGTCCTCGTCCGACAGCGTCCATCCGTCCAGGTTCACGCTGTGGCGGGTGGTGTTGGTCAGCTCCACCCACTCCCTGTTCAGGGAGCGGTTGGAGTGGTCGTCACGGCCCGGGGAGTCGTACTGCACGGCACTGATTTCGACCTTCAGCCTGTCGGGGCGGGCGTGGTCGGCCGCCGACGCCGGCAGCGTCAACGCCCCGGTCACAGCGGCGGCCGCGAGCGCGGCGGCAGCCAGACGACGGGTGGGCACAGATGGGGAAACGGACACAGGGGCCCCCTGCATGGTGCGGGCACACCCCGCTCACGGTCAGGCCGCGTACGGGGATCGTGCGGGTACGGGTGGCGGCCGGTCGGCCGCACCCCCACACCGTGACCGCCAGGGCAAAGCATGCAGGCGAGACGTGAACCGTGTTACAGATCGCTCACATTTCTGTGACTCTCGGATGCAACACCCATGTATGCACCATATGCGCCAGATTGAGGCCCTGTCAGGCCTGCCGCCGTTGCGAGCACCGGCCTGCGACCCACGCACGCCACGGCGCGCCACCCCACAACCACCCTGGCCATCACCCGAAAGTGAGTAACAACGACAGGCATCCCGCCCCCGCCGCAAGGCCCGCACGCCGTGAAGGCGCAAGGGACCAGATGCGGGCCCCTGAGGTGCTCAAGCCGCTCTACTGCATCCGGGTGGACCCTCACGCCGGCCGCAACCGGCTCCCCCTCACACGAAGTCCCCCTCCACAACCCAAGCATTGAGAGGAGCCTGTCCATGGCCCACACCACCACGCCTGGCCGGCCGTCCTGGGCACACGACGACTTCCTGCTGCCGCCGCCCAACCCCACCCAGCGCCTCAACCTCACCCTCGACCCGCGGGATGTGCATCGCCTGGAACTCCACGCGGCACTGACCACCGCCGGCGTCGCCCCCATGCCCGGCGACCGCGAGGCCATCGACCACCTCAGCACCCTGCCCGACTACGTCCACACCGCACTGCACCGCTGGCTCACCCACACCACCCGATAACCAGCCCCCACCCGGGACGCTCATAGCGAAGGTGAGGTGCGCGCCGAGCGGACACGAAGGGGTAGGACCCTGGAGAGTTGGCCGGAAGAGTAGATCAGGTGACCGGCCGCGGATGGTGGGCCGCCTTCTTCACGTCAGTCTCGACCTGGCGCCGTGCGCTGCCCTGCTCGACGGCGTACTCGCTGACCGCCGCCTGATCGTCGCGGACAGCGTCGATCCATGCCTTCGCCGTGCTGTCGGCAGTCGCGGAGGATCTTGTAGTCCTTCAGCCGGCCGATCGCATGCTCGCCCCGCGCACGGACCCGGCGATGCTCCGCGTTGTCGGCTTCTTCGCTGGCCAGCAGGGGCCGGCCAGGCGGGCGGTGGCCACAACCCCGCTCGAGCCAGGCAGCTTCGGCCGGTACGGGGCGTTCCACATCGCGGTGGGCCCGGATTACCTCTGGATGGGCGAAAACGCAGGCCAGGCGCACTTCGTCACGGTGAGTCATCTGCGGGCCGCGCTCTGAGGCCCACGGCCTTCGGCTGTACGGCCGTCGCGACAGCCGCAGTTACCTGTTCCGGGACCGGCGCGGCTACACCGGTGTTTCCCTGTGCCCAGGGCAGCGGCTTGAGGCAAGTATTTCGGCGGGACGGCAACCATTCTCGACTCTGCAGCAACTGTTGAGCAGCCCGTTCCTCACGGGCGCCCCCCACGTAAGTACAGATTGGGAAAACACGCATGACTGAGCTACGCGGCCACGGCAAGGCGCGGCACCGCAGAAAGAAGACGGCCCTGCTGGCAGGGGTCGCGCTGGCGCTGACCGCCGCAGGGGCCATGGCCTACGGCACGGCTTTCGGGGTGTTCGGAGAGGACGCGCAGCCCAAGGCCGCGGCGGCCGCCGGGCAGAGCACGTCGAGCGCGTCCGCCTACCCCGGCCCCGGGAGGGTCACCGGCGACGTCGTCGTCCACGACCCGACCATGCTCCGCGCGCCCAACGGGCGCTACCTGCTCCATTCCACCCACGGCTACCTGGAGTTCCGCACCTCCACCGACCGCGTCGCCTTCAGCCGCAACGGCAACGCCTTTTCCTCACCGCCCCGTTGGTGGTCGCGCTACTCGCCCGAAAACGATCCGTGGGCACCCGATCTCTCCTATCACGGCGGCCGGTACCTGATGTACTACGCCGTCTCCCGCTTCCGTTCCAACACCTCGGCCATCGGCCTCGCCACCTCCACGACCGGGATGCCGGGCAGCTGGAAGGACCAGGGCATCGTCCACTCCTCCACGTCCAGCAGCGACTACAACGCCATCGACCCCGACCTGTTCGTCGACGACGACGGCAAGTGGTGGCTGGCCTTCGGCTCCCACTGGAGCGGGATCAAGATGATCCGCCTCGACCCGAAGACCGGCAAGCAGCACGGGAAGGACACCACCCGCCACTCGCTCGCCTCTCGCACCACGGGGGCGAGGGCGGTGGAGGGCCCGACCGTGGTCAAGCGGAACGGGTACTACTACCTCTTCGCCTCGTACGACACCTGCTGCAGCGGTACCGCCTCCACGTACAAGATCAAGGTTGGCCGGGCCACCAGCCCCACCGGGCCCTACTACGACCGCAACGGCGTCGCGATGAACAAAAACGGCGGCACCGTGGTCATGGCGTCACAGGGATCCGTGATCGGCCCCGGCGGGCAGGACATCATGCGCGACGGCGGCAGCGACCTGCTCGTCTACCACTACTACGACGGCAGTGACGGCGGTGCTTCCAAGCTCGGCCTCAACCTGCTGAAGTGGAGCGGCGGCTGGCCCACCGCGTACTGACCGAGGCTCGGGCTGCAAGGGGGGCGGCGGTTCGCGTAAGGACCGTCGGCGTCGGAGAGAGCCCAGACGTCGTCCTCGGCGCCCGGCGGGAGCTCGTAGCCCTCGCCATGACCGTGCAATTGCACGAATGTGACCCAATACTCACGGCACCCGCCTGAAGCCGACACACGCCCCTCGCCCGTGCCGCCCCCCCCCATCGGCTGAAGTCCGCAGCTCAATGACGCTGAGTGAGCGGTCATGGGCGACCTGATCATCCCCATCGACAAGCGCTGGCCAGGCGCGCAGCGTCGCTGGCATCTACGCGCACTCGACCGCACTCCTGGCCGTGGGGCCGCCGTCCTCCCCGCCAGGCCGAACTGGTCGCCGGAGCTGTCCGGTGCTGTCATGGGTAGAGGAAGCTGCGTGGACGAGCCGGCAGGGCGCGGAAGCCGACGGCCCGCGCGTTGTCCGCCCGGGCGGTCCGACCGCGCCCGCCCCGTCGCACAACGGAGGAGGCCGATGCCATGCTGCGCCGCCGCACGGTCGGTGACGTGATGACCGAGGAGGTCGTCACCCTCCGCCCCGACACACGGTTCCAGGAGGTCGCCGCCCTGCTGGACGCGAACGACATCGTCGCGGCCCCCGTCGTCGACGATGACGGCGTCCCCGTCGGTGTCGTGTCCGCCTCCGACGTGCTGCGGCACGAGACCGGCATGCCCGATCCGCAAGGGCAGGACGGGGACGACGAGCACGCCTGGGGCAAGGCCCGGGCCCGGACCGCGGGCGCGCTCATGAGCAGCCCCGTCTTCACCGCACGCGCCGACTGGACGATCCCCCGGGCCGCTCGGGAACTCCGCCGACGGCACGTCAAGCAGCTGCCGGTCGTCGACGACAACGGGCTCCTCACCGGCATCGTCACCCGCAGCGACCTGCTCGACGCCTTCATCCGCTCCGACGACGAGATCCGCGGCGAGGTCGAGCAGGACGTCCTGGGGCGCATCCTCGGCCTGGACGAGGGCACCGTCGCGGTCGAGGTCCGGGACGGGGCCGTCACCCTTCGGGGACACGTCCCGGAATCGCGTCTCGTCCCAGTGGTCGTGGGCCTCTGCCAGGGCGTCGATGGTGTCGTCGCCGTGGACGCCCACCTCGCCGCCGCCCGGGCGCGCTAAAAGCTCTGCCCGGGAGGGCCGACCACCAGGTGCAGTCGAGCAGATCCCGACACGAGACCGTCCCCACCCACCTGCGCTCGCCAGGCAAGGGCGGTACCGGCCGTGCCATCGGGGCAAGCTGGTGCCAGGTGTCGGCGATGACCGGCGCGAGGACGTCCAGGGGGGACGGCCTGGGCGCAGGAGTGTGCGAGGGAAGGCGGCAGAGCGCCTGGTCTGGACGGTTCCGGCAGGACCGCCCCCCTCGTCCGGCGCAGTCGACGGGGCGACGCCCGCGATTTTGATGCGGTAGCGCGGGTGACCACAGTTCGGCGGCCCCGGGCCCTACCGAGCCATGAGGCCCCGGGGCCGCCGCGCACCGGCCGGTTCAACCGGCTGTCGAGTACGGACCGAGCTGACCCCGGGGAGGCAGGCTACGGACCGTCGACATGCGGCACGACGTGTCACTGGTCCAACGGGCACAGCCGGGCAACGACACGGACCCGTCAACACTCAAGCCCGCAGGGCACCCGCGTTCTGGGCAACTCCGCCGGCCACCACGGCCGGCAGTCGCGGGGCCAGGGTGCGCCGCCAAGCCACGGCCTGAAGGTGCGGCAGGCGCCGATGGCTGCCACCGTATGGGTGAAAGGGCTGGTCCACACGAGCTACGCCGGAAGGAGCCAGCCATGATCACAGCGCACCCTTCGCTCCTGCGGGAGCTGGTCGAACGATGCGAAACGCTCAGGCGCCGCCTGGCCGCCGACAACAGTCCTGAAACCGCCCGCCAGCTCGAGGACGCGACCTACACACTGTGTGTGATCACCGGCACCCGCCAGCTGGACACGGCACTGTTTGTCGCCCGTCGACAACTGACCGAGGCCATGAGACGAGAGCAGCCCCTCCCCCACTGACATGCCGCCCCTCGCCGAAACATGTCGTAGAGGGGGTGCGATCACCTGCCGACCGTCGTCGAACCTGCCCGTCCCGTTCCCCTCCCCGCGCTCTGTGGACACTCCGCCGGGCGTCACGTGCGCTACGAGGACGTCTCCTTCGCCTACGGCAACGGGCCTGAGGTGCTGCGCGGCTACTCGCTCGACATCCCGGCCGGCCAGACGGTCGCGCTGATCGGCCCCTCGGGCGGCGGAAAGTCCACGCTGGCCAAACTGCTGGCGCGGCTCCACAATCCGACGGGCTCCGCGTCCTCCTCGACGGTGTCGATCTGCGGTCCCTCGCGACGGCCGATCTGCGCCACGGCGTGGTCGTGGTCCCCCAGGAGAGCTCCCTCTTCCCCGGCACTGTTGCCGAGAACATCGCTCTGGCGCGTCCCGACGCCACGCTCGACGAGATCCGGCACGCCGCCGAGGCGACCGGGGCCCCATCGGTTCATCTCCGCCCTCCGAGACGGCTACCAGACCGAGATCGGCGGCCGCGATGGCCGCTTCTCGTCGGGTGAACGGCAGCTGATCGCCTTGGCCCGCGTCTTCCTGGTGAACACCTCCGTCATCGTGTTGGACGTGGCCACCGCGGTCATCGACATCCCGAGCGAGCGCGCAGTGCGGGGCGCGATGCGCGCGGTGTTCCGGGGGCGGACGGTACTCGTCGTCGCTCACCGGCTGTCGACGATCCAAGTCGCCGACCGTGTACTGGTGCTGGCCGACGGTCGCGCCTGCGCGTAGCCGTCCGGCCCCGGTCCGCCGGGGCCGGACGGCTGGGGGCATGTGGCGGACCGAAGAAGGATGGCGTTGTCAGGGACCGGCCGCGGGGCGGTGTCGGCGTACTCGTTGAAGTGCTCAACCAGGTACGGATGAACGTGCTCAGCTTGGTGATCGTCAGGGTGCCGGTCGTGTGGTGGGAAAGGTCAGAGCGGTGGGCCCTTGGCATTGGCGGCGGAGAGAACGCATGATCGACTCATGCGAGGCGCCTTCGACGATGTCCCATTGACCACGCTCTTCCCCCGTCTGTCGCCTGCCGACGTGGAATCCCTGGAACAGGCCGCCCGTGCAGTTGATGCGGCTCGCGCGGACGGAGACAAGGCTGAGTGGGAGTGGGCACTGGATCACGTCGTCTTCCCGGGCCCGCAGCCGTGGACGCCTATTGTGCTGCTCGGCCTGGATGTCATTGAGCATGCGGACGGGCGTGATCAGCTGGAGTTCCTGCTTCAAGTCGTGTGGACAGACTTCGGCCAGCTCGCGGTCGACGCGGCGGTGAACGTGGCCTGCTGGTGCGACACGAATCACGCCAGCCATGACGTCGACACCCTCAGGCTTGTTGTCGGTGAGGAGACCTCACTGCCTCGCGCCTTCCAAGCAGGTGCTGAGCGTGTGATCGGATGGCTCACCGACCCTCGCGACGCGGATTTCTGGCGTGCCCGAGCGGCTCTGCCTCCCCGCCAGCCCGTCTAGGAAGCCGGCGGGATGACGACGGGTGACTGGTGTGATCAGGCCACGTTGGTGTCGCGTTCGATGGCGGCGAGCCGGTTCTTGAGTCGGTAGCTGGGGCCGTTGATGGAGACGGCGCCGCAGTGGTGCAGGAGTCGGTCGAGGATGGCTGTGGCGAGGAATTCGTCGCCGAACACCTGTCCCCATTCGCTGAAGGTCTTGTTCGAGGTCAGGATGATCGAGCCCTTTATCCATCGTTGCGGGTCCAAGACCACGGTCAGCCGCCCTCCGCCACCCTTCACAGGCCGGCAGCAGACTGCCCACGATCAATCTCCGGTGCGTCAGGAGGTGGGCACGTTCATCCGTACGTGCCTGGGCACGTTCACGTGTACGCCGACACCCCAGCCACCAGCTGACCTGTCCCGGCTGATCTGACCCTCCCCCCGGGAGGGATCAAGGGCCAGCCCTTGCACGATCGCGGTCTGCAACCCCGTGGAGGCGATCACCTCGGCACTCAGCACAGTCACACCATCGCGCAACGCCTGCGGAGAAGCTCCACCCCATCGCCTTCCAGGTCGTCGCAGTACGTCGCGCGCCCGGTCATCGCCATCAAGAGGGCCAAGGTGGTGCCGGATACCACTGGCCCGGAACCGGCCGAGAAAGGGCCATCATCCGCGATGAGTCTCAGGTCGCCGATACGTCCCTTGGCAAGGACCACGAGGTCCGAACCCCGGTAGTACTCAGCCACCTGCGTGACCACCTCGATCGGGTACTCACGACCGATGCCGAGCGGACGCCGGACATCCTCTCCGTGGACGATGGTCTCGCCCAGCATGGCCATCACAGGGAGGGGAGGCTTGGTCGTGCTCAGCGTCACGCGCCGGAATCTCTCCAGCGTCTCGGCCGGCGTGGCGCCCAGATGTTCCGCCAGCCGCATGGCCACCTGTTTATCGAAGTCAAACCGGCAGCGGAGCACCCCCGCCAACCACCGCAGGGAGTTGAGGCTCGCTGCCGCGGTGAGGTGTGCCAGCACCTCGCGCACCGTCAATTCGGTGCACAGCGACGACGTTGCCCACTGCTCGTCGGTCAGGTCTGCGAGATCAGCGGCCAGCGCCATTCGCTCAGCGTGGATCAAGGGCCATACTCCAGTCCCCCGGCTGCGGTCTGCTGTCAGTTCCGGATCAGTCATGCGCAAGGCGTCTCCTGTCGCGGGTAGTGCTGCCCCGGGGCCGGAGCAGGCGGCGTCCGGCATGGTCGTTCAGGGAGAAGACTCTTGCCTCGGAGCAAAGTCATCGCCCGTGAGTGAACTTCCTGCACTCACAGCTCGTCGGCCGACGGTTTCTCCGGCTCGGAGGCATCGGCGGCACGCAGCGCCAAGGCGGCTCCTTCGCACGCGCGCGCCGCTCGCCCCGCTGCCAGTGCTCGGGCATTGCGGCCTGCTGGCGCACGGCCGGGCCATAACAGGAGGCGGCCGGTGCGAGGTGCGGTGCGCAGCCGGGCGGTGAGGACGCAGGAGGCGATCAACTCCGGGGGCGTCGTGCTTCCAGGAGGACCGACGTGCCGGCCTACGCCTTGAATTGGTGGTCGCCGCCGTCCATGCACAGTCCCTTGCGGTGGGCAGGTGCGGGTGGCGTCCGGGCCGGCTGGGTAGGCCCTGCTCAGGCGCTTGCCGAGCTTTCGATGAAGGTGAGCCATCGGTTGCTGTCGGCAAATCCCGGATGCGGTGCGGCACCATCCCGTGGTGGGATGCGCCGCATGAGCGACTCGCTGCGTGCCCGTATCGAGCAGTACTACGCCGCCGTGCCGTTGCTGTTCGCCGATGTCGAAGAGTTTGGTTCGTTACGGCTGTTCGTGCGAAGGAAACCAGGTGCCCCGTATTACGGCGGCCCCAGCCACGCTCAACCCGCTGCAGCGGAGGCTTCGGCCGTCTCCGCCGCTGACATTGCTCGGGTGCGGGCCCGGCAGCGCGAACTCGGTGTGGCGGAGGCCTTCGAGTGGCTGGCCGAGACTGCGCCGGGTCTGCGTGCCTGTATCGAGGCCGCAGGCCTGCCGGTGGCGGAACGCCCGCTGATGGCTCTGGATCCGCACCACCCGGTTGGTCCGCAGCCGTTGCCGGACGGCGTGACGCTCCGCGTGCTGACGGCCGACGACCCCGCGTTGCCCGCAGCCCTCGCTCTTCCCCGGCTGGCTTTCGCCGAGGAGGGCACCACGGTGGGTTCGGCGGGGCGTAAGGAGCTGTCCGTGGTGGCCGAGGAGTTGGCCCGGGACGGTACTGTCGCAACGGTCCGCCCCACGATCCGTGCCGGGCACAAGACGCTCATCGCTGCCATCGCCTCGGATGGCACACCGCTGGCCGTCGGCCACTACCACCCGGCGAACGGCACCACCGAGATCGGCGGCATCGGCACCCTTCCCATCGCCCGCCGTAAGGGCCTGGCCGCCGCCGTCACCGCTGCCCTGGTCAACCACGCCGGCGCCCAGGGAGTGAGCACCGTCTTCCTCGCCTATGCGGAGGACGCCGTGGCGCGCATCTACTCACGCTTGGGCTTCCGTCCTGCGGGCAGCACTCTTCTGATCGCCAACCAGCCCGCGCGATCGTAGTGCGGTAGGAGACAGATGGGGAGGTCGGTCAGATGCTCCCGCCACCACTCCGCCCGCTCCACCACTGCCTCGGGCGGTCCGTCCAGCAGGTCCGAAGCCGACACCATCGGGCGCCCCGGGAAGGCACTGAGAATCCGGAAGTCCTCGGACACCAGCAGCTGAGGCGGCAGCACCACCGCGACGTCCTGAGCGTCGTCGACCAGTCGCACCAGCGATCCGGACAAAGTCGTGGCGCAGCACCCTGCCGAGATGGACCACGAGTTCGAGGAGCGCGGCGCGGTCCTCTGCTCGATCCCGGGCGTGGCGGGGGAAGGCGCGGCCTACGGTCACGGACTCGGGCAGGGACGGGTACCGACGGGTCGCGGATCGATACCGAGGGCCGGCGGCCAAGCGGCCCGCGGCCGCCCGGCAGGCGCTGCACGGTCGCGTCCGGGACGGCTGCGAGCAGCCCGACGGGCTATGGACGCCGTGGTCCCGCAAGGCGCCGGGCTGGCGGGGCCCGATGCCGTGCAGAGCGTCGACCGGCAGCGGCCCCAAGCCATTCGCCGACCCTGCCCGGGGCGACCGTGCGGGCGCACCAGCATGCGGCTGGGGCCCGAAATGGGTGGCCTCGCCACTACCAAGCCCTGGTCACCCTCGTCTGACTACGACTCTGGCTCCCTCGCGATCCGCCGGTGGACAGCTTCCACAGGATGCCGTGACGACTGGCGGCGGTCCGGAGGGTCCGGCCCATCCGCGGCGGAGCCAGCAACGGCTCGATCACCGCCCACGACAAGCCTCCCGCCCTGCCACTGGCCCTGGCAGACGGACTGGTTCCGCCGTCGGCAGCGCCTGGGAGTGTGGGCAGGGGTGCTCACCAAGCTCCAGGCCCAGGCGCGAGCCAACGCGCGGTCGCATCGGGTGGACGGTGAACGTCGACTTCACGATCTGCCGGACTCACAGCACGCCGCCGGGGACGCCGGGACGGCCAGGCCCAGAAGAAGGAGCCTTAGCGCATGGGATCCCGCGAGCCGCGATGGGTCCTGCGGCGTCGGCGGTCGTACTGTCGAATCCGTTACCGAGGAGGACTTCTGATGCGCAGCGTGACTTATTCGATGAACGTCTCACTTGACGGCTACATCGTCGGGCCGGACGGCGACTTCGACTGGACGGCGCCCGACGAGGAGGTCTTTCGCTTCTGGATCGACGAAATTCGACAGGTCGGTGTCCACCTGTTGGGACGACGGCTGTACGAGACGATGCTGTACTGGGAGACCGCCGACCAGGATCCATCGCTCGACGACTCAGGACTCGAGTGGGCTGCGATCTGGAAGCCGCTCCCCAAGGTGGTGTTCTCCACCACGCTGTCGGCGGTGCAGGGCAATGCCCGCCTGGCCTCCGGCGGCCTGGCGGAGGAGATCGAGCGATTGCGAGCCGAGCCTGGGGAGGGCGAGATCGCGATCGGCGGCGCGACTCTCGCCGCCGAGGCGGCCGCGTTGGGTCTGATCGACGAGTACCGGGCCATGGTCTACCCGGTGCTGGTTGGCGGTGGCATTCCGTTCTTTCCCCAGCGCGAGCGCCGGGTGGATCTCGAACTCGTCGAGACCCGTACCTTCAACTCGAGAGTCGTCTACCTCCGCTACCACGTGGCGCGTTAGGTCGCGTCCGCAAAGTGAGTTGGTCGTTGGTGTGTTCGTGGTGCGTCGTCATGAGCTGACTGACCGTTGAGTCGTGTGCGGTGATCGAGCCCTCGACATGCTCCACGCCATCTTCGCCGCGCCCTGTCTGACCACGTTCTGCCGTCTCGATGAGCTCGGTCCGGAAGCCGTCGGGCAACGCCTTGAGCCGGATCAGGCGGTGATCGAGTGCCGGGTCGCCGAGCCGCGTTCACCGATTAGCGGCCAGCACTGCCGCGAGGCCCTCTTGCAGATCTTTGACGAAATACTCGGGAACCTCCAGCGACGGGAAATGTCCCCCGATTTCGGGCGACCTCCATCGGACGATTTGTCGGTACCGCTCCTGTGCCCAGGGGCGCGGACACTTCTCGACGTCGCGGGGATACATAGTGAGTGCTGACGGGACGTCGACCCGAAGTTCGGGGTCCAGCGAGTTGTGGCTTTCGTAGTAGATGCGGGCCGCCGATGCGCCGGTCCGCGTCAGCCAATACAGGGTGACGTCGTCAAGAACGCGGTCTCTGGAAATCGTCTCGAACGGGCTGTCTTCGGTATCTGTCCACTCGGCGAACTTGTCAAGGATCCAGGCAAGAAGCCCGACCGGTGAGTCGACGAGCGAGTAGCCGATGGTCTGCGGTCGGGTCGCCTGCTGCTTCGCGTACGCCGCGCGGTGGCGCCAGAAATCGCGGGTTTCCTCGGTCCACTTGCGTTCGACCGCCGTCAGCCCGTCCGTTGTCAACCCGGGCGGTCCCTCCGCGAACGTTGTGTGGATGCCGAGAACGTGCGCCGGGAACCTGCCGCCGAGAACCGTGGTGATATTACCTCCCCAGTCGCCGCCGTGGGCTGCGAACTTGCTGTAGCCGAGCCTTCCCATCAGTTCCACCCATGCGGCCGCGATCTTTTCGGTTCCCCACCCGGTGGTGGCCGGCTTGTCGCTGTAACCAAAGCCCGGCAGCGATGGGACCACGACGTGGAACGCCGGCGCGTCTGCATCTTTCGGATCTGCCAGCTCGTCTACTACATCGATGAACCGAGCGATGCTGTCTGGCCAGCCGTGCGTCAAGATCAGAGGAGTGGCATCTGCGCGCGCGGATCGGCGGTGCAGGAAGTGGATTCCCAGATCATCAATGGTCGTGCGGAACTGGCCGACACGGTTAAGGCGCTCTTCGAACGACCGCCAGTTGTACCCGGTGCGCCAGTAGTTCACGACATCGACGAGGTCGGCGAGCGGAACACCCTGTTCCCATCGGCGAGGGTCGGGCGCGGCGCGATAGACCGTCTCAGCCTCCGGTAGTCGCGCCGCGGCCAGTCGCGCGCGCAGATCGTCGAGGTCAGCGTCAGGTGCGTGGGCTTCAAAGGCTTGCACATCGCTGGTTGGACGGGGCATGAGACCTCCTGGCCATCGCGGAACCGGCTACGACCTATCGCGAACCGGCTAAGACGGTTCGAACAGGTCTCCGAGCCACGCTGCAACCGGCTAAGGTGGTTCCATGCGTGCTGCCTTCCCTGACTTCCGCCTCGGCAACGTGCTGGCGACCAGCTTCACGGGGACCCTGTCGGAGCGTCATGGCGACGCTGTGGAGCGCATTCCCACGCCGCAGCGACTCATCGACTGGCTGGTGGTGAACGGCCTCGCCGTGGACTCCTGCACCACTGCCCAGCTCGACCTCGCTCGGGAACTCAGGGAGTCGATTCACGCCGCCGCGACAGCGGCCGCGATCCAGGACGCTCTCCCTGCGTCTGCTGTCCAAGTCATCAATGACTGCAGCACTCAGGGTCGGGCCGCGGCGATCCTGACGCCCGAGGGTATGCGGCGATGGCGGCTCAGCTCGGCTTCCTGCGTGGAAGATGCCCTCAGTGTGATCGCCGCCGACGCGATCAGCATCATCGCAGGCGAACGAGACGGAAGATTGGCCTTGTGCGCATCACCAACCTGCCAAGCCGCCTTCTTCGACACCAGTCAGAGTCGCACTCGCAAATGGTGTGACATGAACACGTGCGGGAATCGTCAGAAGAAAGCGCGCTTCAATGCCAACCAGCGCAAAAACCCCAGGTCAGCGGAGTGATCGTTATCTCGGTACATCCAAGTCAGTACGTCTACGCTTACTGATCGGCGACATTCATCGGCTCTTCGCAGTCGGGGGTGTTGGCGGGTAGGCGTGGAAGTCTTCCAGGATGGAAGTTCTTCGGACCGCGAACAGCGCGACCCTCGCCGAAGGCAAGCGACACACACCGGGTTTGGCGACGAGTACGTCACCGTGATCATCGATCTCACCCCCATTTGCGAGAAGACCGGGCCGGCGAGGCTGCTGGACATGGCCGAGGGGCGCTCGAAGGCAGTGTTCAAGCAGTGGCTCGCCGGGCGCCCGAAGGCCTGGTCCGCCGGGATCGAAGTGGTCGCGATGGATGGGTTCACCGGGCTCAGGACCGCCGCCGAAGAGCTCCCTGACGCGGTCCCGGTGATGGACCCGTTCCATGTCGTCCGCCTCGCCGGCGACGGGCTGGACCGGTGTCGGCAACGCGTTCAGCAAGACACCACTGGGCATCGTGGTCGCGTCGGCGACCCGCCCTACAGGGCCCGCCGCACCCTGCACACCGGCGCGGGCCTTCTCACCGAGAAGCAGCGCACCCGACTGGAGGCGGTGTTCGCCGTCGAGGAGCACGTCGAGGTCGAAGCGACCTGGGGCATCTACCAGCGGACCGTCGCTGCCTACCGGGAGCCGGACAAGGCCAGGGGCAAGCAATTGATGCAGGCCGTAGTCGACGCGGTCGCCAACGGCGTCCCGACAGTGCTCGTCGAGCCGACGCCCCGGCCGCACCCCGAAACGGCGCGCGGCCGGCGTTCTTGCGTTCTTCGACCGTCCCGGTACCAGCAACGGCCCGACCGAAGCGACTCCACGACCGTACGGACACACCAGCACGCGTCCGGAGCCCGAAAAGGGCTCTGCCGGGCGAGGCGATCGGCCGGTCCCGGGCAGGCTGGCCATGAAGATCTGCCCCGCCTGCGACGGCCAGGGCCGCCCCCTGGTCTTCACGATCACCGCTGGAAACGTCAATGACTGCACCCAGTTCGAGCAGGGCGCGTCGAGAAGTATTCACCGACCGACCGTGGCACACACCGCCACAAGGCCTGACGAACCGGTTTTCTCCGACTCCGGCGCCGAAGCACGATGGGGCGGGGCGGGATCCCACCAGGAGATCCCGCCCCCATCTTCAATGGGCTATGCGGAAACGGGCCGTGCGACCATGCTCAGAAACGGTCCGGGGCACGTTCCGGGAGCGGAGAGCCGGGGAGTACGTCCCGCTTCTGGTTCTTCCGTGCCTCCGCGTTCGAGTCGGCCGTCGCCTCGCAGGTCACGTCCTTCGCCGGGAGCTTGCCGGTGAGCAGGTAGTCGGTGACTGTGCCGTCCGTGCACGCGTTGCCGCTCGGGTAGACGCCATGGCCCTCGCCGCCGAGGACGGTGACCATTTTCGACCCCTTCAGGTCGGCGTGCAGGGCCTGACCGCTGGGCAGCGGGGTCTGCGAGTCCCACTCGTTCTGGACGACGAGGGAGCCGACCTTGTTGTTCACCTTGGTTGCCGGTTCCAGGGACTTGGCCCAGAACGCACAGGGCTTGATGCTGGACGCGAAGTCACCGAAGAGCGGGTACCGGCCCCTGTCCTCGATGGCGTCCTGCCGGTAGCGCTCAGGATCGCGGGACCACGCGGCCGAGTTGTCGCCGCACACCACGGCCCAGAAGCTCGCCGTCATGTTGTCGGCCGGCACCTCGGCGGCATCGGCGGCGGCGCCTGCCGCCCCGGTCCTCTCGGTTCCGGCGAACTCCGCGAGCTTCATCGCGGAGGCGGACTCGCCCGCCGCGGCCTTCTTCAGCTCCACGACCGTCTCGGTGGCGTACTGCGGGCTGAAGAACGCCGCGCGCATACCGCTGCGGATGTCATCACCGGTGATCGGCTGCCCCTCTACCTCGATGGGCTTCTCGTCGGCCTGCGCGACCAGGTCCCAGAAGGTCCCCTCGACCTCCTTCGGGGTGTCACCGAGGCCGTACCTCTCCGAACGCTCGGCGGCCCACTCGGTCCACCGGTCGAACGCCGGCTCGGCGCCCTTTGCCCACCACTGGATCATCCCTCGCCAGGCGCGCGCCGGATCGACCGCGCTGTCCAGCACGAACCGGTCGGCCCGGCCCGGGAAGAGCTGGGTGTAGACGGCGCCCAGATAGGTGCCGTACGAATAACCCAGGTACGAGATCTTCTTCTCACCGAGGATCGCCCGGAGCAGGTCCATGTCGCGCGCGGTGTTGCGCGTGGTGATGTGCGCGAGCGTGTCGCCCGCTTTCTCCCTGCACTTGTTCGCGACGTCGCGTGCCCAGGCAACGTCCTTGTCGAACGTCTCCTCCTTGTACGGCCGCAGCCAGTTCTCCTCCTCCGGCTTCAGGTCGCAGGAAACCGGGCTGCTCCGTCCCACACCGCGCGGGTCGAAGCCGATGAGGTCGTACTTTCGCTGTGCGGACTCGGGGAGGACCTCCCGCAATTCAAGCGGCATGTAGAGCCCCTGTCCCCCCGGGCCGCCGGGGTTGGACAACAGGACACCGTGCCGCTTGCCGGGCGCGGTGCTCTTGATCCGGGATATGGCCAAGTCGATCCGCTTGCCTCCGGGGACCCGGTAATCCAGCGGGACCTTGATCGTGGCGCACTCGAAGTCCGCCGGAGAGTCGGCATCGCACCGCTTCCACCGCGGCTTCTGCTTCACATACCGCTCCAGCGCGCTCTTGGCGGTGGACGAGGAGGCGGTCGACGAGGAGGCGGTCGACGAGGAGGCGGTCGACGGGGTGGCGGCGGTGGCCGTCGAGGTGGCGAGTGCGGGTGCCAGCGTTGCCGTGACGCTCACGGCTAACAGGGGCGCGAGACGTCGTCTGCGCACGATATCGATCCTTCCGGTCGCGTGTTCGGACGGGAAGGATCTTTCAGGAACCGGACACGCATGCGGATCCGTCGCCGGGCTGAGTTCCCCTCCACCCTGGGAATGAGACAACAGGTGCGGGTGGTACCCGAGTTGTAGGGGGTGGACCGCCCTCAGCGATGGGCACCATGCACGCCGTGGGCGTCATCGAGACCCTCGCGGGCATGGTCGTTGTCGCAGTGGCCCCCCGTTTCGGGGGCCGGCTGGTGGCCGGCCGGCTCGCCGGCATCATCGTCGACTTGCTGACCATTCCCGGCCACTACGACATCGCCCTGCCCGCCCGATCCGCCGCGTAGCCGCGTCAGAGGCAGCTGTTCCGTACCCTGACGGCATGCGCATGCGCCCCACCTTGAGCTGGACGCCTACCGAGGACCTGCCGCCGGGTACCACTGATCTGGAGCCGGTCGCCGATGCACTGAGCACCGGCGGTGTGCTGGTGCTCAGCGGAGCGGGCATCTCCACGGAGTCGGGCATTCCCGGCTACCGGGGCGAGGGCGGGAGCCTCAGCCGGCACACACCGATGACGTACCAGGACTTCACCGCCAGCGCCCAGGCCCGGCGCCGGTACTGGGCGCGCAGCCATCTCGGCTGGCGCACCTTCGGCCGCGCCCGCCCCAACGCCGGGCACCGGGCCGTGGCCGCCTTCGGGCGGCACGACCTGCTCTTTGGGGTCATCACCCAGAACGTCGACGGCCTGCACCAGGCCGCCGGCAGCGAGGACGTGGTGGAACTCCACGGAAGCCTGGCCCGGGTCGTCTGCCTTGCCTGCGGCGCCTTCAGCCCGCGCCGCGAACTCGCCCAGCGGCTGGAGGAGGCCAATCCGGGCTTCGAGCCCGTCGCCGCCGGAATCAACCCGGACGGTGACGCCGACCTCACCGACGCGCAGGTCGCAGACTTCCGAGTGGTGCCCTGCACGATCTGCGGCGGCATCCTCAAACCGGACGTGGTGTTCTTCGGCGAAGCCGTCCCGCCCCGACGGGTCGAGCACTGCCGCGAGCTGGTCCGTGAGTCGGCCTCGCTGCTGGTCCTCGGCTCCTCACTGACGGTGATGTCCGGGCTCCGCTTCGTCCGCCAGGCGGCCCAGGCCGGGAAGCCGGTGCTGATCGTGAACCGGGAGCCGACCAGGGGCGACCGGCACGCCTTCACCCGGGTCGCACTCCCGCTGGGAGCGGCACTCACCACCGTGGCAGATCGGCTGGGCATTGCCGTCGACGGCCAGGCGGCGGTGCGAGAGTGACAGTGGTGGGGCGTCGCCGGGGCACATGCCGGTGCGTGGGCTGCCTTTGTCGTTCCCACCCCATGGGTCACGTATCAGGGCATCGGGCGGAGCCGGTTGCGAGAACGGCGCCGGTGTGGATCGTGCATGCGGCCGGCTCGTGACCTTGAGGGTCCGCTCCTTGTCTGGTCACCGCCCGATCCCGCCCCCGCGACGCGCATGGCGACGAACGCCCCGAGGTACAGGGCGGCCACGACCAGGAGCAGTGCCTGATAGCCCGTCACCAGGGCGAGGTACTCGATCGCGCCTCCGGTCATCGCGCCCAGCAGGTTCGCGCCGAAGGCGGAGGTCGGGTCCGGGGTGAGGGCGAGGCGGTCCGAGAAGATGAGGTTGGCGCAGAAGATGGGGGTGAAGGCCAGGGCGATGGCGGCGGCGAGCCGGGGGGCGAAGGGCAGGGACAGCACCGCGCCGGCGGGGACGAGCCAGACCACCGCGAGGGAGCCGAAGAGCAGCAGTTGCAGCAGCAGTTGGTTGACCCTCCGCAGCCTGCGCCGGACCTCCACCGCCGCGAGGACGGCGACCAGGACTCCGAAGAAGACGAGGGCGTTGACCAGCCAGGTCGTACCGAAGTACAGGGCGAAGCCGATCACGTTCTTCGTCTCGAGCAGCATGAATGCCGCGCCCAGCAGGAACATGTCGGTGTAGCGGAGCGTGCCGCGGATGCGGACCCCGGTCAGGCGCACCGACAGGAGTGTCACCAGCAGGATCGTGCCCAGGGCTCCCAGGTAGAGCGTGGGGATGCTCCGGTGCAGCAGGTACGGGAAGGGGTGGTCGTCGCTCGCGGCCGCCGGGACCGCGCCGCTGGGCCGCCAGGTCTTCGCGCAGGACTGGTCGGCGGGCGTCATCCCGGCCACCAGCACGGCCGCGTTCCTCTTGAACGTCGTCATACAGGGGGCGTGACCGTAGACGTCGTCGAGGCTCCCTGCGAAGCGGTCGACCAGCCAGCTCTCGCGGTAGTAGTTGTACATGGCGAACGCGCCGTTCGGCGCCAGGTGCTCGCGCGCGGCCTCGAAGGCCTGCCGGGTGAACAGGTAGCTCTCCAGGCGCAGGTTGCTCGCACCGGCGACCAGCGTCAGCGAGTCCGGCAGGGCCAGGACGATCAGGTCGTACTTGGCCTTCGTCCGCTCCAGGAAGGCGCGCCCGTCGTCGATGTGCACGCGCACCCTCGGGTCGTCGTACGGCCTCGCGGGGTGCAGTTGTGAGCCGATCTCCTGCAGCCGGGGATCGATCTCGACCGCGTCCACGCGCTCCGCTCCGTACGCGAGTGCGACCGCGACGTCGTTGCCGTTGCCGGCGCCGATGATCAGCACGCGCTTGTGCGGGTTGCGGGGCGTCTGGTCGTACGCCTGGCGGTAGGGCGAGTCCTGGCGCATCAGCACCGCTCGCGGGGCGGTGCTCTGGTGGGGGACGCCGTTGGCCGAGATGTACCAGGTCCGGGTGGTGGTCGGTGAAGGTTTGAGTTCGATCTTGTAGTAGGGCGACCAGGAGATACCGCTCGTCGTCGTCTCCAGGAACAGCGCGGCGACCATCGCCGTGAGGGGAATGCCGTACCGCAAGGTGTTGCGCCGTCCGCCGAGGACCAGCAGGGCCGCGGCGGCGAGTACGCCCCATACGGCCGAGGGAGCGCGCAGCCAGGACAGCACGGCGAAGGACAGCGAGCCGGTGATGCTGCCGAGCAGGTCGTAGCGGTAGGCGTCGAGCGAGGGAAGCAGGCGGAAGAGATCCGCTGTGATCTTTCCGATCCCCGCCATGATCACCGCGGTCAGCAGGAAGATGGCCGGCAGCGTCACCCACTCGGGAAGTCCGGTGGTCTTCACGGCGGTGAAGTAGAGGACCTCGCTGCTGCTCTGGCGCACCTGCACCGGGTACTCGCGCACCAGAATGACCAGCAGCGCGAGCGGAACGGGGGTCCAGCGCTTGAGCCACTGTCCGCGCTCGGCGGGGATGAGGAACCCGATGCCGATACCGAGGAACGATCCCAGCAGGATGAAGTTCGAGAAGTAGCTCAGGTGGACGACGTTGGCGCCCGCCCATCTGATCAGCGCCAGCTCGACGAAGAGCATGGTGGTGCTGGCCAGCACGAGCCTCCAGCGCACCGATCTTGCCGAGTGTCCTGATTCGAGCAGCTTCATGGCGGTTTACGGTGCCATCCTCGCTGCGGTGAGTCGAGGTGCCGTGCCGCGCGGGTGTGTGTCACTCGCGGGCGGCGTCGGTGCAGCCGGGACCAGGCCGCGTGCGCCTCGTGGAACGGGCGGATGCCCTGTTGCCGTACCAGGGCCTCCTGCAGAGGGGCCAAGCCCCAGGCCCTCCCCGCCTCACAGCTTTGCCGCCCTGCCCGATCGCATGTTGACAAGGGCCGACGGTTACCCGGACGGCCGGCCGGACTTGGCCCGCTCCCCCGCTGGGCGCGCCAGCATGGCGACCGTCGCGGAGAACAGCCACGGCAGCCGTTGTGCGACGGGCAGCAGCGCCGCGCGGGCGGGGGGCTTGCGTGTCGCGCCGAGAAGCGCGTGCGTCAGCCAGCGGTAGCGCCGGGTGAGCCGCCGCCACTCCCGCTCGTAGGCCGCCAGGTCACCACTGGTGACGGCCCGCACCGCGGCAGGCGCCTGCGCGAGGGCCAGCGCGATGCCCTCGCCGGTCAGGGCATCGACGTAACCGGCGGCGTCGCCCACGAGCAGAACCCGGCCGGCGGTGCGCGCGCTCGCGACCTGGCGGAGCGGGCCTGCCCCCCGTACCGGTCCGGCGAGGCAGGCCCCGGCCAGCCGCTCCCGCAACTCGGGGAAGGAGGCGAGGTGGTCGTCGAACGACCGGCGTGCGGTGGTGAGCACCGCGACGCCCACGAGGTCGTCGGCCACCGGCGTCACGTAGGCCTCCGCTTCGCGGGCCCAGTGCACCTCGACGTGGTCGCTCCAGGGGGCGAGCGCGTAGTGGCGCCGAAGCCCGTGCCGCAGAGGGGACCGGCGCGGTCGGTTCAGCCCGAGGGCGCGGCGGATCGGCGAGTGCAGGCCGTCCGCCGCTACGAGGTGGCCGGCGTGGGTGCCGTCGACCACCACCCCGTCGTGGTCCTGCTCGACGTGACGCGCGGTGCGCTGGTCGACGCGTACGCCTGCTGCCAGCACCGCCTCGCGCAGCAGCGCGTGCAGCGTCGTACGACGCACTCCGCGCCCCGGGCCCGCTCTGAAGTCGGCGTCTACGCGGCGGGGCCCGGCGACGTAGCGGATGCCCCGCAGGTCGTGTCCCGGCGGATGTACGCCCAGTGCGGCCAACGCGGCGACGGCGCCCGGCATCAGGCCCTCGCCGCACGCCTTGTCGACGATGCCGGCACGCTGCTCCCAGACGGTGACGTCGAGCCCCGCGCGGGCCCCGTGCAAGGCCGTGGCCAGGCCCGCGGGTCCCCCGCCGACGACGAGCAGATCCATGCCTGCCTCCTCAGGCCAGCCGTGTCAGGGCGGCGTCCTCGGCACGGACGCGAGTGGCGAGCAGGAGCCCGTTGAGCGCGGTGAAGACGACCGCCGTGATCCAGGCCGAGTACACGAGCGGAAGCGCGAGCCCCTCGACGACGACGGCGACGTAGTTCGGGTGCGGGATCCAGCGGTAGGGTCCGCCGGTCACTCGCGCGGCGCCGGGTACGACGATCACCCGGGTGTTCCACTGCCGGCCCAGCGTGGTGATGCACCACCAGCGCAGCCCCTGCGCGAGCGCGACGAGGGCGAGCATCGACCAGGCCAGGACCGGTACGACGGCCGGCCGGCGCAGCCACACCTCCCCGAGCGCGCCGACGAGCAGGCCGGTGTGCAGCGCCACCATGAACGGATAGTGCTCCCGCCCGGACTCCACACCGCCCCGCGCGAGGCTCCAGGCGGCGTTGCGGTGGGAGACGGCCAGCTCGGCGACCCGCTCCAGGCCCACGGCCAGCACCAGGACGGTGAACCAGGTCTCGCTGCTCACTGTCCACCACCCGGGGCGCGAAGGAGTACGAGTTCGGAGCAGAATCCCGGGCCCATGGCGAGCATGAGCCCGTAGGAGCCGGGCGGGGGCGGGCGGTCGGCCAGCGTGTCCGCCAGGACATGCAGCACCGAGGCGGAGGACAGATTGCCGATCCGGCGCAGCGAGTCCCAGGTCACGCTCAGCGCGTCCCGCTCGACGCCGAGGGCGTCCTGCAGCGCCTCGAGGACCTTGGGGCCGCCGGGGTGCGCGACGTACCAGTCGAGGTCTCGGCTGGTCAGCCCGTGGTCGGCGAGGAAGCCACGGACGTCGTCGCCGACGTACCGGCGCACCAGGTCGGGGACCGCGGAGTCGAGGACGACTCTGAACCCGCCGGAGCCGACGTCCCAGCCCATCATGCGTTGCGAGTCGGGGTAGAGGCGGCTGCGCGAGGCGAGCACTTCCGGAGCGGCTGGGTCGTCGGTCTGTGCGCGGGGGTGCTCTCGCCCGACGGCGACCACGGCAGCGGCACCGTCGCCGAACAGGCCGCTCGCCACGGCGTTGGCGACCGAGGTGTCGTCGCGCTGGAGCGTGAGCGAGCACAACTCGACCGACATCAGCACCGCCACGGCGTCGGGGCGGCCGCGCAGCAGGTCGTTCAGGCGGGCGATGCCGGCCGTGCCGGCGACGCAGCCGAGGCCGACGAGGGGCAGGCGCACCACGTCGGGACGCAGTCCGATCTCCGCCGCGACGCGGGCCTCCAGGGAGGGCACGGCCAGGCCGGTCACCGTGCACGAGACGATGTAGTCGACGTCGGCCGGTGTGAGGTCGACGCTCTTGAGCGCGTCGACGACCGCGCGGCCGCCGAGTTCGACGCCGGCCCGGATGAAGACGTCGTTCGACTGGCCGAAGTCCTCGATCCGGCCGTACTCCTCCAGCGGCAGCACGGTGTGCCGGGTCTCGACGCACACGTTGCGGTGGAGCCGCTCGACGACGCCGCGATCGACCTTGTTCCCGACCAGCGTGGTGGTCAAGGACTCGGTGATCTTTTCCTGCCGGTGGCAGTGCTCGGGCAGGGTGCCGCGGACGCTGAGGACGCGCATGGTCATGCTGGCTCCTGGGACGGTGCGGTGGGGCGCGAGGAGCACCCGGCCGAGGCCGAGCGCCGGCTCGACCGTGACGGTGAGCGCAAGGGTCGGGGCGCAACTGCCGGGGCGGTCGCGGCGCGGGACGGGCCGGCGCCGGCCGGAGCGGTGTCTGCCGGTGCCATCAGGCGACCGTCAGCAGCACGACGTCGAGCAGGGCGATGGTCACCGCGGCACGGAAGGGAGCGCGCCCGCGGCCGAACCAGGTGAGCACCGCGAGGACGGTGACCAGTGCCAGGGCCGTCCATGCCCACGCCGGAGGCGATCCGGCGGGTCCGGTCACGGCGAGCACCGAGGCGGCGGTGAGCAGCGCGGCGGCCAGGACGCGCGAGGGGCGTTCGCCGATCCGGTGCGGCAGGCCGCGGATCCCGGTGGCTTCGTCGTCGGCAAGGTCGGGCAGCACGTTGAGCAGGTGCGCTCCCACGCCGAGCGCGGCACCGGCAGCGGTCATCCACCAGGGCGCCCAGTGAGGTGGCGAGGCAGCGAGGGTGACGACCGAGGGCAGCATCCCGAAGCCGCACGTGTACGGCACCCATGACCAAGGGGTCGCCTTGAGCCCGAAGTTGTAGGCGTGGCCCGCGCCGGTGGCGAGGACGACGTTGACCAGTGCGCTGCGCCAGCCGACGAGCGCGGACAGCACGAGGCAGGCGAGAGCGGCCACGACGAGGGCGCGTGCCACCCAGCCGGCCGGGAGGGAACCGACGGCCAACGGCTTGTCGGTGCGGCCCACGGCGCGGTCGCGCGAGAGGTCGAGCAGGTCGTTGCCCCAGCCGATCGTGAGCTGGCCGGTGAACACCGCCGCGGTCACGGCGGCGGCGTCCAGCGGGTGCAGGCCGCCGCGGAGCGCCAGCAGGCCCGTGACGGCGGTGACGGCCAGAGCGGGCCCGCCGTGGGCGGCGGCGAGCAGCGCGAGCGCACGCGGCGGGCCGGGGCGCGCCGGGGCCGTGCCCGCGGTCACGGGCACCGCCCCACCGCGTCCAGTGCCCGACGGATCGCATCACCGAGGGTGCGGGACAGCGTGCGTGGGTGCAGCACGGTGCCTGTGCTGCACACCTCCGCTCGGTTTCCGGTCGCCCAGGAGCACGGCCCGCCGTCACCGGTCATCACGTTGCGCATGCAGCATCGGTCCCACATTGCCCGCCCGCTCACACGGGGTGGTCCGGCATCCGGTGGAATGGGCTTGTCTGGAGGCGGAGCCGGTACGGAGCGACGTCGAGGGGGCGGGAGCGCCGGGGGCGGCGGGTGGGCAAGGGGGGCACTGGTCGGGCCCTGCCGGTTTGCTGCATGCCCGCCGCGTGCCTCTCGGTCGGCGGTGACAACGATCTCTCGCGCCACGGCCTTCGACGTGCCCAACTGCCGGATCAGGTATCGGACAGCACAACCGGCGGGCAGGCCTTGACCCTCGTCTTCCCCTCGTGCATGTCCGTTCAGTCGTTCTTGCCCCGGTCGAACCACATCGTCGCCACCGTCGCCAGCAGACCGGCCCAGAACAGCACCTGCGGGACCGTGCGTTCCGTCCACGGGATCTGGGTGATCAGCAGGGCGCAGACCATGGCCCAGGTCGCCTGAGCCAGGACGATACGGGGCCAGGTGCGGCGGCGGAGCAGCGAGCGCAGATTGACCCGGACGCCGGCGCGCAGCCGCCGGAACCGCAGCAAGGCGCCCAGGACCCAGACCACGGCCATGGGGACGAGGTCCCAGAGCCGCTGACCCAGCGCCAGCGGCAGCTCCCGCTGGGTCTCGCCCTCCGTCGCGAACAGGTCGATGCCCACCCCGGCGAGAGCCAGGCAGAGCAGGGCCAGCCAGCGGATGCCGCGCAGCAGACGGTAGGAGGCATCGTCCAGGCCGCTGCGCATCGGCGCGGAGTCCGGGGCGGCGGCCAGCGCGTCGGCGTACAGGGTGGCGGCCTGCGCCGCCTTGACGCCGGGAGCGGTCGCCGCCTTCTTCGTCCGCCGGGCCAGGGCCTGCTCGTGTTGCGGGTCGAGCCGCAGGATGGCCTCGTCCAATTGGTCGGCGACGGTGCGGTTGCCCGCCATGTCGGCGATCAGCCACGCCACCTCGTAGGCGAACACCTCCTCCGGCCCCAGCCGGATGGCTTCCTGGGCCAGTTCGCCCGCCTCCCGCAGTGCGGCGTCCTGGTCCTCGCGCCTGACCTGGCCGCCGCCCGCCTGTCCGGAGCGGATCGCCCTGATGCGCCAGAGCCAGTTGGCGAGCAGCGCGTAGCCGTACCAGTTCTCCGGGGCGAGGTGGATCACCTCGCGCAGCACGTCCTCGGTCTCCAGGAAGCGCCCTGCGGCGCGCAGGGCGTGCGCGTGCATGACGAGCGCCCCGATGTCCTCGGAGTCCAGCGCCAGCGCCCGCTCCGTCGCCTCCAGGGCCTTCGGTCCGTCCTGGTCGTCCCCCAGATGGCTGCGGGCGAGCTTGACCCACGCCCGGACGTCCTCCGGGTCCTCCGCGAGCCGCCGCGCCAGCAGCTCGCGGGCCTCGTCGTACCGCTTGAGGTCGATGAGCAGGTCGGCCCGCTCCACGGCGGGGTGCACGGTCGCGGTCACAGCTTGCGCCTCTTCTTCAAGTACGCCACCAGGTCGTCGTACATCCCGCCGTCGTTGGCGAACATCGCCACGTTCCGCGCGGAGGCGAACCACGGCTCGGCGGACGGGACGACCTCCTTCGCGGCGGCCAGCAAGTCCTTCATGCCGATCATCCGGACCGTGCCGGTGCGCGCCGAGTCCAGCAGCGCCCGCTCGGCCGCCGCGTCGCAGACATGGGCCAGGTCCGCGCCCGACAGACCGTCCGTGGCCTTGACCAGCTTGCCCAGGTCGACGTTCTCGATGGGCCGGTCCCGCAGGTGGTAGCGCAGGATCGCCTCCCGGGCCGGCCCATCGGGCGGCAGGACCAGGATCGTCCGGTCCAGCCGGCCGGGACGGCGCAGGGCGTTGTCCACATCCCAGGGCACGTTCGTGGCGGCCAGCACGAATACGCCCTCGTTCGCGGCCGAGTCGATGCCGTCCAGCTCGGTGAGCAGCTGGTTGACCGTGTTGCGCATACCGCTGTGCGTGGTGCGGCTGCGCTTGGCGCCGAGCGCGTCCAGCTCGTCCAGGAAGACCACGCAGGGCGCCTGGCGGCGGGCGGTCTCGAAGACCTCGTGCATGTTGCGCTCGGAGTTGCCGATCCACATGTCGAGCACATCGTTGACCGACACCGACAGGAACGCGGCGCCGAGTTCCCCGGCGACCGCGCGGGCGATGAACGTCTTCCCGCAGCCGGGCGGCCCGTACAGCAACAGCCCGCCGCGCAGGCTCTTGCCGTACAGCTTGCGCAGCTCGGGGTTGCGCAGCGGCGCGAGGAACGCGGCCTCCAGGCGGTCTTTGACATCCTGCATGCCACCGACGTCGGCCAGCCGCACCCCGCCGGGCGTCTCCACGTCCCACGCTTCGGCATCGCCGGGATCATCCTGTCCGTCCGCGCGGACCGGCGCCTCGACGAACCGCGGCGGCACCACGTCCCCGACCTGCTCCTCGGCGGCCCGCCAGTCGAACCCCGGCCGCTGATGCGGGGGTTGCGCCGGCGCCGGGGCCGGGGCGCCCATCGCCCGGGCCATCAGGTCACGGGCCCGGGCATCGCCCGGCGCGTGCTGAAGGGCCACGGCCGCCTCGGCGACGGC
The DNA here is from genome assembly GCF_044459945.1 of Streptomyces sp. NPDC050164. Taxonomy (NCBI): domain Bacteria; kingdom Bacillati; phylum Actinomycetota; class Actinomycetes; order Kitasatosporales; family Streptomycetaceae; genus Streptomyces; species Streptomyces sp. NPDC050164. Next base: position 50,216 of record NZ_JBITJK010000048.1, read on the forward strand.
GGCCTCCGACTGGCCCGCCTCCAGCAGGAGCTGGGCCAAGTGCAACCGCAGGGGTACGTCGGCTGGAGCGGCAGCGACGGCGGTACGCAGACTCTGTATGAGAGGGGATTCGTCCGGCATGATCCACAGCCTACGCCCGCCATACGACACCTCGACAAAGCACTCAACACCCGGCCACCTACACAGTTCGCGGCGAACTCTGGGCCAGGCCAGGGCAGGTCGTCGCCGCCCGTCTGGTCGCCGAGATGGGCGACGTGGCGGTGCCGGCGACGGCCGCCGGCCGGCATCGACCACGGCCGGGCCCGGATCGTGGCGGACGCGACGCGGGCGCACTCGAGGAGGGAGTCCATGAGCTCGGCGCCGGCGGCGAGGAAGGCAGTCACGGTGCGGGGCTCGGAGGCCGGCCCCGGCACCTCACGCGCCTCCATCATCACGACTTCGTTGTACAGCGTGGACGCGGCGACGACCGACTGTAAGGAGACCAACCATCGCGCAGCATCTCGATCGCCGCCGGGCGTATGCCAGTGGCGCACCGTCCCCCTTTCCGCCCCCAGACGAGCCGGACGGCGCCCCGCGCGCCAGTGCGGCTGACGTCACGGAACAGGGTCGTGGGCATCGTCTCGCGGCAGTCGGTCTCGTCGTTCGCGCGGGCCGTGCGGTCGGTCCGGGCGATGCCCGGCGGGATACCGCTTCAGTCGGAGATCTATTTGCAGGTCCGGTAGGTGCGTGAACTACGTCACCTGGTTCGCCTTCCCCGTGTTCGCGGGACGGTCCCGAGCTGGGCAGGGTGGGAGCCCTGGCCCGGCTCGTGCGGAGGTGGTCGACGGTGGGGATGCTGTCTCGCTGAGTGCCGTGCGAGCGTCTGCTCTAGTCTCTCGTGCATGGCCGGCGGCGCTTTTCGGCCTGCCAGGTGACGAAACCAGTCACGTACGCCGAAGTCAGGAGGACCGTTGCACCACGATGAGCGGGCAGACCGGCCCGGTAGCCGCGGCGAGCACCAGATCCAACGTGAGCTGGGCACCGTCGGCCGCGCTGACCGGTTTTACGACGAGCAGGTTCTGGACCGGCTCAACCAGCGTATGAAGGAGTTCGTGGCCCGCCAGGAGATGTTCTTCCTCGCGACTGCGGACAGCCACGGCGAGTGCGACAGCACCTTCCGGGCCGGCCCGCCCGGCTTTCTCCGGGTACTCGACGACGCGACTCTGGCCTACCCGGAGTACCGCGGGAACGGCGTCATGGCCTCGCTCGGCAACATCCGGGAGAACCCACACATCGGCATGCTGATGATCGACTTTTCCCAGGACCGTATCGGCCTCCATGTCAACGGCCGCGCACAGCTGGTCACCGATGACACGATGCGCCAGAGGATTCCCGACCTACCGGTCGATCCGGTCCCCGGACGCCGCCCCCACATGTGGGTGGAGATCGAGGTCGAAGAGGCATACATCCACTGCTCCAAGCACATACCGAGACTGGTCAGAGCACCGCTCCGGCAGAACACCCACGGGACGGACCATTCCGCTGCCGACGGCGAGCAGGCCTGGGGCACCGACGACGCCAAGCGCAAGGGCGGCGACTACTTCGGAGCGGCGTCCCAGGATCGCGGACTGGCTCCCCGCTGAAGGCCAGCCGGAAAATTCCACCGCACCCAACTGCACGGCACGCCCCACGTCTTCGGGGTGACGCTACTGGGCGACGCCGCCCATCTGATGCCCCATTGGGGGCGGGCGCGAACCTCGCGATGCTCGAAGGCGCCGGACTCGCCGAGTCCATCGCCACCGGCCCTGGAGATCTGGACGAGGCCGTCCGCGCCTTCGAGGAACAGATGTGGGCACGGGCCGGCAGGTGGGCGAAGAGCACGACGGCCGGTCTGGAACGCCTTGTTGGCCCGGAACCCGCCGAAGCCCTGGCCCTCTTCGACCAAGTCCAGCCATCCTGACTGCCAAGCGCGAGAGCACGAGGACTAACAGCTCGCCACGCCTCACGGGACAGTACGGCACCGCCGCAGTCCCTTCCGGCGAAACCGCGGTTGGACGAACGCACGGACACCTGCACCGAACGCAACCCTCAGCCCGCTACCGCCAAAATCCGGTCCTCCTCCTCGCGGGCCGGTCAGCCTGGGGGCCAGGTTGTCCTGCATCCGGTTGAGGCGGCGGTGCGTCGCCGGCGAAGACGGGCATGCCGAGATTGACCAGTTGGGGGCGTCCGTCGGCGGGGGCGTGGCAGGTCTGCCCGGCCGGCTGCCGGCAGTTCTCGCTATCCACGCCGGACAGCAGTTCGCGTACGAAGGTGAAGGCCGTCGCCTGCGGCCCCGCCCGCCTGCATCAGCCCGCGCCCCGGGCCATGCCCCGGCCCCTGGCCGGACATCGGCCGCCGGCGGGCGGCATTGCGCTGTGAACTCGTGGCCACCGCATGCTCGCCATGAGTCAGGGCACTTCTTGGTGATTACGCACTGGCCCGTACTCATGGGCTCCGAGCTGCCAGCGGTCCCGGAGACGCTTCAAGCCGGGTGCAGGTCGGTGTGCAGCAGGTGGTGGTCAGAGTACGGGGTGGGTTGCACGCGGTGCTCGAGTGAGGCGATGCCCCGCAGGAAGATGTAGTCGAACTTGCTGTGCCAGTCGGTGGTCGGCGTGCAGGTGCCGGTGGGCGAGGGATGACACTGAGGGTCTGTGTCCGCGGCCAGTGCCCATATCCGGGCGAGTTCGGGAGCATCCGGCACCGCGTTGAAGTCGCCGAGAACGATTGCGCGGTCGTGCCGGGCGACGTCTGCGGCCAGCACCTCCATCTGGTCTGCCCGGACTGCTTCCTGGCGTCGTTGAGCGAGGTGTGTGTTGAAGACCCGGACCGGCTGGCCGCCCACCATGGTCGTGACTGCCGTGTACCCACGGTCCTCGGATCCGCCCTCGGGGTATTCCACGTGGACGCGGTCTGTCATCGGTGCCGCCGAGAGAATCGCCTGGCCGAAGCCCCCAGGATTCCACGGCACTCCCCCGCAGCGACCCCAATCCTGAAGAACCGTCCCGTACTCGACGTGGTAATCCAGCCCGTAAAGGCCCCTCAGATAATTCCGGATCCTCTCGACGTCACGCACGCACGCTTCCTGCAGACCGATGACCTGGGGCGCATACGCGGCGATCTCCGCCGCCCGGTCGACGTTGCTCACCTCGCAGGGATTACAGATGTTCCACGTCATGACCCGGTTCGGGACCATGTCCCTGACGTCAGCGACAGGCAGCGACTTGCCGAAGAGGCCACTGCCCGGTGCGCTGGGACCGACGAGCACCACACATGCCACGGCCATGGCACCCGCAAGCAACCGCGTGCTCCTGCCGAACACCATCGCCTCCCCAACGCGCCCACCCCTGGCATCTGACGTCTCCCAGCACGAGATTAAGGGACGGGGCGTTCAGCAACACATGCTTCCGGCCCCACAAGACGGCCGGGGGCCCTGCTGCTGCCCCCGTAGTGCGCGCTTCCCGCCGGGGGCCGCGGCCAGGACCCGATGCCGACAGGTCCGCTGCGGGGCCTGCGCCCGCGCGGGGACGGTGAGTTGGGTGGAGCCGGCCCATGCCAACCAGGCCGTTTCTCTTCGATCGTCGGTGCCTTCTCGAGTCCCCACACCCGCACCACGGCAGGCCGGTCGGAAACCGGGTGCGGGCTGTCGGTGCCGTGGTGTGTGATCGGGGTATGGCGATTGTGTTGGGCAAGCCGGGAGTCGACGGGCTGGGCCAGGCTGTGGGCGTGCTGCGGGAGTGGCAGTACGAGGGGGCGCCGATGCAACTGCATCCGGGGGACCTGGGCTGGTTCTGGCGGTCAGGTGCGGAAGCGACCGCCGCGGCCGTAAGGACGTGGAGCCGGGACGGACAGATTCTCGCCGTCGGGCTGCTGGACGGTCCCGGGCTGTTGCGGCTGACGATGGCGCCAGACGCTCAGCGGGACGAGGAACTGGCACAGCAGTTGGTTGAGGACATGACCGAGCCGGAGCGCGGCGTGCTGCCCGGGGGGAAGGCGAACGTCGAGGCGCCGATGGGTGCGCTGGTCCAAGATCTGCTGTTCGAGGACGGCTGGAACACCGACGAGCCGTGGACGCCGCTGCGCCGTGATCTCACGGAGCCGGTGAAGGACCCAGGCGTGCGGGTCGAGGTGGTCGGGCCGGAGCAGGCGCATGTGTTTGCCGCCGTGCATCGGGCAGCGTGGGACGGGTCGAGGTTCACGGACGAGCGCTGGCACGCGATGGCGGCCGGATTGCCCTACGCCGACGCCCGGTGTCTGGTCGCGTACGACGACCAGGGCGACGCGGTGGCGGCGGTGACGGTGTGGTCGGCCGGTCCGGGGAGGCCCGGGTTGCTCGAACCGATGGGCGTGCACCGGGAACATCGCGGTCACGGCTACGGCAAGGCGATCAGCGTTGCCGCGGCGGCCGCACTCCAGGAGCTGGGCTCGTCGAGCGCGATCGTCTGCACCCCCGGCTCCAACGTCGGTGCCGTCGCCACCTACAAGTCAGCCGGCTTCCAGCAACGCCCCGAGGTCCGGGACCAGTACCGGGACGCCTAGTACTCCAGTCTGGTTTCGCGGTCTATCCGGCAGGTTCGTCGGCGGACCGCCGTTGGTAGTGGCTGCCTCGGGCGGTTGCCTGGTGGCGTATGCGCCAGGTGGAGCCATGGGCCGGTTCAACCACGAGGCCATCGCCATCGACCCGGTGACCGGCTACGTCTACGAGACCGAGGACCGCGGCGACGCATCGCTGTACCGCTTCGTTCCGACGGTGCCCGGTGATCTGTCCAAGGGCGGCCGGCTGGAGGCCCTGCGGATCGGCAGCACTACGTACGACACCCGCCTCGATGGCGAGAAGGCGTACGGCAGCGTCTCCTGGGTGCCCGTGGACGACGTCGACCCGGAGACGGACACGGTGCGGCTCCAGGCGCAGGCGGGCGGCGCCGCGGTGTTCAGCCGCCTCGACGGCGCCTGGTACGGCAACGACCGCATCTACGTCATCACAACCGACGGTGGCCCGGCCCGGCAGGGCCAGGTCTTCGAACTCGACCCGGCCACCGACGAGTTCCGGGTGCTGTTCGCCTCGCCCGGCTCCGAGGTCCTCAACGCGCCGGACAACATGTGCGTCAGCCCGCGCGGCGGCCTGGTGCTCTGCGAGGACGGCGGCGGCACCGAATACGTCCACGGGCTGACCACGGACGGCGAGATCTTCCGCTTCGCCGCCAACAACGCGGATCTGCGCGGCGGGACCGCGGGCAAGAACGTCCCGGCGGCTGCCCACCGGGGCTCGGAGTGGGCTCCGGGCATCACGTCGCGATCACCGGCCCCTGGCCCCAGGGCTTGTAGCCTTCAGCCGGGAACGAGGGACGCGTCGAGACTCCACACGCCCAGCCCCGCGTCACCAGGCGGAGGCGGCAGCGGCCCCGACGTGCTACCCCAACGCCCCAACCCGGCCGAAAAGACCGTCGAAGTCACCTTCGACTGTTCATGCGGGCCCTGGTCACCGAGATGACTCAAGGCCGGACAGAAGTGCACCGCGATCCGGCAGCCCTCACCATCACTGACCTCCAGGGCATGGGACCGGCTGCTGACTCACGTGCAAACGACTGCACCCAGTTCGAAGCCGTGACGGCCCGCATCCGGGTGCCGGCGGGCGGGCCCTCACCCTCGCCCGCCTACGAGTCCGGCTCCCCACTGTTCTGGTGGGGACCCGGTGGCGGAGTCCCAGCGGGAGTGGCGCCGTCAGGGCGCTTGTTGTCGGCGTTCCCAGAACGGGTGCTCCGGCCAGCGCTGTTCCTGGCCGTAGGTCTCGGCGTGATGCCGCTCGTAGGCGTCCGTGATCCGCTGCAGGAACAGGGAGTAGTCCGCGAGGGCGGCCGTCTCGCCGGACAGGCACAGGTCGACGGTCCGCCCGGCGCGGGCTCCCGTGTGCAGGGCCGTGAGGATGCCCTGGGAGGAGAGCGGGTCGAAGGCGAGGGCGGCGTCCCCGGCGGCGATCCATCCGGGACCCGCCGCAGGGGACAGACGCAGCCCGTGGGCCGCGGTCCAGCGGGGCGCGGGGGCATGGGCCGGGTCGTAGCCGTCGAGGCGGATACGGACATGGCGGGTGGTCCCGATCGCGTCGAGGAACCCCTCGGCGGTGCGCAGGGCGGAGTCGGTCAGGTCCGCGTCGGTGAGGTATGCGACCAGTCGCCCGGCCGGGACCCTGGCCGTGTACCACCAGCCGCCGGGGACCGCCTCGACGAGGGTGCGCAGCTCCGCGTCCTCGGTGCGATGACCGGGGAGCCGACGTCCGAACAGGGCGAACACGGCCATGAGCCGGTCCTGCTTGCGGCGCCGGCCGCGTCGGCGGCCGATCACGGCGGGGCGGCCGGTGGCGTCCACGACCCAGTCGCAGCGCACCTCTTCGAGGCGGCCGTCTGCGCGGATCAGGACGCGCCGGTCCCCCGGGTGCGTGAGGTGCGGCACGGCCTCGGCCCGGCGCAGCTCGGCACCGGCTGTCCCGGCGGCGCTCCGCAGGAACGCGTCGAACCGGGTCCTGTCGAGGTGCCAGCCGTGTCCGTGCGGGTCATGGAGGTGGCTGCGGCCGTGCAGTTGCTTCGATCCCCAGCAGGCGTAGTTCCCCACGCACCGCAGGTGCGGGCCTGCGGCGAACTCGGGCCACAGGCCCAGATCGTGCAGCAGCGGCCGGGCTGCGGGCAGCAGGGTCTCGCCGATCCGGAACGGGGACGACGCTGGGCCGCCCGTGCCCTTGTCGACGAGCAGGACACGGCGGCCGGCCCGTGCCAGTACCAGTGCCGCGACGGCGCCTGCCGGACCGCCTCCGGCCACGATCACCTCGAAGGTCACCGCTCCTCCGGGAAGCGTGCCACCTTCTCGAAGTAGCCCGCCATGACCTCGTGGGGTACGTCCGTCCGCTCCAGGGCCGCGGCCACGGCGCCGCCGTTCAGTGCCGGGTCCGCCGCCTCCGGCACGTGCAGGCACCGCAGGTTCCGCAGCGCGGGCGGAGGCTGCTCGGGGTGGAAGCTCACCGTGGATTCCACGAACATCGTCTCGGGCAGCTCCGGGTCGTCGGCGGCGCCGGTGCGCCGTTCGACGAGGCCCAGTTTTCCGAAGTCCTTGACCATGGCGTTCATTTGCTCGATGCGGTCCTGGGGCAACCACCTGTCCCAGACGGCCCGGCGCTCGAAGGCGGTCCGGCGTTCCTCGGCGGGCCTGCCGGGGTCGACCGCCTGGTCGTAGTCCTGTTCCGTCAGGACGTGGTTGGGCACGCGCGCGGGCCAGAAGGTGGGCAGGTAGGGGTCGTAGCGCGGGCCGTACCCGAGGTAGTAGCCGGAGCGGCAGCGCGCGGTGTCGGTCTGCCAGGGCACCGCCATCCAGCGCGTCAGATCGCCCGGCCCCTGCGCGTACAGCGGGCCGTCGACGCCGAGTGCCGCCTGCGGAGTGAGCACCTCGCCATGGTCGGACTCGGGTGTTCCGGGGGCGCGGTGCCGCACCCGGAACGGTGCCGTGTACAGGCTGCTGTGGCGCATCGGCCAGGACAGTTCGCACCCCGGGTGGAACGCGTCGGCCAGACAGAACGACAGGGCCGCGCGGTCGAGCATGCCCGGCCGCTCCGCCGGCGGCACCTCGTCGAGGTTTCGCGGCGGCACCGCCGACGGGTCGTGGTCGGCGTCGAAGTCCCCTGCGGCCCACCGGGCCAGTGACCGGTACTGCAGCGAGGACAGGGTGAGATGCTGCCGTGCGGAGACCGGCCGCACGCTCATCGAGTCACCGTAGAGGGGCGGCCACGGTACGGGGGAGAGACCGTCGCGGTCGAGGTCCCGCATCGTGGCCCAGATCTGCTGGCGCAGCTCCGCGTGGCGCGGCCCGGGGTCGGCCAGTCTGGCGAGCCGCCCGGGCGCCAGGAAGTGCTCCCGCCCGCCGTGTCCGAACAGCGCTGCGATGCCGCGGTTGACCCACTGGAGGTCGCACAGGCGCCGCAGGATCGGCAGGACGTCACGGGTGAACGAGACGTTCTCCGGCAGCGGCAGTGTTCCGGCGGACACGAAGACGTCGCGCATCAGGTCGTACATCGTGCGGACGGACTTCAGCTCCGGCGCGAAGTTCGGTGGCGCCACCACCACCCAGGCCGGTTCGACGGGGACGCTACGGCCGTCGATGCGCACGCGTGCCGTCACCGGGCCGTCGGAGATGTCGTCGTACCAGCCGTCGTTGTTGGCGAAGTGCGTGGCCTGAGCGTGGTCCACCGAGGCCGAGACGCCGTGCCCACCGAGGAACAGCAGCCGGCCGGCGCCGTCGGTGCGCACCTCGCCCAGGTGGACGGGCTTCCCGAGGAAGCAGCCCGTGTCGAACCGGTACTCGGGCCGGTCGGCGCGGTCCCGGCCGCGGATCGAGCGGGGACCGGGGTCGATGACCAGCCGGCCGCGCTCCTTTCGGGGCACCTTGGGATTGCGGGGCGTGCTGGCGGGGGCGGCGGCCGCTTCGGGGATGTCCAGGGCCAGCTGGAACTGGTACCAGGCGGCCTTTTTGTTGGCGACATGCACGGTCCACCGGATGTCCGCGTTGTCCGCGGTCAGCTCGGCGACCGGCTCACCGGCGGCGTTGTAGCCGTAGACGCGGAAGCGCGCCGCCTGCCGTTTCAGGGCGCCGGTGGCGTCCTTGTACGAGCCGGCGGGCAGCGGCGGAGGGTCGTCCACCTCGGGCGCGAGGAAGAACTCGTCCGCGCTGTCTCCGACCCGTGCCACGCCGATGGCGGGATGGATCGCGGCCCGCACGATCCGGGTGTCACGCCCGTGCGGTTCGCCGGACGGCGGGCGTGCGGGGCCGGGTTCCGCCGCCGGAACGCCGTTCGCGTCGCGGCGCCGGGCGGCCGACGCCCGGTACACGACCTTGCGAGCCTCGGCCATGCTGCCGACCGGCTTGTGCTCGGCCAGGCAGTGCCAGGGGTTATAGGCCAGGTTCTCGCCGTAGGCGTCCTGACCGCGTGCCCGGACGTCCTGCTGACGCAGGGTCAGTCTGGCTACGCGGACGGGGGCGCTCAGCGACTCCTCCCAGCGCACGGTGGCACGGTCCAGGGGCATACGGTCCGGGTCCGTGCGGAACTGCACCATCAGGTCGAAGGTCGCCTCACCCGCGGCCAGCCGGTGCCGCAGATCTTCCCGGAAGAAGGAGGGGTTCTCCTCGGGAGGCGCCGCCTGGGGGTCACCGGGCGGGCAGGAGACCGGCACGAGCACGTACTTCACATGGCGGTCGGGCCCGAACGCGTACGGCAGCACGCCCCAGTACCTGGCCGTCAGCGTGCTCTCCTCGGGCTTGCGCATGGCCTGCAGGATGCTGCGGGTCACCGGGTGCGCGTTCTGGTACGCGACCGGGTCCTGCTGGAACTCGCACATGTCCCGGGCGGTGTCGACGAAGAACACGTCATGGTTCTGCAGCACGAGATCCTGGGTGTCCGCCCGGCCGTCGTCCTCCAGCAGCTTCGGGCCGGGAACGCCGAACAGCTTGATGCCCATGCCCAGGGTCCGACGGAAGTCCGGACGGTCCGGCAGGACGTCGCTGGAGAAACGAACCCAGGCGGTCAGACCGTCCTGTTGGTCCCGGGCGGCCCTGAGGAACCCGACACAGAGGTCCGGCGGCAGATCGGGAGCGACCGTGAGCACGCCCCGGGCGGTGCCGTGGTACTTGACGAAGACCGGTCGCAGGACCGGGTCCTGGCCCTGGGAGATCCGCTGCCCCATGCGCTTGTCCACGAACTCGGCCAGAATGCCGGCGATCGGCTCGGCCGCGCAGTCGGTCGGGGCCTGCGAGGAGTTCTGGTGCGGGTCGGCTGTACCGGTCATGGGCGCGCTCCCCTGCTGCTCGAGCTGATTCGGAGTTCCCTGCTCATAGGTGGAGCGAGACTGGAGAAAATATGCCTGACCGGGGACAAGTTCCTCCGGTCGCGGGTGCCTGTACTTCGTCGGCCCTTGTCAGTGCCGACGAAGTGCGCCGGGGCGGCGGAGTCGCCGTACGGCTGAGCGCAGTTCCGTGCTGCGTGTGGGTGAACCGTCGGCAGGGACCGATGCGGGCGTGGGTTCCGGAGGCCTGACGGCGTCGGCCTTCCAGAGGGACCCGGGCTGGGAACGCCGGGCCGCGGCCCACCCAGAAGCCGAGCTCCAAGGCGTGGCAGGAGCCGAGGCCGGGGTGGTTTGAGGGCCGGGCGAACTCGTAGACGTACGAGGGCTCCGTACGGGCGTCGGCCAGGTGGTCCAAGGGGATGCGGAGAAGGTGATCGGTGACGAGCTGGCCGACGATGTCCGCCGTACTGGCCTCGGGGTACAGCGCGCGGCAGCCGCGCGGGACATCGCCGCCGCAGCCGCAGCGGGCCATGGCACCGGCCAGGGCGACGGCTCCGAGGCGGTCGACGCGGTACAGGAGGCCGCCCGGGACCAGCCACAGCCGGTACTCGTCGCGGGTCCAGCCCGTCATCAGCTCGACGCCCGGGGCGGCGCCGCCCTCGGTGAGGGCCTCCGGAGGTCGCGCGGGACGGTGCCACCGTCGATGACGATGCCGAAGGCGGGGACGCCGACCACCGGGCTGCTGAGCTTGCCCACCTCGGCCTTGCCTGATCACCCACCGCCACGTCCAAGGCCTTTGTCAGGACCTCTAAGAGGGTCGATGAAAACGGCACGCCAACGAAGCGGGCCCAATGCCAGTCCGTTTGCCGTGGCCCCCCCGGGATCGTCTTCCCACAGGACATGCCTCAGGGTCCCGGCGTTTGCCTCGGCTCGGCGTCCGGCGGCGGTTTTGACGTACTGGCCGCCCCGTGGCGGATGGCTCCGTACTCGCCGTTGCCGGTGAGGAAGCCGTCGGTCCAGGAGGAGGCGGGGGAGGTGTCGTAGATACCGCGGTCGGGGACGGTGATCTGCGGCGGGACGGCGGCCGCGGCCTTCCCCGAGAGGAAACCGCCGGGGAGGGCGGCCGCTCCGGCGGTCAGTGCGGCGGCGGTCAGGAAGCGCCTGCGATCCATGGAGTGGTCCATTGCGCAAACTCCTTCGTCTGCGCAGGGCTGTGCGGAGTGCGGGAGTTGGGATGTGTGGGGAGTCATTGGCAGACGAGCGGACAGCGGCCCGGTCCGCACCGGCCCGTGAGGTGATCCCCCGTATGGGGACGTGCCCCGGCGGCCCGCTCGATGGCGGGGTCGCCGGGGCACGCGGTCAGGAGAGAGTCCAGGTCTCGCTGTTGACGCTCGCGCTGCCGCCGAGCTCCTGGTCCACCGCCGCTCCCTGGGTGGTCGAGCCCGCGACACCGATGTGCAGGCCGCTGCCGATGCCCACCATCATGTAGTTGCTGCCGGTGTAGCTGCCGGTCAGGTCCAGGGCCCACTGCTGGTTCGTCCCACCGTTGCATGTCCACTGCTGCAACTGGACGCCGGCGGTGGTCGACTTGCTCGGGACGTCCAGGCACAGGCCGCTCTTCACGCTCTTGAGCGTGAAGATGTTGTCCGCCACCCGGGTGAGGGTCCACTGCTGGTTGGTACCGCCGGCGGACGGCCACTGAATGATCTTGGCGCCGTTCGCCGTGGACCCGCTCGACACGTCCATCAGCATGGAGCTGCCGACGTTCTTCAGGGTGTGGCCCCCCTCCGACGGGATCCCGCTGCCGGCCGTCCACGTGCCCGCGTCCACGTTGAGGGACCAGGTCGGGTACTGACCGAGGTTCACCGTCGTGCCCCGGATGGTCAGCGGCAGCCAGATCAGCTTCGAGGCGCCCAGGTTGGAGGTGTCCCAGCGGTCGCCCGCGTAGATGTACGTGGTGCCGGAAGTGCCCTGGACCGTGATGACGTTCGCCGTCTGGCTGCCGTAGGTGCGGGTGCCGGGAGCGGCGAAGTTCCGGAACGCCGACCAGGGGCCGCTCAGCGAGGTGGCGGTGGCGTAGACGTTGTCGTTCAGGCTCCAGCCGGTCAGGTGGGAGCCGAAGACGTAGTACATCCCGCCGATCTTCACCATGGCGGGCGACTCGACGCTGCCGCTGCCCAGCACCGCCACCGCGCTGTCCACGGAGAGGTAGTCGGCGGAGAGCTTGTAGATGCGCAGGCCGTTGTTGCGGTCCTCGCTCAGCAGGTAGCCGGTGCCGTCGGTGTCCTGGAACAGGCCGATGTCCCGGCTGAGGTTGCCCATCGGCCGGAAGCTGCCCCGGTAGGTGTACGGGCCGCACGGCGTGCTGCTCGTGGCCACACCGATCCTGGCCTCGGCGTAGTTGGTGCTGTCGATGTGCATGTACATCACGTACGTGCTGGTCGACTTGTTGTAGATGACCTTCGGCCGCTCCACGATCCGGCTCGGTCCCAGATCCCCGCTGCTCTGCCTGCTCAGGGCCTGGCCCTGGTAGCTCCAGTTCGCCAGGTCGGTCGAGGTGTAGCAGGTGATGTCCTCGAACGACGTGTCCGCCGACGTCTTGCCGGTCTTGTCCTCGCCGAAGCCGTACCAGGTGTCGCCGACCTTGACGATGCCGAGCCCGTGCAACTGCAGGGTGTTGCCGTTCTGGCCGGTTCGTGCGGCGCCCGTCGTGAAGGTCACCGTGGCCGCTTGTGCCTGCGTGGCGGGCACGAGCAGGGCGGCGAGGCTGCCCAGCAGGATCAGGAACGCGGCCATGGTGGTCCGCCATCGGGCGCGCGGTGGCGGTGTGCGGTGTGATGTGGTGTCGGGCATGGTGTCACCTCTCCGTCGCGGTCCGGGGATTGTGCGGGGGGGGTGCCTCTATGTCTTTCGTCAAGCGAGACGGGGGCTTCTTGGTTCGTAGAAGGTTCCGTCGCGGAGCATCGCGAACAGCACGCTGA